>QHSR01000206.1 GCA_003221635.1 Candidatus Rokuibacteriota bacterium | reverse complement strand
TCGGTAGTGGTAGTCGAGGAGCGTCGTCAGCGCGGGATCGGCCTCGAGCCAGATGCTCCCGCCATTACCGCCGTCGCCGCCGTCGGGACCCCCGTAGGGGACATACTTCTCGCGCCGGAAGCTGACACAGCCGGCGCCCCCGTCGCCGCCCTTGACGAAGACATCGATCTCGTCGACGAACATGCCAGGCACCGCGGGCCGGGGAGCCCGCCGGACATCACATCACATCGGGTCGGAGGCGACGCTCACGAAGCGCGAATCCCCGCGCCGCTCGAACCGCACGTAGCCGTCTACCTTCGCGAAGAGCGTGTCGTCGGAGCCGAGCCCGACGTTCGACCCGGGCTTGAACCGCGTGCCGCGCTGACGGACGAGGATGGAGCCGCCCGTCACGAACTGGCCGGCGAAGCGCTTCACACCGAGCATTTGTGGGTTGGAGTCCCGTCCGTTCCTCGAGCTGCCGACGCCCTTTTTGTGAGCCATCTCGCCCTAGCAGCCCGTGGTGAAAGTCAGTGAAATGCTGTCGCCACTGGCGCGCAGGATCGTACACTGCGGGCCATGGCGATGGGCAAACGCAAGAGCGAGCAGGCACCAATGTGGGTTGCCGCGACGGAGCTGCCGGTATCCCCGGGCCACCCGTTCTACGTGCGGCTGAACGCGATCCTCGATGCGGCCGGGTTTGATCGGTTTGTCGAGGAGCAGTGCCGCTCGTTCTACGCGCCGGTGATGGGCCGGCCCAGCCTGGCCCCAGGTCGGTACTTCCGCCTGTTGCTGGTCGGCTACTTCGAAGGCCTCGACTCGGAGCGCGGCATCGCCTGGCGGGCATCCGACTCGCTGGCCGTGCGTCACTTCCTGGGCTTGGGACTGGACGAAGCGGCCCCGGATCATTCGACGATCTCGCGCACGCGCCGCTTGATCGACGTGGAAGCGCATCAGGCGGTGTTCACGTGGGTGCAGGAGCGTCTGGTGGAGGCGCACTTGCTCCGGGGCAAGACGCTCGCCGTGGATGCGACCACTTTGGAGGCGAACGCGGCGATGCGGAGCATCGTGCGGCGGGACACCGGGGAGAGCTATCAGCAGTTCCTCACGCGGCTCGCCAAGGCCTCCGGCCTCAAGACGCCGAGCCGCGCGGCGCTGGCCCGGCTCGACCGTCGGCGCAAGAAGCGAACGTCCAATGCGGAGTGGGTGAATCCATCGGACCCCGATGCCAAAGTCACGCAGCTGAAGGATGGGCGCACCCACCTGGCCCACAAAGTCGAGCACGCCGTCGATCTCGAGACCGGCGCGCTGGTGGCCGTGACCCTGCACGGGGCTGACGTCGGCGACACGACGAGTGTGCTCGCGACGACGCTGACGGCGGCCGAGCAGCTGGCGGCCGTGCAGGCCAGTGCGCCGACGGCCCTCGTCGGCGACCGCGGGTATCACAGCAACGACACGCTGCTGACGCTGCGGACCCTCGGCCTCCGCGCCTACCTCGTCGAGCCCGATCGCGGGCGACGGTGTTGGCGCGAGGCGCCCGAGGCTCAGGGCCCCGTGTACGGCAATCGTCGGCGAGTCGGCGGCGCGCGGGGCCGGCGCCTGATGCGGCGCCGAGGGGAATACGTCGAGCGCACGTTTGCCCATGTCTATGACACCGGCGGGCTGCGGCGGGTTCACCTGCGCGGCCATCCGAACATCCTCAAGCGCTTGATCGTGCACGCCGGCGCCTTCAATCTCGGGCTCCTGATGCGCCACGCGATCGGCCGGGGGACCCCCCGTGGTCTTCAGGGCCGCCGGCGGGGGTGTTTCGCGCTCTCGCTGGTCGTGTGCTGGCTGGTCGCCACCCTTCGAACCACTCTCGCGACATGCTTCGGCAGCTCGCGCTCTCTGGGTCGCGTCGGATTCCCGCGGTTCGCACTCGCCGCCACCGGCCGGCCGCAATGACTTCCACCACGGGCTGCTAGGCCTTCCCGCCCACCGGCACCTCGCCCTCGATGCCCTCCGGCGTGACGATGATCGAGTGCGGGAGACCTTCCGGGCCGCTTCCGTTCTTCCCCAGGAGCTCGTCGGTCTTTTCGCCTCCGGTCCGCTTCATGGCCATCTTCTGGAGCTGCTCCTTCAGCTTCGCGGTGGACAATCGGCCTCCCTTGAGGCGGTTACACGACTCGACGACCTCCTCGATGTAGAGCTCGAAGATATTGCGCCGACGGAACTCGCTGTCGGCCCGTTCGCGGCGCCGGAGAAAAGCCCCCAGCCGCCGGCCGCATTCGCGCAGCGCCAGGGTGATCTCCTTGCGGATCTCGTCGTACTCGGCGATCGCTTCCTTGGATTCGCTGGTGAACGGAACCCAGACCGAGGCCATGTGGACGAAGATCACCATCGGGCCGGCCGGGAGCGCGCCTCTGGACTGGGACACTCCGTAGTTGCGCCAGGTGGTGTCGAGCACCGCCTTGTAGATCGCGCACGCGGACTGCTGATAGAGGAGCGGCACGCGGTTCGCGTAGCGGATCAGGCGGGCGAGCTCGTGGTCGTTCTCCTGCGTCTCCCCTTCCGCGAGGGGGATCGGCTCCTGGCTCTCCACGCCCTGCGCCGGCCCCCGCCCGTAGGCCAGTCCCGTCTCGATCACGAACGGGTTGCCGCGATACACGGCCGGCGGCCGGCTCACCGCCGTGTAGAACTCCCCTTTGATTTGCTGATACAGGCCGGAGAGGATCGCCTTCTCCCCGATCGGGGAGAGGCAGTTGGTCGGTGGCGCCATGATCTTGGTCGACTGGATGGCCTTGTAGAAGGTCTCGGCCGCCTGCCCGTGGACGTCTCGCGGGCGAGCGCGGGGCGAGAGGCGCGCGGCCTTGCAGATGTCCTCGGCAAGGTGAGACGACACCCGGCTGAAATCACTGGCCAGGAACCCCGAGAGTGAATGGCTCTTGGTGTCCTGGAGCATCTTGAGCAGCATCCCGAGCTCGATGCCGTAAGGGTGCGGCTTGATCTCGCGCGGCGATGGCGGGAGCTCGTGGTACGTCCTGGGATGTTCTTTCGTTTCTCCCTCGGGGGTGAGGTACGTCAGCTTGACGTGCGGATTGGCAATGATGGTCTGCTCGATGTACTCGTCCACCGAGGCCCGCCCCTTCTGGTAACGGCCCTCGACTTCCATGGTCACCTGCGTCCCGCGCGGGAGCTCCCAGGCGATCTGCTTCTTCTCCAGAATCTGCGGCTCGTTCTTCTTGGTGTCGATCTGGACCTCGAAGAAATGCGCGGGCGCCCGCGCGCTCGTGCGGGAGATGATCTGCACGGGCTTGCCGGTCGTGAGCTGCCCATACATGCCGGGCTTCGCGAAGATCCGAGGAATCTGCTGGCGAATGATGCCGGGTCCGTTGTCGGTGACCGTGATCCGGAACCGGCTGGCCTGGCTCGCAGGAGTCGGGGCTTCTCCGTTGGCGACGACGTCCACCTTGACGACCACGTCCGGGAGGATCCCGGCTTCCTCGCAGGCGTCGAGCGCGTTGTCGACGGCCTCCTTGACGCACGTGAGCAGCGCCTTGCGCGGATTGTCGAACCCCAGGAGATGGCGGTTCTTGGTGAAGAACTCGGAAACGGAGATCTCCCGCTGGCGAGCCCCCATCTCGACGGCGGATACCGCTGGTTTCGGCGGCGGGGCGACGGGGCCGGTCTTCGACGGGGTCAGCTTCGGGCCGCGCGCTGTCAAGAGCTTCCTCGGCGATTGCTCATATACCTCTCATACAAGCATGACTCCGGTGCCGGGACTCCAGTTTTCCCTTCGCCACATTTGGCGACGGGTGCGCATTTTGGGTTCGGTGTGGCGTGAAACATCCGGGCCCCCGCGGCGCTAAGCTGTGGGGGTCGAATCGGAGGGAGCGACGATGACGGAACCGAACATCGCATTCGTGGCGAATCTCATGGCTGACCCCTCGCGCGCCGCCATGTGCCTCGCGCTGGCGGGCGGCGAGGCACGGCCGGCCGGCGAGCTCGCTGCGCGCGCCGGCGTCTCGGCCCAGACGGCCAGCAACCACCTCGCCAAGCTCATCGCCGGCCGCATCCTGCGCGTCGAGCAGCAGGGGCGCTGGCGCTACTACCGCCTCGCGGACGCCGAGGTGGGGCACGCAGTGGAGGCGCTCGCCGTGGTGGCGCCGCCGCTGCCGCGCCCCCTCGAGACCGACGGGATCGACGGCGCCGCCAAGCGCCTGAAAGAGGCGCGCACGTGCTACAGCCACCTCGCCGGGCGCCTGGGCGTGGCGCTCGCCGATGCGCTCGTCGCCGAGCGCTGGCTCGAGGACGACGGCCGCGGCTATCGCGTCACGACGAAGGGCAAGCGCTCGCTGCGCGCGCTGGGCATCGAGGCGAACGGCCGGCGCGCGCCGGTGCCGGCGCGGCGGTGTCTCGACTGGACCGAGCGCCGGCCCCACGTGGCCGGCCCGGTGGGCACCGCGCTGGCGGAGCTCGCGCTGCGCCGCGGCTGGGTGCGGCGGCTGCGCGGCACGCGCGCCGTGCTCGTGACGCCGTCGGGACGAACGCAGCTCCAGCGCATCTTCAACGTCCGCTACCAGGAGGGAGCGCCATGATCACGCTCTGTATCCGCTATACCCTC
>QHSR01000078.1 GCA_003221635.1 Candidatus Rokuibacteriota bacterium | reverse complement strand
GATCGTCTCGGCGCTCGCCACGGCGTATCCCACGCGCAGTCCGGCGAGCCCGGCGATCTTCGAGAAGGTGCGGAGCACGATGAGGCGCGGGTGGCGCGCGAGCAGCCCGACGCCGTCGGGGTAGTCGGGATCGTCGCAAAAGTCGCAGTACGCCTCGTCCAGGACGACCAGCGGCGAGTCCGCCCCGAGCGCCTCGAGGAACGCGAGCAACGCAGGGCCCGGGATGATCGTCGTGGCGGGGTTATGCGGCGAGCACAGCATCACCGCCTTCGTCCGGTCGGTCACCTTGCGGCGCACGTCGTCCAGGTCGGTGTCGTACCCGGCGAGCGGGCTGGGCACGACGCGGGCGCCGGCGAGCGTCGCCCCAATCGTGTACGGCTCGAACGAGGGCTCCGGCACGATCACCTCGTCACCCGGCTCGAATGCCGCCGCCGCGACCAGCGCGATCAACTCGTCCGCGCCGTTACCGAGGACGAACTGATCGGCCCGGACGCCGAGACGCCGCGCCAGGGCGTCGCGCAGGGCGGTGGAGCCGCCGTCGGGGTAGAGGTGGATGCGCGCCGCCTCGCGCACGACGGCGGCCACGGCCCGAGGCGAGGGGCCGAGGGGATTCTCGTTGGCCGAGAGCCGGACGAGATCGGGCCGACCGAGCTCGTCGGCCAGGCTCTCGAGCGGCGGCCCCGCGTCGTAGGGGATGAGCGCGTCGAGGACGGAGCGCCAGAGTCGTCTCACCCGGTCATTCTAGTAAGTCTGCGGCGTATTTGACAGTCTTCGTGCCGCATTGCTAGGCTCACTTGTCATGTCCGTCGAGCTGTTTCGCCGGGCCCGGCGCGCCGAGGCACGAGCCGAGGGCGCGGAAGACCGGCGTCGCCTTCGGCTCGAATTCTTCCGTCAGGCCCTCACGCAGGGATTCGACTCCCTCAGGGTGAGACACGCCGAGGGTGCGTCGGGCCAGGAGTCCGTCCGCGCCCACGCGCGCCTGATGGACGACGTCATCTTCTCGCTCACCCGGCTCATCGCCGTCGACGCGGCCCGCGCCCGGCTCGACGCGACCCTGCTGGTGGTGGTGGCTCTCGGCGGCTACGGACGGAGCGAGCTCCACCCGCTTTCCGACATCGATCTCATGGTGGTCTACCACGGCGAGCTGTCGCCGTACGTCCAGCGGATGATGCAGGAGCTGCTCTACTCGCTCTGGGATCTCGGGTTACACGTCGGGCACAGCCTGCGCTCGCTCGACGACTGCGTGGCGATGGCGCGCACGGACTTTCCGAGCCGCACCTCCATGCAGGAGGCGCGATTCCTCGCCGGGGACCGGCGGCTCTTCGCCCGCTTCCGCCGCGTGCTGCGCGAGAACGTCTACCGGCGCGACTTCGCCCAGTTCCTCGAGACGACGCTGGGCGAGCGCGACCAGCGGTATCGACGCTACGGCGCCTCGCCGTACATCGGCGAGCCGAACGTCAAGGAGTCGGCGGGCGGGCTGCGGGACGTCCACACCGCGATGTGGCTGGGCGCCGCGAAGTTCGGGGCGCGCACGCTGCGCGAGCTGGCCGACAAGGGGCTGATCACGCCACGCGAGCAGGCGGCGACCGACGCGGCCCTGACCTTCCTCTGGCGCGTGCGGAACGAGCTGCATTTCTTCTCGGGACACAAGAACGACGTGCTCGGGCGCGACCTCCAGCCGCGGATCGCCAAGAACCTGGGCTACGAGAACGACGACGCCTCGCTCGGCGTCGAACGGTTCATGCGCGATTACTACCTGCACGCGCGGGTGATCCATCGCGTGTCGCGCCGCCTGATCGCGCGCTGCCAGGAGACGCTGTCGCGCCGGGGCTCGGCCGAGCGGCGCCAGCGCCAGCAGGCGCTGGCCGACGGGCTCGTCTTCTTCGACGGCCAGCTGCATCTCGCCGACCGCGACCCCGGTCCGCTGCGCGCCGAGCCGTCGCGCCTGATGAAGGTGTTCTGGCACCTGCATCGCCTGGGCTGTGAGCTGTCGCTCGACCTCGAGCGCGCGCTCGAAGACTCGCTCTACCTCGTGGACGGCGGATTCCAGCGGTCGCCGGCCGTGCGCGACCTCTTCCTCGACGTGTGCCGCACCTGGGGGCGGGCGGCGCAGACGTTCTCGGAGATGCACGAGCTCGGCCTGCTGGGGCGGTACCTGCCCGAGTTCGGCGCGCTGACGTGCCTGGTTCAGTACGACGTCTACCACAAGTTCTCGGCCGACCAGCACTCGCTGCTCGCCGTCGAGAATCTCGAGGCGCTGGCGCCCGGCCAGTCCGCGGAGTCGGAGGGCGCCGCGCAGGTGCTGAACGAGGTCGAAAAGCCCGAGCTCCTCATGCTCGGCATGCTGCTCCACGACGTCGGCAAGGCGAAGGGGCACGGCCACGTGGCGAAGGGCATCCCGCTGATCCGCGAGCTCGTGGCGCGCATCGGACTCGCGCCCGACGACGGCGCGGTGGTCGAGTTCCTCGTCGCGCACCACCTCACGTTGTCGCACATCGCGCAGCGGCGAGACATCGACGACCCCAAGACCGTCGCGGACCTCGCGGCGACCGGGGCCCGGGGTGCTCACGCCGTGGCAGGCGGCGATCCTGCACGAGCTGTACCGGCGCGCCCTCGTCCGCCTCACCGGCGGCCGCGTCGAGCGCCCCAACCGGCCGCAGCTCGTCGAGCGGCTCCGCGTGGCGGCCGGGAACGAGCAACCGACCCAGGCGGTCAAGGCACACCTCGCGATGATGTCGGACCGCTACGTCGCGACGACCGGGGTGCAGCGCATGGCCGAGCACCTCCGGATGCTGCACCAGCTGAGCAACGCGTCGGTCGTGACCGAGCTGTTTCACCATCCCGACCTGGGCTCGTCGGACCTCGTCGTCGTCACCCGCGATCTCCCGGGACTCTTTTCCCTGATCGCCGGCACGCTCGCCTCCCAGGGGGTGAACATCATCTCGGCCCAGATCCACACGCGCGCCGACGGGATGGCCATTGACACCTTTCAGGTCAACGAGCCGACCGGCGAGGCGGTCACGTCGCCGGGGACCTGGGCGCGGACGCTCGACGCGCTCCGGGCCGTCCTCACGGGCGACGCGCAGGTCGCGACGCTGCTCGAGAAGCGGCGGGCCGCCGGTCGCGCCACGATCCGCCCCGGGGGCCCGGCGAAGATCACGCTCGACAACCAGCTCTCGAACGACTACACCGTGCTCGAGGTGAAGTGCCCGGACCGCTTGGGCCTGCTCTATCTGGTCACGCGCACGCTCGCGGCCAGCGGCCTGGACATCGCGACGGCGCGGATCGCGACCGAGATCGACCAGGCGGTCGACACGTTCTACGTGCACGACGGCCGGGGGCGGAAGATCGAGGAGCCCGACGCGCTGAGGCGTGTGCGAGAGGCGCTCGAACAGGCGCTCGTGCAACCCATCTGACGATGCTCGGTCGCTACCGCGAGTCCGTGCGCGTCTGGACCGATCCGATCGGGCTCATGCTCTATCGGCGCTTGCGTCTGCGCCCGAACCACCTGACCGTCATCGGGCTCGGCGTGAGCCTGCTGGCCGCGACGGCGTTCTGCACCGGCCGGACGCGGAGCGCGGGCGCCCTGCTCATCCTGGCCGGCCTCTGCGACTTCTTCGACGGCTCGCTGGCGCGCGCCTCGGGCCAGGTGTCGGCGTTCGGAGCGTTTCTCGACTCGGTCATCGACCGGTATTCCGATCTGGTGGTGCTGCTCGGCATCGTCGTGCTCTTCGCGCAGATGCCCCACGCGCGCGGCGCCATCGTCGCGATGGCGGGGCTGATCGGCTCGATGATGGTGAGCTACACGAAGGCGCGCGCCGAGTCGATCGGCGTACGCTGCACCGTGGGCATGATGGAACGCCCCGAGCGCATGATCTGTCTGATCGCCGGCGCTCTCCTCGACCAGCTCGAGCCCGCGCTGTGGGTTCTGGCCGTCCTTGCGAACCTGACGGCGATCCAGCGCATCGCCTTCACCTGGCGCGCGACGCGCGACGCCGCGCTCCTGCGCACGCTGCTCTGCGGCGTCGTGCTCCTGGCCCACGCGGTCGGCATCGCGGGGTCCGAGACGCCCGACGCCGCGTCCGATCCCGAGCAGGCCTGGGCGGCGGCGGTGGAGGCCTACCAGAACGGAGAGGTCGAGCCGCTCGTTCGCGAGTTCGGGACCGACGCGGCGCGTGAGAGTCCGATCGGCGACTACGTCCGCTACCTGCTCGCCGACGCCCTCGCCCGGGTCGACGATCTCGCCGGGGCGCGGGCGGCCGCGCTGAGCGTCGCCGAGAAGTACCCCACGAGTCGCCTGGCGCCGCGAGCCCTGCTCGAGGCCGCGACGCTGGACCTGCGCGCCGGCCAGGACGCCGCGGCGGAGGCCGTCCTGGCCCGACTGGTCGACACCTACCCGGACGCGGCCGAGCTACCCGCCGCGTTGTATCTGCTCGGGCTGTCCGCCGAGACGCGCGGCCAGCTCGACGCCGCGGCGCAGGCCTACCGCGAGATCCGGATCCTGGCGCCGGCGAGCGGCTATGCCGACGGCGCCGGGGATCGGATCGTGGCGCTGCAGACGCTGGGCGTGCGCGTGCTGCCCCTCACGCCGGCGCAGCGCGCCGACCGCGCCGAGCGGCTTCTGCGGGCGGGCGTGCCCGACCTGGCGATGAGCGAAGCCGAGCGCTTGGTCGACGAGGTCAAGCAGGGCCCGATCGCGGCGCGTGCGCTGCGCATCGTCGCCGACAGCGCGCGGCGGCTCGGCCGCCACGATCTGGCGGGGCGCACCCTCGGACTGCTCGTCGACCGCTCGCCCGCCGAGCAGCGTCCCACGCTCCGGCTCGAGCAGGCGCGGCTCCTCGTACGGGCCGGCGAGCGAGGACGCGCCCTCGCCACGCTCGACGCCGTCGTCGCCACGGGTTCCAAGGCCGATAAGGCGGAGGCGTTGTACCTGAAGGGCCGCGTCCTGGAGGACCAGGCTCGCGAGACGGAGGCGATCGCCGTCTATCGCCTGGTCGCCGCGAACTACCCGACGCGTGAGGCGGCCGCAGCGTCGCTCTGGCGGCTGGGCTGGCTCGCCTACGGCAAGCGCGACGCACAGGGCGCCCAGCGGAGTTGGACGCGCCTCGGCGAGCTCGCCAACGCCGGCGCCTACCGGTACCCGGCGCTCTACTGGACGGCGCGTGCGCGCGAACAGGCCGGCGGCGGAGGGACGGAGCTGTACGACCAGATCCTCACCGAGGCGCCGCGCAGCTACTACGGCCTGCTGGCGGGCGCGCGCACCGGCCGCGGGCAGGAAGGCAGCGTCACCGCGTCGGTCTCGCTACCCACCGAGCCGCGCGAAGCGCTCGCTGACGATCCCGGGTTCGCGCGGGTCGCGCTGCTCAGGCGGATCAATCTCGTGGAGGACGCTGCCCAGGAGCTGGAGGACGTCGTCGAGGGCGCGGCCGGGGATCCCGTCCGTCTTTACGGGCTCGCGGGCGCGTATGTCGAGGTGGAGCGGTATCACATGGCGCTTCGCATCATGCGCCGCCATTTCCAGGCCATGGCCGTGACCGGCGATCCGTTGCTGCCGCGGGCATTCTGGGAAATGCTCTATCCGTGGGGATGGCGTGACGACGTGCTGGCGGCCGCGCTGGATGCGAAGCTCGATCCATATCTGGTCGCAGCCGTCGTGCGCGAGGAGTCGAGCTACTACCCGCGCGCGGTGTCCCGCACCGGCGCGCGCGGACTCATGCAGCTCATGCCGACGACGGCGCGGCTGCTGGCGCCGGCCGGCGATCTCGACGATCCCGTGTTCAATATCCAGCTCGGCACCCGGTTCCTCGCTGGGCTCCTGCGCGAGTTCAACGACCCGCGCCTGGCGGTGGCCGCCTACAACGCCGGGCCCAATCGCGTCCGGCAGTGGTGGGCGGCGCGCCGCAGCGACGACATCGAAGTGTTCGTCGAGCAGATCCCGTTCGACGAGACGCGCCTCTACGTGAAGCGGGTCGTGCTCGCCTGGGACGAGTACCGCCGGATCTACGCCGGGCCCTGATCTCGACGTCCGTGAACGCACGGAGCTGCCCGAGCGTCGAGGCCCTCGCGCGCCGAGACACGTGACCCAGAAACGACGCTCGAGCAGGACCCGGCGCGCCGCCGCGCGCTCCTGCTCGACGCGGTCCGGGCCCTCGCGCCGGCGCCCCGCAGTCCCGGCCGCGCCTGACTCGTCCGCGCGGCCACGAGCGCCAGCGTCTCTGAAGAGAATGCGGCGCGGGCGCTGAGGGCCGCCGGCGACGGCGCTCCTGGGTCGCGCCGCCGCGCATTGCACGAGCCGCTGCGTGAGCTCCGGGTCGGTCGGCACCCTGCGGACAAACACCGCGATCGCGGTCCGTCCGCGACGACTACGGCCGCTTCGCGGCGGGCTTTCGAGCGGCGATCACGGCGGTGGGCTCGAGCGGCTCGAGCGCGATGAGACGGTCGTCGAGGTCGGCCTCGATCGCCAGGAGACGCTGTTCGAAGAACCGGGAGGCGGGAGGATTCACCACGGCCGCGGCGCGCAAGGCCTCCGCGAGCGTGCGCTGCGGGGCGGCGTGGCCCATGTCTCTCAGGATCTCGATGGCCCTCTGGTCCGCCGACAGCTGTTGCTCGCGCGAGAAGGCGCGGACGATGAGCGGGTTCACGACGAAATCGGCGAGACCCAATCCATGCCAGAAGAAGCCCAGCAGCGCGAATCCCCCCGAGATCGAGAGGGAAAGGATTCGGCGCTGGCCCGCATGTCCCAGGACCTCATGTGCCACCTTCTGAGCGACGAGCGCGTCGACGTGGCGCTGGGGCTGGCGCGCCAGCCCGTCGGAGAAGTAGAAGGTGGCGTCTTCGGCCGCGAACGCCGTGACGGCGCTGGACTGGATGAGCGCGAACGTGTAGCGGCCCGGATCGTCTCCGGCGGCCTCGGCGGCGCGGTACAGGGTGTGGGCGATCTTGATGGTCCCCGGCTTCCGGGGCGACGGAAAGTACGCGAGGTCCGGAGGCCTGGACGGAAGGAGCGCGCACCCGCTGGTGAAGGCCACGAGGAGGAGGAGCGCGAGTGGGCGACGCATGGCCGGTCCATCCTATGGAGGGTTCAGCGAGAACCCTGTAGAAATAACGAGGGGCGAGCGGCGTGTCTACATCTTGGGGCGCGCCCTGCGGGAAGCCACTAACGCAAGGCCCGGTGAGACGAATCGGTCCCCCTCATCATTTGCCCTGTCCGAGCAAGGGGCGCAGATAGGGCCACAAGCGGTCGGCGATGACCTGGTGCCCGGCGGCGGTGGGGTGGATACCGTCGGGCTGGTTGAGGCGAGGGTCGGCCGCCACGCCGTCGAGGAGAAAGGGCATGAGCGCGACCTTGGCGCTCCACGCGACCGCCGGGAACACCGCCTGGAACTGCGTCGTGTACTCCGCCCCGTAGTTCGGCGGCACGCGCATGCCCGCGAGCAATACGCGCGCGCCCGCGGCCTGGAGCCGCCGGACGATCGCCTCGAGGTTGGCGCGCATCGCTTGTGGGCTCTGGCCGCGGAGGCCATCGTTGGCCCCGAGCGCGACGATGACGATCTCGGGACTCGCGTGCAACACCCAGTCGACTCGGCGCAGACCGCCGGCCGTGGTGTCGCCGCTCACGCCGGCGTTGATCACGCGATAGGTGTAGCCCTCGCGCCGGAGCCGCATCTCGAGCCGCGCGGGATACGCCTCGTCGGGCGCGACGCCCCACCCGGCGGTCAGGCTGTCGCCGAGCGCGACGATGACGCCTTCGCCGCGCGCCGTGGCCGGGACAAAGCTCAGGAGCGCGACACACGCGAACGCGAGCCCGCGCGCGCGAAATCCGCTCACGCGGCCAGTGTAGTATGAGTTTCGTGATGATCCGGATCCGTGACCTCGTCATGCGCCTGCCGAGCGGCGGGCGGCCGCTCACGATCCTCGACGGGGTCACACTCGATATCGGGGCGGGCGAGGTCTGCGCGATCACGGGACCCTCCGGCAGCGGCAAGTCGACGCTCTTGGGACTCGTCGCGGGTCTCGACCGCCCGAGCTCGGGCTCGATCGCCGTCGCCGGCGTCGAGATCACGCGGCTCGCCGAGGACGCGCTCGCGCGGTTTCGTCGCGACACGCTCGGCTACGTCTTCCAGTCCTACCACCTGATCCCGACGCTGACGGCGGTGGAGAACGTGGCCGCCCCGCTCGAGATCGCCCGCGCGCCGAACGCGCTCGGGCGGGCCCGCGACCTGCTCGACGACGTCGGGCTCGCCGACCGCGCGCACCACTATCCGGTGCAGCTCTCGGGGGGCGAGCAGCAGCGCGTCGCGCTCGCCCGCGCGGTCGCGCTCGACCCCCCATTGCTCCTCGCCGACGAGCCGACGGGCAATCTCGACTCCGCCACGGGCGCCCAGATCATCGAGCTCTTGCTCGCCCTCAAGCGCCGCCGCGGGTCCACGCTGGTGCTGGTGACCCACGACCAGGCGCTGGCGCGCCACGCCGATCGCGTCGTCAAGCTGCACGATGGCCGCATCCTGAACGGCGCCGCGTGAGCGTCGCTTTTTCGCTGCGGATGGCCTGGCGCGAGACGCGCGGCGCGTGGCGTCACTTCACCGTGTTCTTCGGCTGTGTCGCGCTCGGTGTCGCGGCGCTGGTCTCGGTCGGCACGCTCGCGGCAAATCTCGACCGTACCTTGGCGCGCGAGGCCAAGACCCTCACGGGCGGTGACCTCGAGCTCCGCTCGGCGCGACCGCTGGATCATGCCGAACGCTCGGCGCTCGCCGAGCTCGAGGGCGCCGGCGCCGTCACGACCGCCGTCCGCGAGGTGGCTGGCATGGCGCGCGATCCGGCGCGCGGGTCCACGCTCCTGGTGGAGCTGAAGGCGGTCGAGCGCGAGTATCCGCTCTACGGGCGGGTCCAGACCATGCCGGCGGCGCCGCTCGACGCGTTGCTCGCGGACCGGGGCGGCGCCGGCGGCGCTGTCGTCGAGGCGCGGCTCCTCGAGCGTCTGGGCCTCTCGGTGGGCGATCCGCTGGTCGTCGGCGCCGCCCGTTTCACCGTTGCCGGCGTGCTGGTCAGAGAGCCGGACCGCCCGACCGGTCTGGTGACGCTGGGCCCGCGGGTGCTTATTGCCGGTCACGCGCTCGAGCGGACGGGGCTCCTGCAAGTCGGCAGTCGCGTTCGCTACCGGACGCTCGTGCGCCTCCCCGCCGGCGCGACGCCCCGCACAGCCGGCGCCGACCTCGCCCGCGCGATCGGCGATCCGGCGGTCCGTGTCGCGGCCTTCGACGAGGCGCAGCCGGGGCTGCGGCGCTTTTTTGCGCAGCTTGCCACCTATCTCGGCCTCGTCGGGCTCGCGAGCCTGCTGGTTGGCGGCGTGGGGATCGCGTCCTCGGTGACGACCTTTCTCAGGCGCCAGCTCTCGACGATCGCGATCCTCAAGTGCCTCGGCGCGAGTTGGCGGACGCTGTTGGTCGCCTATCTGGTCCAGACGCTGGCCCTCGGCCTTCTCGGAAGCCTCGCCGGCGCGGCCCTGGGCGTCGCGACCCAGCCGGCGCTCGTGCGCGCGCTCGCTCCGTTCGCCCCGTTCACGCTGGAGGTCCGGTGGGACACGGGGACGATCGCGCGCGGACTCGCGCTCGGGGTGCTGACGGCGTTGCTCTGCGCGCTCTGGCCGCTCCTCGCCGTACGCGCGGTGCCTCCATCGCTGATCTTCAGGCGCGAGGTCGCGGCGAGCGAGTGGCGCGTGCGCCGCCCATGGGCGGCGCCGCTCCCGATCCTGGCGGGCCTGGCCGCGCTGGCCGTCTGGCAGGTGGGGTCGCTCCGGCTCGGCGCGGTCTTCCTCGGTGCGGCGCTGGCCGCGCTCGCCGTCCTCCTCAGTCTCTCCCGCGGGCTCGTGAAGCTCGCGCGACGGCTACCCCGCATGCCGGGGCTGGCCTGGCGCCAGGGCCTCGCCGGCCTCGACCGTCCCGGGGGCCACACGGTCAGAGTGGTCGTGGCGCTTGGTGTCGGCGTCATGCTCCTCGTCGCCGTCGCGTTGCTCGAAGCGAGCCTCGGCCGTCAGCTCGCCTACGAGCACAAGCGTGACGCCCCGGCGTTCTTCTTCATCGACGTGCAGCCGGACCAGCGTGAAGCGTTCGCGCGACTCGTCGGCGCCGTCAGCGGTGGGGCCGCGCCCGCGCTGACACCGATCGTGCGCGCCCGGCTCGCGGCGATCGACGGCGCGCCCGTCACGCGCGAGCTGATCGACCGGCGGAAGCAGGAATCTCCGGACAAGATCTGGTATTTCACGCGCGAGTACGTGCTGACCTGGGCGCCCGAGCCACCTTCTGCGAACCAGATCGTCCGGGGGCGCTGGTGGACCCCGAGCGAGGCGTCCGCCCGGCCGCGCGTGTCGGTGGAAGAGGAGGCGGCGAAATACTTCGGCGTCGGCGTGGGCGGAACGCTCACGTTCGACGTCCAGGGTGTGCCGGTGCAGGCCGAGGTGATGAGCCTGCGGAGAGTCGACTGGCAGAGCCTGACCGCCAACTTTTTCATGGTGCTCTCGCCGGGCGCCCTGGACGGGGCGCCGGCGACCTACTTGGCGACGGCACGCGTCCCCGCCGCCGTCGAGACCGCGCTGCAGGACCGCGTCGTCGCGGCCTTTCCCAACGTGACCGCGATTCCCCTGCGGGGCGTCCTCGAGCGCGTGGGGGAGGTGCTGGACCAGATCTCCTTCGCCGTGCGGTTCATGGCGTCGTTCAGCATCGCCGCGGGCCTCGTGGTCATGGCGGGTGCGCTGGCGGCGACCCGCTATCAGCGCCTCTACGAGTCGGTCATTCTCAAGACGGGGCTCGGCGGAACCCTGCTCGCATCGGTCCTCGCCTGGATCGTCCTGCGCTTCGTGCTGGATACACCCTGGACGCTCGAGCCTGGCACGCTGCTCCTGGGCGTGCTGCTGACGACGGTGGGCGCGCTCGCGGTCGGCCTGCTTGCGACGGTCCGGCTCCTCGGTCGCGCGCCGCTCTCGGTGCTCCGCCAGGAATGAGCGTCCCGTGGTAGTCTTCCCCTGATGGAGGTGGCGATGTACAAGCCGCTCGGTCTCGATCACGTGGTCTTGAGAGTTCACGATCAGGCGCGATCGCGCCGGTTCTACGAGGACGTCCTGGGCTGCACGCTCGCCAAGCTGAACGAGAGGATCTCGCTGATCCATCTCCGGTTCGGCGAGGCCCTGATCGACCTGCTGCCGGCCACCGAGGCGGGGCCGGTCGGGCCCGATCACTTCTGCCTGTCGATCCAGTGCGACGACCTCAAGGCGGTCGCCGAGTCGCTGCGCCGGAAGGGCGTCGCGCTCGAGGGCGACGTGGTCCAGCGCTTCGGCGCCTGGGGCGACGGGCCGTCGATCTACCTGCGCGACCCCGATGGCCACATGATCGAGCTCAAGCCGCGGCCCTGATCGCAAGCGTGCAGATCCGTCTCTCGCGCGACCTCGACGACCACGCCGGGGAGATGACCGTCGATGAGTTCCTCGCGCGGTTTCCCGAGGTGCCCCGCGATCTCCGGGGCGAATCGGTGCTCGAGCGGTACGTGGTGGCGTTCGGGCCGCTACTCCGGCTCGCGCAGAAGCCGTCGCCCTGCGTCGGCGCGGGCGGCGACATGGAGCACGTCTTCTACACGCGCTTCGTGAACGACCTCGCGATCTACGGCGTCGGCCTCGCGCGGCGCGACCGGACGCTCGCGAGGCTCCAGGCCACGCTCGACGCCCACGCGAAGCACCCGGCGACCTTCGGCTGCATGCTCGTGCCACGGAAAGCACGGGGGGCGCCGCGCGCCGGCTGCCGCTAACCGCCCGTCGTCGCTCTCGGTCGCCGACGCGATCAGGGCCGCCTCGCCTTACTCAATCTCGAAATGCAGTCGCGCGTGCGCCTCGCGGAGCGCCCCTTCGACGGCGGCGGACGTCTCGGCGCGGGCGAAGATGAATCCGAGATACTGCCAGCCCTCGGGAAGCGGAACCACCTCCTGGCCCGGGTGCATCGTGATGGCGACTTCCTCGATCGCGTCGACCGCCGCGGCCTCCTCGGCGCCGCGCACCCC
Source organism: Candidatus Rokuibacteriota bacterium (assembly GCA_003221635.1). Classification (GTDB taxonomy): domain Bacteria; phylum Methylomirabilota; class Methylomirabilia; order Rokubacteriales; family CSP1-6; genus AR31. The sequence continues at coordinate 11,545 of QHSR01000078.1, read as the reverse complement.
GACCAGCCGGCCCCCCCGGGGGATCGGGATCATCATGACGCCGGCGGCCCGCCGCTCACGCTCGAGCGATTCCAGCGGGCGGCCGAGGGCGTGGCAAAGGATCAGCTCCTCCAGGCTCAGGCCCGTCCCGAATCGAAGCGTGCGCGCGCACAGCCCGCCGATCGACCTCGCCGCGACCTCGAGCACGAATGGGCCGCGATCGTTGATGCGCAGCTCGGCGTGGATCGGCCCCTCCGTGAGCCCCAGGGCCGAGCACGCGTCGCGGGCGACCGCGGCGATGCGGTCCTGCAAGGGGCCGGGCAGGCGGGACGGCGTGACGTAAATCGTCTCCTCGAAGAACGGCCCGTCGAGCGGGTCCGGCTTGTCGAAGAGCGCCAGCACGTGGAGGGTTCCGCCCACCAGCAAGCCCTCCAGGGCGACCTCGCGTCCGGGGACGAACTCCTCGACGAGGAGAGCCCGGCGCGCCTCCCCCACCGGGGCCGCGTCGCCCTGCTCGAGGATCGCCGAGATGCGGCGGAAGGCCGCGACGAACTCTCGCGCGTCGTTCGCGCGGATCACGCCGCGGCTCGCCGAGAGCGTGAGCGGCTTGAGAACGCACGGGTACTCGACCGCCTCGGCGTGTTCCGCTGGATCGTCGGCCAGCTCGACCAGCCGAAAGCGTGGCACCGGTACGCCGGCGCTGGCGAGGGACCGCCGCATCGTGAGCTTGTCTCGCGCGGCGGCGGCCGCCGGCAGAGAGTTCGCCTTCAGGCCGAGCCGCTCGCTGATGGCGGCCGCGACCACCGTGGTGAGGTCGTCCACCGCGACCACGGCGTCGATCGGTCGCCGCCGCGCGAATCGGGCGATCGTCTCCGCGCTCGCGCCCGGATCCTTGAAATCGAGGGTGACGAGCGACTCGGGCACCAACGCTTGCAAACTGCTCGGTCGCTCGGAGGCGCACACGAGGTCGACGCCGAGCTTTGACGCGGCGTCGACGAAGGCCTCCGTGCGGTACGTCGTGGTGGGCAGGAGAAGCAGCAACCGGCTTGGCGAAGTCGGCACTGGCGTCTCTGGGCCCGCGGCGGCGTGGACGCTAAGCTTTGCCCGGCGTGTAGTAGGGGTTGGCGCCGGCGGCGTGGTCGGTCGTATCCAGGACCTCGGCGACCTCGGGGATCTCCTCTTTGATCAGCCGCTCGATCCCCGACTTCAGCGTGATGTCCGCCGCGCCGCAGCCCTGGCAACCGCCGCCCATCTGCAGGTAGACGCGATTGTCCTGCACATCGATGAGCTCGACGAATCCGCCGTGGCCGGCGACCGCGGGGTTGATCATGGAGTCGATCAGCTCTTGGACGCGGGTCTTGAGATCTGCGCTCATGACATCACCTCTCAGATCGATACTCTACCCGAGTTTCCGCTCAGGGCCAACTGGCCCTCGGTGGGTTCCGCTCAGCAGAACCAGGGCTCCGTGAGGCGCGGCGGTCGCTTTCGGTCGGGCGCGGGCGGGGCGAACGCCCGCGGTCCCAGGCCAGCGGTGCGGTCCGCCAGCTCGCGCACACGGTGAAACGTGTCGGCGGCGTCCTCGTTCCGATCGGCGGCGCCGGCGACCGTGGAAGACACCTCGTGGTGCAGGGCCTCCATGCGCGCGTCGGGGTGCATCCAGCGATAGTAGAACTGGTCTTTGACGAGCTCGCCGAGGAACGGGCGCAGCACGGGACTCTCGAGCAGGAGCGAGCCGGGAGGGACCAGGAGCCGGATCGAATACTGGACCGGATCGATGGCGTCGATGAGCGCGTGGGTCTCGACGAAATCGAGCAGCTCTCGGTAGTCGTCGAGCGTGGTCCAGGGGGTGAACGGCACCCAGGTGGCGCGCAGCGCCATCCCGGCGGTGGAGACGAGCCCGACGGCCGTCTCGATGTCGGCGCGTGTATGGCCCTTGTCCAGGTGCGCCAGGACCGTGTCGCTCAGCGACTCGGCGGCCGAGACGATGAACGCGCAGCCAAGCCGGGCCAGCTCGGCCAGGCGGTCGCGCTGGCGCAGGAGGTGCTCGATCTTCGCCGTGAAATCGAAGGTGAGCCGCGGGAACTCGTCGTGGAGCGCCCGCGCAACCGCCAGGGCATGGCCCGGCCCGTTCAGGAAGTCGGGGTCCCCGAACGTGACGTGAGTCGCGCCGGCTTCCACCTGTTGTCGGATGTCCGCGAGGAGCACTTTGGTTGGGACGACGAAGAAGCGCCCGCCGTAGACGGGCGGGATGGGGCAGTGCCGGCACATGTGCCGGCAACCGCGGCTTGCCTCGACGTAACCCACGAGCTCGAGGCCGCCGTCGCGCTCCAGGCGCGCGTACTTCTTCAACGAGGGCAGACTCGCGCGACGCGGCACCGGGAACTCCAGTTTGGCGAGGACGCGCTGGGGGACGTTGGGGGAACCCCCGGCCGGCGCGTCGGGCTCCCGCTCGAGCCTCCGAGCCAGGTCGACCAGGGCGGCTTCGATCTCGCCGCTCATCACCGAATCCGCGACGCCGGTCAAGAGGTGATCGGCGTTGAGCGTCGCGTACAGACCGTAGAACGCGATATGACAGGCGGCGTTCACGGTCCGCACGCGCTCGGCGACGGCCACGCCGAGGCGCAGCGCGGTGTGCATCGGCACCGAGATCGCGACGAGCTTCGCGCGCCGGACGCGCTCGGCGTCGAACGGCTCGACGGAGACGTCCATCACTGCCGGCGCGTACCCTGCGCGCTCGAGGAACGCCGCCGGCCAGGCCACGGCGAGGGGCTGGTGGCCGAGCTCGTAGCACGCGACGAGCAGGACCGCGCCGGGCTCCTTCATAGAGAGGAGTGTACCTCCGCAGTGGTATCTTGATGGGCGCTGCTTTATTCCCAAGGAGGACCGCTGCGATGACCGTGAAGATCACCGTCCGCCCCAATGGTCCGTACCTGGTCGAAGGCGAGTGCGAGCTCTATGACCCGACCGGGGCACCGATCAACACGACCGGACAGCCGAGGATCGCGCTCTGCCGGTGCGGGTCGTCCTCCAACAAGCCGATGTGCGACGGAACGCACAACAAGATCGGGTTTCAGGCCGCCGACGCGGCGAAGAAGTAGGCTACTCCGGGCGGGCGTCAGGCTCGACGTCGGTCAACAGGATCCAGTCGTCGGGTGGGTCCGGATCGGGTCGCGTACCGGGCCGTGAGGTGACGGCGCGGCTGCGACTCGGTGAGAACCACTCCCACATGTCAGTCGGCGCGCCGGTGTCCTGCGCCTCGCCGACCTCGGGCCCGACGGCGCCGGACTCCGCACGCTCGGTCTTACGCTGTCGCTTCGCTTCCTGTTTTGCCTTCTGGATGTCGGCTCGGCGACGCCGCTCGAAGCCGTAGTGACCCCCGCGGCTCACCGGATGCTCATGCGTGATCGCATTGCCGAAATTCTAACACGCGTCGCTCGTGACGGGTGGGGGAGCCACCCCCGGCGCGTAGGCACCCCCGGGAGCCGCCCGCCTCAAAAGCGAACATGCGCATCTCCTTGGAGAGGGACTGCGAGCGTACACCTTGATTGTGCGCTCGGCCTGCGCCGGGAGCCGGCGATCGGGCTCGAGGTTGACGAGCGCGGTGAGGTGCGCGTCGGCCTTTGCCCGGCTCGTTCTTGCGCAGGTAGGCGAGGCCGAGAAAGAGCCGCACCGCGATCTCGCCGGGGGCGCGCTCCCGGGCGCGCTCGAGGACGTCGATCGCCTCGTCGGGGGCACCGAGCTTGTCGCGGGCGATCCCGAGCCGCACGATCGCGTCCAGCCGATAGGGATCACGGGTGAGCGCCTGCGCGAACAAAACGACGCCTCCGCATACCGCCCCTGCTGGGCTGCATGACGCCCTCGGTGTGCGACGTCGCACCGCCGGAAAGAATGAGGATCCCAAGCAGCGACGGTATGGACCAAGCCTAACCAGACCCGGCCATCCCAGACCGGTAAGAAACGCGCCATGGGCGATCTCGCCAACAGCCAGATATCTAATAAAGCCCATAATATTGACCATTTGGAGATCAACGTGGGCTTGGTATCGGCTTTGCCTTAATACCTGGCAGGAGGACATGGCGATGATCAGCACGATCGTCCGAACGCTCTCGAGGGTCCCGATCCCGCTCCGGAGCCTTGCCGTCTGCGTGGCGTGTGAGGAGTGCTTCGAGTTGGGCGACCCGACCTGCCCGTCCTGCGGCAGTGATGAGTACGTCCCGCTCCTGCATCAGCTCGAGGGGCGCATTCTCAACATGACGAGCAACAACTAGTGCTGGTTCGGCGGGAAGTGGCTTCCGGAGGTGGGGCGATCCGACGGAGTCGGACGTCTTCCGGAGCACCCGCCAACCAGCCGGTCGCACGATCGAGAGCCTAGCCTAGGTCTCGTTCCGAGCTGTTCGCGCCGCCTCCACCAGATCCCTCCCAAAAGAGCCATCAGCGACCCTGCCAGTCCGGTTTGCGCTTGTCGAGGAAGGCTCGTACCCCTTCGTGGAAGTCTCGGCTGAGATAGCACGAGAGGATGAGATCGTCGAGATCGTGAGGCGTCAACACGGCCAGCATGCGACGGGTGGCTTCCTTCGTTGCCGCGAGGGTCAGCGGGGCCAGCTCGGCGAGACTCGCGGCGAGCTCGCGCGCGCGCGACGCGAGCTCCGGCGCCGGGTGGATCCGGTCGAGCAGCCCGACCGCCTTGGCCTCCGCGGCATCGAGCAGGCGGGCCGTGAGCACGAGCTCGCGGGCGCGGCCCGGCCCGAGGGCTGCGACCAATAACGACAGGCTCAGGGGCGCCAGGAAGTTGCCGAGCGTGCGGGCCACCGGCACCCCGAAACGCGCGTGCGGGGCGGCCAGCCGCAGGTCGCATGCGAGCGCGATGAAGAGCCCGCCGCCGATCGCATCACCCTGCAGCATCGCGATCGTCGGCTTGCTCATGCCGGCCAGTCTCGAGAGCACGCGGGTGAGTCGGGCCTCGTAGCCGAGCGCGTCCTCTGCGGTCCTGAACTCCAGGAACTGGCGGATGTCGGTGCCGGTCGCGAAGGCCCGGTCGCCGGCGCCCTTCAGAACGAGGACGCGCACGCCTGGATCGGTGTCGAGCTTCACGCACGCGTCGTGAGCGCCTCGTACATCTCGAACGTCATGGCATTGCGCGCGTCGGGCCGGTTGAAGGTGAGGAGCGCGATCGGACCCTCTCGCTCGACGAGGACGTCGCCGGTCATCCGTGCCGTCGGGGCGCCACCGCGAAACCCCAGTCGCGGAGGTCCTGGTCCAGCTCCTCGATGTCGTTGCCGGCGGTCACGTAGCTCTTGAAGAGCCAGACGCGCAGCTTGGTCCTCGGCTGTGCCGAGGCCATCGACTGCAGCGCGGTGAGGCCCGCGGCGGCGCCGCCGGTCACGAGGGCCGCCGTCCGGAGGAACGCTCGGCGGGCGATCAGGCCCGCGTCGAGCTGCTCGGCGAGTCCGCGGAGGCGCGAGTCCATTCGCCCGGCCTCCTAGTCGCTGGCGAGCTTACCGTTGACGCCCCAGTTCGACTTCTCCACGTCCTGGAACAGGATGTGGACCTGGTCCGGGGTCGTCTTGCCGATCTTCACCATGGCCTCGGTGATGGCGGCGGTGATCTCGCGCTTCTGCTGGTCGGTGCGCCCGGCGTACCACTGGATCGTGATGTTCGGCATGGCCCGTCTCCTTCGTGTCGATCGAGTCGGTTGCGGCAGGGATTATCGCAGCGCGCCGTCCGTCGGGCAAGGCGCCGGCCTCCGCCCGGCCGGGCCGGGAACTACCGCGACATTCGCCGGTCTAACTCCGGCGAACGAAGCGAACACGTGGAGGGCCGGCGGGCCAGGAGGCACGAGCAGCACCGCCTCGTGGTCGAGGACGTTCGACAAGGCGGACGTGCAGGCCCATCAGAAGGACGTCGAGGGCGCGCTGGACCAGCACGCGGGCGCCCAGGGCGCCGCGGTTTTCGGCGCCGAGACGCTGGTCGGGCTCGATCTGTTCCAGGACCCGTCGTTGTTCGCGCGCGAGTGGCCGAAGCTGCTCCGTGCCCATGCGCTGGGGACCTACGGACGGAACCTCGGCGACAAGGCCGACGAGCGCCGGCGGCGCGCGATGCTCGACGACCTCCTGCGTGCCGCCGCGGGCGCCGCCGGCTCGGTCAGGCGCGGGGTCGGCGTCGGCCGGCTCGTCGAGTTCCGGGTCGATCGCCGTCGGGGGTCGGCGCTCGTCGCCGAGGGGCAGGTCGTGCACGTCGCGATTCTCTGACCGGCGAGCGCGCCGCTCCGCGCGGCGGGCGGGCGGGAGACCGCTTGTGGAAGAAGAGCCGCAGCATCCGCTCGTCGAATTCCCGGTCGCACGCGGCCGTCGGCGGATATCGGTGATAGAGCGAGTGCGCCTCGAGCACGTGCAGCCCGAACGCTCTGGTCAGTCGCGCCAGATCGCCGAAGCCCGGCAGGACGTGCAGGAAGTCGGCCCAGACCGACGCGGGATGACCGGGAAACATCTCGCTCAGCATGAGGTCGACGATCAGGAGCGAGCTCGGCTCGCCGAGCGCCACGAGATGGTCGAAGCCGCGCGCGAGCTCGCTCTGGTCGCGCGCGTGATTGAGCACGGCGCCGACCGCCGCGACGATGGAGAACGGCCCCCGGGCGGCGAGCGCGGCGACGTCGCGCGCATCGAAGATGTCGGCGCGCCGAAATCGCGTCCGGAGTCGTGGATGGCGCGCGGCGGCCGTGTCGAGGAGCTCGGCCTGGACGTCGGTCATCAGCACGTCGTAGCCGCGATCGAGGGCCGCCGCCGCCAGGTCGCCCATGCCGCCGCCGATCTCCAGCCAGCGGGCGCCGATCTGGAGCTCGCGCCGATACCGGGCGATCGACTCCCAGAGGTCGAAGGACGCGGGGGTGAGGTGAGAAGTGATCTCGTCGGCGGAGATGCTGAGGTAGTAGTCCTTGATCTCGCGCCGGCGCTCGGCCTCCCGCATCAGACGGGACGTCTCACCGAGAGGGCCTCATCGCTGCGCGGTCTCACCTCGGACCGCCCTGGCTCCGCTCGTCGATCCGGTAGACGCGGCGGACGTTGTCCCAGAGCATCTTCTTCTGGATCAGGGGATCGATGCCGCGGAACTGCTCCTCGATCGCCTTCTGCGAGAACGGCCAGGTGCCGTCACGATGCGGGTAGTCCGAGCCCCACATGACGTTGTCGGGCGCGAGCTCCGCCATCGCGCGCACGCCGTGGAAGTCCTTCTGGAAGGTCGCGTACATCTGGCGCTTGAAGTAGGCGCTCGGGGGAAGCTTGAGCCCGAGGTCGTCGGCAAGCCGCTCCTCGTAGGTGTCGTCGAGACGCTCGAGGATGTACGGCAGCCAGCCGATGCCGCTCTCGCCGAGCACCAGTGTCAGCTTCGGATGACGCTCGCAGACGCCGGAGAGGATCACCGAGGCGCAGATCTCGTCCATCTGGAGCGGCGCCACGACGGTCCACGAGCCGGTGGACGCCGGGTTCGAGGCGACGCCCTTGACGTCGTATCCGACGGTCGTCGCGCCGCCTTCGAAGACGTGAAAGGAAATGACGAGCCCCGTCTCCTCGCCAGCCGTCCACAGCGGCTCCCAGATCTGATGCCACACGGGCATGGCCGAGCCCCACGGAACGAAGACGGCGCCCCGCAAGCCGAGCTCCGCGCAGTGGCGGATCTCGTCGGCGGCCGCCTGGGCATCGTGGTTCGGCAAGCAGCCGAGCCCGAAAAAGCGATCGGGCTGCGACCGGTTGAAGTCGGCGATGTAGTCGTTGTACGCGTGGTAGACCGCGGCCAGCGTCTCGTGGTCGGCGATGCCGCTGTGGGTGAAGAGCCCGCGCGAGATCCCGATGATGCCGTAGATCACCTCGGCCTCGACGCCGTCGCGCTCCTGGTCCTGGCGTCGCTCGAGGGGATTCGACGGCCGCGTCTGCTTGCCCGAGGCGAAGCCCGCGTCGGCCAGGATGCGGCCCCGCCGGCCTCCCGTGACGCCGGGGCCGTACACGCCCCACGGCCCCAGCACGGCGTTGCCCGAGACCCACACCTTGCGCCCTTCGCGCTCGACGACCTGTGGCGCGCGGTCGCGCCACGCCGCCGGCATCCGCGAGGTGAAGGTGTCGGGCGGCAGGAAGATGAGATCCATGTGGCTGTCGGCCGACATCACGCTGAGCGACATATCCTGCTCCTTTGCCGGTACGAGAGATCGCGAGTGAGGGCGAGGGTAGTCCGACTCTCACGTGAACGCAAGAATCCGGCATCGTGGTCCGGCACGGTCAGAGCGGCCAGAGGCTGACATTCTGGCTCGAGGGTGGCCGGTGGTGTCGTGATCACCAGCCCGACAAATCTGTAGGAACCTTTCGGTTTTATTTTATTGGAAATCCGGAATCTCGTGGCACCTGGCTTGCTCTATCAGCTTTCTGCCGCGCGCACCCGGATCGCTCGGCTGCGCCGGCGGAGGAGACTATGGGTTTCGCGAAGCGAGTCATCGGAGCACTGCTGATCACGGGCGCGGCCGCGCTTTCGCTGCCGCCCTCGGCCTACACGCAGGAGCGGGTCGGTGTCGTGACGAACCTCGAGGGCACGGCGACGGTCGCGCGCCTGACACTGCCACAGGCGCAGCCGCTCCGATTCAAGGACGGCGTCTACCTCCAGGACCGCATCACCACCGGCGAGCGCTCGATCGTCCGCGTGCTGCTCGGCGGCAAGGCCACCGTCACCGCGCGCGAGCGTTCGGTCCTGACCATCACCGAGGTGCCGGGGACCTCGACCGTCGAGCTCGGCGGCGGCCGAATCTCGGTGGCAGTCTCCAAGGGCTTGATGAAGCCGGGCGAGGTCGTCGAGATCAGGACACCCAATGCCGTGACCGCGATCCGCGGGACGGTCGTCGTCGCCGAGGTCTTGCCAGCTGGCGGCGGTGTCCGCTCGACGATCACTGTCCTGCGTGGTCTGGTCGACGTCACGCGGCTCGACCCGGTGACGCGTCAGCGTGTGGGATCCTCGGTGGACGTGGGCACGCTGCAGGCGATCACGGCCATCGGCGCCAGTCCGCTGTCGCGCCCGACGCGGATCAGGCCAGACGAGGCCACACAGCTCACGGCCGAGTTCCGGATCGTGCCGAGCCACGCACCGTCCGCCGCCGGTACGGCGGCCGTCCAGCAAGCGACCCGAGAGGCGACGCTGGACGCGCAAGTGCTGCTGTCCCCGGATCGGGCCGGTGCAGGCACCGTCAGTGGTGATTGGAGCACCAGCGGCAGCGGTGGGAGCAGCAGCGGGACCGGGACAACGAGCGGGGGCTCCAGCCTGAACGTCCTGGGCGGGCCGGGGTGTTGCCTTCCGCCAGTACCTTCGCCGCTGCCGAACCTGAACCTCCCGAAGCCCCTGAAGCCCCTGAACTAGCAGCAGCGGCGTCTTCTCCCGGCGCCGCACCTGACGCCGGGAGAAGGGCTTACAGCCTCCCGAAGTGTCTAGACGGCCCCCGGGTAGAACGCGTCGCGCCCGCGCTGGTATGTCGCCTGCCGCTGCGCCGGATTCCGGCTCACCAGCGGGCGCATGAACATCGGGTGCGTCGCGCTCCGGACCTCGTGCTCGATGGTGAAGAGCACCTTCGAGTTCTCCGGGTCGACGATATCCTTGAACCGGTACTGCACCGGGTTCGACTCCTCGCTGATGAGGCCGCGGTCCTTCAGCCACCGGTGCGGCCCCGAGAAGTTCACCACGTAGATCGCGATGTGGTGGCCGTCGTACGCCACCTCGGGGTCGGTGGTCTCGCGGAAGACCAGGTGCTGCTTGGCCCCGACCTGGACCCGAGCCGAAACGTTGCCGTTGAACGTGACGCTGGCCGGAGCGCCCATCGCGGTCTGGTAGAACTTCGCGATCCCCACCGCGGTGCCGGGCCGCACCGCGAACTCGACGTAGGGGATACCGAGGGTCATGTCGCCGAACTCGGGACCCGGGGCATGGAAGCGCATGCGGTTCCCCCAGGGACACGTCACGCTGATGTACTTGTCCTCGGCGGAGCACGCGAACTTCGTCCCGGCCAGCTTCTCGCGCGCGCTCTGCAGCCGCATCTTCAGCCCCTCGAGATCCGGAATGACGAACCCCACGACTCCGCGGAGCACTTCCGGCTTTCCGGTCGGCATGTGGAATTGCTGCTGCCCCGCGTTGATCCACATGTTCTCGGTGCCCGTGTTCATGTACGGGTCGCGCGTCAGCCCGAGAGCCGTCACGTAGAAATTCGTCGCGACGACCTGGTCCGGGATCTTCACGTTGACGTGCTCGAGCAGCAAGATGTTGCCAATGTCCTCGGCGCTCCGGTCGAACACCCTGTCCCCTGCCATTATGAACCCCCCATTCTTGGCCCCCCGTCACGGGATGCTCTGGCGTAGGATAAACCGAATTCGATCGGGAGGGTGGAATGGAATTCGGCCTGTTCACGGAGTTTCACAGCCCGCCGGGTGTGACCGAGGCGGCGGCGTTCGACGAGTCGCTCGCGCAGATGAAGGCGGCCGAAGATTTCGGCTTTGACGCCGTGTGGCTCGCCGAGATCCATTTCCAGAAAGACCGGTCGGTGCTGGCGGCCCCGCTGATCATCGCCTCCGCCCTGGCGGCGTGCACGCAGCGCGTCAAGATCGGGATTGCCGTCCAGGTCCTACCGTTGAGCCACCCGCTGCGCCTGGCCGAGGACGTCGCGACGGTCGACCACATCTCCAAGGGCCGTCTGGAGTTCGGGGTCGGTCGTAGCGGCCTGCCCGGGCACTACCAGGGCTTCAATATTCCCTACAGCGAGAGCCGCGACCGCTTCCTCGAGACGCTCGACATCCTCCGCAAGGCCTGGACCCAGGAGCGGTTCTCGCACCAGGGGAAGTACTTCCAGTTCCAGGACGTGTGCGTCATGCCCAAGCCCTACCAGAAGCCGCACCCGCCGATCCGGATCGCCGCGACGACCCAGGACACCTATCCCATGGTCGGTCGGATGGGCGCGGCCGTCTTTGTGGCCGTCCGCACCGTCTCGCTCACGGACCTCAAGCGGCACCTTCCCAGCTACCAGGAGGCCTGGACGGCGTCCGGACACCCGGGTCGCGGCGATGTAGGGGTGAGCGTGCCCCTGTACGTAGCGGAGACCGCACGCCAGGCCCGCGAGGAGCCCGAGCAGAGCACGATGCACTTTTTTAGGTCTATCAGTACGGCGCTGAAGAAGTCGGACGGCGCGACCGTGCAGACGGCCGAGGCGCGCGAGGCGCGGGCCAACCGTCTGGCCGAGATCTCCTACAACGAGATACTCGGCGAGTACGCGGTGTTCGGCACGCCCGAGGCGGTCGCCGACCGGCTGCTCGCGCTACGGGAAGAGATAGGATTTTCGACCCTCTCGACGTGGATGAACCCGGGCGGGCAAATCCCCAACGAGCGTGTCCTCAAGTCCATGCGCCTCTTCGCTGAGCGCGTTGCTCCGCGGCTCGCTTAGCGCCGGCGTCGGCGTGCGGGGCAGGCTGCGGCAGGGGTCGAAGGGACCCGTCCCCGGCAAGCGACGACGGGAGTAGAGCACCCGGATGGAGCCCAGCCACCCCGGAGCAGCGGG
>QHSR01000205.1 GCA_003221635.1 Candidatus Rokuibacteriota bacterium | reverse complement strand
GAACCCGACCGATCCCCTGGCTGGCCACCAGTCCGGCGATGAGGTTCGTCCCTTTGAGCGAGACCAGCGCGTCCGGGCCGGTGCCCAACAGCGTGCCGGCGACGGAGATGGCGTCCTGCCTGGCGGTGATGGTGCCGTTCTGATCGGTCAGAAGTGGCCCCGCGAGCGAAAGCTTCCCACCCGCGGCGATCTCGATCAGCGTCTGAGCGTTGACGGTCACCGGGTCGAACCCGATCAGTGCCGAGCCGCCAAGCGACGTCAGGGTACCTCGCACCAGGAGCAGCCGGAGCACGTCGAGCGTGCTGCGCACGTCGAGCGTGCTGGTCGTGACCTTCATCAGCGGACCAGCCTGCAGCGTCGCGTTCGCATCGGGGTCGACGATGACGAGCGTACTGCCCGAGCCGGCCACAATCGAATCGATGATGCTGATCACCGACGAGGTTCCGGTCCGCGTGCTGGTGCCAGAGAACGTCTTCAGCGTCCGGCCAGCTGAGTCACGCGCCCCCCCGACGTGAGATCCCCCACCATGGTGACGTTTACCTTCGGCCCCAAGTCAGGCGGGGTCGTGGTGGCCGGCGCCGGCGGGGCAGTCAACAAGGCGACCTGCTCCTGCCCAGCCTCCGTGCCCGTCAGGACGCCGAGCAGCGCCGCGGCGGTGTTGACCGCTTCAAGGCGGGCCGGACTCTGGCTGGCGCTGCCGCCTTCCTGTGTCCGCTGCGGCTGAAGGCCCTGCACGATCGCGCCAACCTGCGCTGGCGTGAACGTGCCCTTCGACGAGGTCGTCGGGTTGGCGCTGAGCGACTCCTGCGCCTTCAAGGTCACCGCCGGGCTCAGCGGCGCACCCTGGAGGTTCGTGTGAACGGCGTCGACGATGCCGCGGATGACCCACAAGTTGGTGAACGGCTGGCCCCCCCGGCGAGTGACCTCGGCGACGACGACTGTCCCGCGCACGCCGGCGACCGCGTTCGGCGTCTTGATATTGATGATCTCGCCCGGAAGCATGCGGTCCCGCGCCACGCTGAGCGCGATCTTCCCGGACTCGATCTCGATGGTGGAGCGCCCGGGCACCTCGGTGATCGTGACGGCCGACCGCTCACGGATGCTGACGACGGCCTTGCCGCCCAGCAGGAGACGGGCGAACGATTGCTCCCCGGTGACGACGCGATCCTGCAGGAAGACGTCGTCCTTGAACTTGAGGGGAACGGGCTGGGCGACGATCGGGCGGACGGCGGTGACGTTACCTTCGAGGGTGGTGACGTTTCCGGCCTTCGTGGCCTGTGCGAACGCCGGTGCCGGGAGCAGGGAGGCAGCGAGAGCGAGCCATGCCAGTACCGGTCTGAGCCATTGTCCCATTCGGGGGCCTCACATCGAGGGCAATTTGGGTAGGGGAGGATGATCGCGTCATTGTGCTTGACTGTCAAGGGGGAGACGCAGAAGGTGTGATTCGATGATGATGTCCCCAAAGCGCCGGCCGCGGGGCGCGCTCGCGGTGCGTCCGAGACAGCCGGTCGTGCTCTGTATGCGCCCCGTGCGTCTCCTGCTCATCGTCGCGCTCGTCGCGTCCTGGCTTTCGGCGCAGGCTTCCGCTCAGAACACGGAGGCCGACGTCTACGTCGCTCAGGCGGTGCTCGAGTACTCAGAAGGCAAGTACGACGCGGCCTTGGCCAACCTCCGCAAGGCCCTGGAGACGGAGCCCGACCACGTCGAAGCCCTCTACTTCACGGGCGTCGTGCTGATGGCCAAGAATGATCCGGCGCAGGCCGTGCCGTTCCTCGAGAAGGCCCGGGCCCGCTCGCGCAACGATCCGACGATCGCCTTTCAGCTCGGGCTTGCCTACTTCGCGCAGCAACAGTACGACCGGGCGGAGCCGCTGCTCGAGGAAGCGCTCCGAAGCCAGCCGACGCTCGACGGCCTCGGGTACTACGTCGGCTTCCTGCGCTACCGGAAGAAGGACTATCGCGGCGCGCTCGACGCCTTTCGCGCGGGACGCGCGAGCAATCCGGACCTCCAGCAGCTGACGAAGTTCTACTCTGGGCTCTCGCTCGGCGTCCTCGGGCTGCCCGGGCAGGCGGCGGCCGAGATCGACCAGGCGATCCGGGCGGCGCCAGCCTCGGCATTCACCGGCCCCGCCGAGCGACTGCGCGACTCCATGGTGGCCGCCCGCCAGGGCCGGCGGCGATTGTCCGCCGAGCTCCGCCTGGGCTTCTTCTACGACGATAACGTCGCCGTCGTCCCGAACGCCGACGACAGCGAGCCACTCGTCGCCGCGCTCCGGCGGGCGAAGACCAGGTCGACTGGCGAGCTGTTCGGGCTGCGCGCAGACTACGCGTGGCTCAAGACCGATCAGTGGGAAGCGACCATCGGCTACTCGTTCTTCACCACGTATAACAACGACCTGCCGTCGTTCAACATCATGAGCCACTTGGCGAACGTCGGCCTCACGTACCGCACCGCGGTCGGCAACATGCCGCTGCTCCTCGGCGGGCAGTACGCGTTCGACGCGCTCTTCCTCGACCAGAGGTGGTTCGTGCTTCGACACACGGGGAGCGCCTTCGCCAGCCTCGTCGAGAGCGACCGGTACCTGACCCAGGCCTTCGCGCGGTATCAGAACAAGAACTTCAACCAGCCGATCGACACCGTCCGGGAGGAGAACCGCGACGCCAACAACTGGATGATCGGCCTGACCCAGCTCTTCCGCTTCTCGGAAGACCGGCACTACGTGAAGCTCGGCTACCAGTTCGACTGGGACGACACGGTCGGACAGAACTACGATTACGTGGGGAGCCGGATTCTCGCCGGTGGTCAGTACACGCTACCCTGGCTCGCCATCCGGCTCAAGTACGACCTCGATGTCCACCTGCGCAACTACCAGCGCAAGAACAGCCTGCTGCCCAGCCCCGCGCCGGGCACCCTCCAGCGCAGGGACAGCGAGATCACCAACATCGTGCGCGCCGAGCTGCCCTTGCCCTACAGCTTCACGCTGGCCGCCGAATACCAGCGGACGAACAACATCTCGAACATCGCGGTGTTCGACTACACGCGCAACGTCTACACGCTGATGCTCTCCTGGTCGTACTGAGCCGCGCAACGCCCGCCGCCCGCGCGGACGACCCCTCTGATAGCCTCGACAATCTCGCGGCTGACGAGGCTCGTCACGCGAACAACGTGACTGACCTCGACTGCGGGGTCCAGTGCGCCCCCCCAGCCACCTGAGCCCAATCCGAAAATAACTGCCTCTACTGCCGCGATGGCGCCTCCCCTGCAGGAGCAAAGCGGATGGTGGGGTCATCGCCCCGCTGACCCGGCAGAGTGGCCTCGCTGACGCCGAGTTCCTGGGGAGCCGAGGAGGCGCCGAGAGGCCCCTCGTTGATGAGAAGCAGCACGAGATTGTTGGAGGCGTTGAGAGTTACGACAAGTGCGTAGCGTTGACCCCTGGCGATCGCGAAGGTGCCCGGGAAATTGAACGTCGCGCCGGGAAATCCGACTGCCTCCCCTTGGAAATTGCTGAGGGTCGGAGTCGTCACAGGCTGGTACGGAGAGTAGTTCCCGGAAAAGGCGAACCACGTGTAGCCCTCCGAAGCCGTGAGTCGTGCCGTGAAGGCCTGGCATCCCGGGTTGCAGATGAGGAGGTTATGGAAGAAGCGCACTTGAGCCCGCGAGTCCGTCACTGTGAGCGGGACGCTGCCGACCAGCAGATAGGTGTTCGGCCCGGTCTGGTTGTAGACCTGCACGGAGACGGGTCCGGCGGAGAGCCCCGGCAGGGGGCCCACGAGGCTCGTCGCGTTCGTCGGAAACGACACGGTGAGCGAGGTGCTGCCGGTCA
>QHSR01000077.1 GCA_003221635.1 Candidatus Rokuibacteriota bacterium | reverse complement strand
GGACGGGCCGACCACCTTCCCAACCCCGGGAAGAAATCCTGTCACTTCGGGAGAGTTCCGGTCACTCCTGACACAGTTCCCGAAGCGATCAGCGAGACTCTTGCGTCTGCGCCAGGCAATTCATAAGCTTGCGGCCCATCGGTAGACTACTCGCGTCTGGCACGTGTCCTGCTTTGGCCTTGTTCAGGTAAATGGAGTCACTCCGACACCACTGGGGATTCCTCGACGGCACTATCGATTCAGGGCTCGCGCTGGCCGCGACCTACGATCCGGTGCTCGTCACGCTCTCGGTCGTCATCGCCTCGCTGGCGGCCTATGCGGTTCTCGGTCTCGCAGAGCGGACAAGCGCTGCCGACAGGCCTCTCGCCAAGAGATCGTGGCTCGCGGCCGGGGCGGTGACCATGGGCATCGGCGTCTGGGCGATGCACTTCATCGGCATGTTGGCGTTTCGACTCCCAGTCAAGGTCAACTATGACGTCTGGATCACCCTGGTGTCGGTGGCCCCGGCCGTCCTTGCCAGCGGGATCATGCTTCACGTCATCAGCCAGGCGAGGATCTCTGCCGGAAAATTGATCGTCGGCGGCGCGCTCATGGGTGCCGGCATCGGCGTGATGCACTACACCGGCATGGCGGCGATGCGTATGGACGCGGTGATGCGCTATGATCCGCTGCTGTTCGTCGCGTCCGTCGTCGTCGCCGTCGTGCTCGCGACCACGGCCCTCTATACGAAGTTCCTGGCCAGCCGCGGACAGCGCAGCGTACACCGCCGCTGGTGGACCAAGCTCGGCGCCTCGCTGGTGATGGGTTGTGCCGTGGCCGGTATGCACTACACGGGCATGGCGGCGTCGTATGTGTTCCCGGGAGACGGGTCTCAACCGATTGACGCTGGGTTGGATCCGACGTTCCTGGGCGCCTGGGTCAGTGTGGCGACGGTCCTCATCATCGGGCTCGCCATCTTCGTCACCGTCGTCGATAGCCGTCTGGAAGCCGCGGCGCAGTCCGAGCGCCTGAGCCGATCTCGCCTGCTCGAAGCCGTCGAGAGCATCTCGGAAGCCTTCTCTCTGTACGATACGGAGGAGCGGCTCGTCCTGTGCAACCGCCGGTACCGTGAGCTCGCCTCTCACGACGCCGCGGACAGCCTAGTGGGGACGCCATTCGAGCAGATCATTCGCCGGGTCGCCGAGCGCGACCGGGTGCCCAACGCCAAGGGCCGAGTCGACGCGTGGGTCGCGGAGCGCCTGGCGCGGTACCGGAAGCCGAGTGGACCCTTCGTGCAGCAGCTCAGCGACGGCCGTTGGCTCCAGATCAGTGAGCGGCAGATCGCGGAAATCGGCACCGTCGCTGTGTACACGGACATCACCGAGCTGAAGGAGGCCGAAGCGGAGATGACGCGGGCCGCGCACACCGCCAGCGAAGCGCGTGCCATCGCCGAAGAGGCGAGTCGCGCCAAGAGCGCTTTTCTCGCCACGATGAGCCACGAGATCCGCACACCCATGAACGGCGTCATCGGGATGACCGGGCTCCTGCTGGACACCGCGCTGACCGCTGAGCAGCGAGAGTACGCCGAGACGGTGCGCCGGTCCGGGGAAGGGCTCCTGGCGATCATCAACGACATCCTGGACTTCTCCAAGATAGAGGCCGGCAAGCTCGACTTCGAGCGGACCGACTTCGAGCTCCACGTCACGGTGGAAGACGTGCTCGAGCTGCTGGCCGAACGCGCCTACGGAAAGGGCCTGGAGCTGGCGTACCTGCCGCACGCGAACCTCCCGGCGTGGGTGGGAGGCGACCCCGGACGTCTGCGGCAAGTCCTCACGAATCTCGTCGGCAACGCGGTGAAGTTCACTGAAAGCGGCGAAGTCGTCGTGCACGGCACCCTCGTCGAGGAGACCGATCACGACGCTTTGATTCGCTTTGCGATCACCGACACCGGCATCGGCATCGCGCCCGAGGCCCGCGCGCGGCTGTTCCACTCCTTTTCGCAAGCCGACAGCTCGACGACACGCCGGTACGGAGGGACGGGTCTGGGGCTCGCGATCTCCAAGCGACTCGTCGAGATGATGGGGGGCGCGATCGGAGTCGAGAGCACTTGCGCAACGGGCAGCACGTTCTGGTTCACAGTGCGACTGGCCAAGCGGCCGGCGTCCCCGACCGCCACGCGCGTGATCCTGGCTGAGCTGCGGCGTCTTCGTGTGCTGGGTGTCGACGACAACGCCACGAACCGCACCCTCCTCGCGGCGCAGCTCACCGCCTGGGGAATGCATGTGGACTGTGTAGCCGACGCCTCCCGCGCGCTCGAGCGTCTGCGCGCCGCCCACCGCGATGCGCGGCCCTACGATCTGGCGATTCTCGATCACCAGATGCGGGAGATCGACGGTATGATGCTGGCTCGCGCCATCAAGGCGGATCCCCTTCTCGCGACGGTTCCCCTCGTGTTGCTCACGTCCGTGAGCTACCGAGGATCGACCGGAGACGCCGAGCAGGCCGGCTTCCGCGCGTTCCTCCTCAAACCGATCCGCCAATCCCAGTTGTATGACTGCATCGCAACCGTGATGGGCATGGCCGCGACCGAGCCGGAGCCGACGCGATTGATCACTCGCCAAACCCTGCGGGAAGCGGAGGCCCAGTTCCGCGCCAGGGTCCTCGTCGCCGAGGACAACGTGGTGAATCAGCGCGTCGCGGTGCGCATGCTGGAGAAGCTCGGGTGCCGTGTAGACGTGGCGACGAACGGGCTGGAAGCCGTCGAGGCGACTGGCCGTATCACCTATCACTGCATCTTCATGGACTGCCAGATGCCGGAGATGGATGGCTACGAAGCGACGAGGGTGATTCGCCAGCGCGAAGCGCGAACGGGCGCGCGCATCCCCATCATCGCCATGACCGCCAACGCCATGGAGAGCGATCGCGAACGGTGCCTCGTCGCCGGTATGGACGACTACCTCTCGAAACCGGTGCAGCCCAAAGAGCTAGGAACGACGCTACAGAAGTGGATCCCGCTCGCTGACGGTGCCGCCTCCGCATAACCCAAAGGTCGTCGATTCAAATCTGATCCTGCTTTTGAACGACGTAGCGCCGTGAGACATGGACAGCCTAGCGTGGCAGCGCGAGGGACTCATGAAGGTTCAGCCTCACCTAGGAGGCGTGGCCCATCGGGAGCGGCTGAGCGGAGGCCGACCGACGGGTCGATGGGGCGCGTCAGCTGAGCGCCGCCAGGCGGCGACGCGGATCTCCGAGCGCAGACTGCCGGGTGCCTCAACCCGCTTCGCCAAGTAGCGGCCGAACTGATGGGATCATGTGTGCGGTCGTGTGGCCATCTTCTCATACTGCCAACTCGGTGGGGACCTGGAGGGCGTGGCGAAGGAACGGATCTCACCGAACTTGTCGCAGAAGCGACGGACGGCCGGGCCGTTCTCGCTGTTGGACCTCGCGGGCGCTCTAGTTGCCGAACAGGCGCTTGACCGCGTTCACGCCTTCACCGATAACGCGGTCGGCCTCGTGCAGAGGAGCCGAGGCTCCCGAGCGTAGCTGGACTCGGACCTCTGCGCTTTGGCCAGACACCACCTGCACGTGGCGGACCTCGGCGCCGAACTTCGGGTGCTTGACTCGGATCCGATACTGGCCCTCTTCAAGGGTGGAGCTGGCCTTACCGAAGAAGCCGGAGTTCAGTGTCGTCACCACGGCGTTGTTGAGTGTAAGGATCTCAACTGTCGCATTGGACACCGCCTTCTCGGTCTTGGCGTCAACGACGACCGCAACCACCTCGCCCTTACCGATGGCGGGCTTGAAGTAGTTCGGGACGGCCAAGAGAGCTCCGAGGATCGACAGCACCCCGGCCGTGAGGCCCACGACCGTCTGGAACCTGGAGAGATTGACGTTGAGTCGTGGCACTCGCCCGAGAAGCCCGTGGATGTTGGCCAGGGGCCCCCCGGCGGTGCTTTCTGCCTGGGCAGTTGCCGGCTGCTGGCTCGAGAAGTTGGTCGTCATCTTTTCCCTTCTGATGGCACCACTGCCGGCGTCGATTGCCGCTCTGCCGTCAAGCTGCATCCTTCAGATAGTGGATCCGTCTCATCTCCGGCAAGTGGCGTGCCAGCCGTAACTGGTTGGAGCTCCTCCACTTCGTCAGGGGGCATCGCAGCGCTCAGCCTGAAGATGGCAACCGCCGACGCTCGTTCCAAACCCGTTCCTCCTTGAGGTCGGCGTAGACCGCGCCAGCGCGGACAGCAGGCTCCGCAAACCGCAACGCCGGTGCTGCATCCCTCACGGAAAGATCGGCGAAGGTCGGACGAAGAGGTACATGGCGCGGACGATGTGACACGATCCGGCCAGGATGGGCGGGCGTTTTGTCTTCCGGAATCCCGAGGCCAAACGACGAAAATATCGATCGCCGGCAGACGTAGGTGTATCGCTCCCGGTTTCTTGGACACGCGAGGGGTATATCAACGGAGCACCTTACGCCCAAGAGCCTAGGGGGTTCGAATCGATCCCTCCGGCCCCGGCCAGAATCCTTCAGCGCGAACTTCTCCGCCAGCTTAGTCAGGAAGTGGCCGAGAGGTAGAAACACGAGGCCCCCGAGGCCGTTCATGATCTCATGGCCGGCCAGCGCTACTGCGTCAGATAGGCCTTCGCCTGCTGAAACTCCGGCCGTTGCGTGTCCGCGCGGTCGCAGAGCGATACGAGCTTCGCGTACAGCGCCCGGGCTTTGTCAGTATCGCGTGACCGTTCAGCAGCCTGCGCGGCACCGAACAGGCTACGAAACCGGTTCCGCTCGGCCATCAGCGTTCCTTCGAATTCCCGCAGGGCTTCCTTCGGCTGGTTGAGCTCGAGGAGCAGCTCACCGAGGAGCTCGCGGGTGGGGACGACGGGCGCCGGGGTAACAGGGTGCTTGTCCATCGAGCCCTCGAGATCAGTAGCGGAGCGGAGGAGGTTCAACGCCTCCTGACTCTTGCCCTGCGCTCGGGCGACGAGCGCGGATGCGGCGCGATGCTGGACCTCCACCTGCTCGGCCCAATACTTGTTCTTCGCCTGGCCGAGGCTGTCCCGAAGCGACGCGAGCTTCTGGACTTCTCTTTCGGCGCCGCTGATGTCGCCACCGCGCGCCATCCCGAGCGCGCGGGCGAAGGCGATGATGCCTTCTCCCCATGGGAAGCGAGACCACGGGAACGTCGAGGGACTGAGGGTTAGTGGTCGCGTCCATACTGTCGTGGGGTCGATCGGAATCAGCGGTTCACAAGCAAATATTTATCGAGTAGGGCGGGGAGCGCGAGAGTGCAAAGTGTCAGGGGACTGAATGGGCTGCTCGAGTCCCGCTCGGTCGATGGGACTTTTGCCCAGAAGCGCAATACGCTGTAGGCTCCTTAGTCACTGAAGGAACTCGTGTTCGAACTCATCACTTTCGATCCCAAGATTATGGGTAGCTATGGCACGCTGCACGCCAGCCCGCCGATCGTCACCACCCTCTCCGTCTACACGGACACGGCGAATCTCGGTTACGAGGTGCAGATCGCGGCGGTGACGGCGATCGTGCTCATGATCCCTGGCGCCGGGTGGCTGCTCCCGCTCGAGCGGTTCCTCAAATCCGAGTACCTGGTCGTCTTCGGCCAGCCGTGAGCGATCACCGGCACGATCTCAGGGCCATCGCCTACCGCGCCATGCTCGAGCGTGGGCTCCTACCGGATTTCTCACCTCAGGCCACGGCCGAGACCAACGCGCTGACGCAAGCGGCCGACGAGCCCGATCGACAACGACGACTCGCGGGACCTCGACCAGCTCTCGGTGGCTGAGACGCTCGATGGCGGCGCCGTCAAGATCATGATCGCGATCGCGGACGTCGACGGCCTCGTCAAGAAGGGCTCGGCCATCGACGCTCACGCCGCGCACAACTCGACCTCCGTGTATACCGCCGCCGAGATCTTCCCCATGCTGCCCGAGAAGTTCTCGACCGACCTCACGTCGCTCGGGGAGGACGAGGAGCGGCTCGCGATCATCGTCGAGATGACGATCGCCACGGACGGCGGGCTGACGGGCTCGGACGTCTATCGGGCACGGGTCGTCAACCACGCCAAGCTCGCCTACAGCTCCGTCGCCGCATGGCTCGACGGGAAGGCACCCGCGCCAGGTCGGGTCGCGACCGTGCCGAGCGTGGATGCGCAGCTCCGTGTCCAGGATCGCGTGGCACACATGCTGAGGACCGTGCGGCATCAGCACGGCGCGCTGAGCCTCGAGGCCATCGAGCCCCGCGCGGTGTTCGAGGGCGAGATGCTCGCCGACCTTCGGCGCGAGGAGAAGAACCGAGCGAAGGAATTGATCGAGGACCTCATGGTCGCGGCCAACGGCGTGACGGCGCGGTATCTCACCGCGCGTGGGCTTCCGTCCGTGCGACGGGTGCTCCGATCGCCGGAGCGGTGGGAGCGGATCGTCGACCTGGCCGCCAAGGACAACGAGCGGCTGCCGGCAACGCCCGACGCCGCCGCGCTGGAGACCTTCCTCGCCAGACGGCGGCAGGCCGACCCGCTGAGGTTCCCGGATCTCTCCCTCGCGATCGTCAAGCTGATGGGGCGTGGCGAGTACGAGGTCGAGCGACCGGGCCGGGCGGTGGAGGGACACTTCGGACTCGCCGTCCACGACTACACTCATTCCACCGCGCCTAACCGGCGGTTCCCCGATCTGATCACGCAGCGACTGCTCAAGGCCGCGATTACCAACCGCCCAATCCCATACAGCAACGACGAGCTCCAGGCCCTGGCACACCACTGCACCGAGCAGGAGGACAACGCGAACAAGGTGGAGCGACGGGTGCGAAAGTCGGCCGCCGCGCTCCTGCTGGAGCCTCGGATCGGCCAGGAGTTCGACGGGATCATCACCGGCGCATCCGACAAGGGCACGTGGATCCGCATTCTCCAGCCGCCGGCGGAGGGACTCGTGGCTCGTGGCGCTCAGCACCTGGACGTGGGCGATCGCGTGCGCGTCGAGCTGATTGCGACCAACGTGGAACGCGGATTCATCGATTTCGCCCGGCGGTAAGCGCGGCTCACTTCCCGAGGTTTGCACCCGATCGAGCGACCCCCGGCCTCGCGCGCGCCGCGGTTGGCCGCTTCCATGAGGTCTGGCCCGCCCGTCACGATCGTGAATCCCGCTCGCGCAAAGAGCGTCGCCACGCGGCGGCTCGACTCGTAATATGGATGTCGTAGCCGAAGCGCGCGGAGCCGAAGATCGTGGGTACGTCACGCTTCGGCCCCAGCGCTCAGCTCCGGTTGCCGTCACAGCCTCTTCCGCCGGGCGATTCACGCAGAGCGAGGGGAACATCTGCGGCCGTCTCAGCCTCCTCGGCACGGCGGGCGGCGGATTCCAGTACCTGGTCCGGCGTGCGGAAGAGGACGCCGACACAGAAGACTACGAGCGCGCCGATCATCGCCCACCAGGTAAAAGAGACTTCGGGAATCGCGGCGGGCTGCTCAAACGTCCGGTAGATACCGAACAAGGGCGCCACCGTGTTCAGGACGGTGATGTTCAGCCGACCGACCACCACAGTCACGAGAAGTCCGGCGGAGATAGCGATCATGTTTCCAGCATCGGACCCGCGCCGTTCGGTGAACATACCGATGAGGAACACGCCGAGCATGGGGCCCAGAATGAATCCGGCGATTCCGAGTACGACAGGGATGATTCTCAGATCCGGATTCGTCACCTTGGCATAGGCGAATCCGCCGGCGATGACGATCATGAGCAGAGCGAAAAGGACCGTGAACCAGCGCGCGGTCTGGACGTAGTGGGCCTCGCTCTTGCCGCGAACCCATCGGATATACCAGTCATTCGTAGCGCCGGTCGCCAAGGCGTTGAGCGCGGCCGAGAGGGAGCCCATGGCGGTGGCGAAGATGCCGGCCATCACAAGACCACGAATGCCCAGTGGCATGACGTTGAGGATATACGAGCCAAAGACGTCCGCAGTGGCCTGTGGCTGGTAGGTGGGGTCCTTCTGGTAGTAGGCGAAGAGCAGGATTCCGATGAAGACGAAGGCCGAGGCGATCGGCAGGTCCATAAAGGCCGCCGTGATCAAGCCGCGGCGCGCCTTCTGGTGGGTCTCGGCGGTGAGCATCCGCTGAACCATGTCCTGATCGGTGCCGAAAGCGGCCATGTTGCCCAGCGTCGCCCCGATGAGCGCGGAAAAGAGGGTGTAGTCGCTCGCCAATATCAACTTGACGTAGTCCCACAGGCCCATCGCCGCAAGATGGTGACGCTCCTGCCACCTCGTGACGACGCTCGATTCGAAGCCGTGGAGGACGTAGCCTTCGTGGGTAGTCAGTTGCGGGACGGCTCGGATTACTTCACCTAGTCCGCCGATGTGATTGAGCAGGGTGGCAATGGCAATCAAGGCTCCGCCGAACATCAGGCAGGCCTGAATCACGTCCGTCCAGATGACGGCCTTGATGCCACCGATCGCCGTGTAGACGCAGGTCACGATGGTGAGAGCGATGATCGCAATGAGGTAGGGACCGACCGTGGTGACCGCCTGTTGGCTGAATTGCACCCGCCCACCTGCGACGAACATGCGGTACGCCAGCACCATCACGAGCGCCGGTATGAAGAGCCGCGTTCCCGATGCAAGAGTACGCATGAACAGAAAGAGGGCCGAGATATAACCCTTGGTCCACGGACCGAAGCGAACACCGAGGTAGTCGTAGACGGTGTAGACCTTGTAGGTGAAGTAGGGCTTGAGGAAGACGTGACCGACAATGACTCGCCCGATGATGAGGCCTAGGACGAGTTGCACGTAGGCAAAGCTCTTGTTGGTGTAGCCCTCGCCGGGCGCGCCAAGGAAGGTGGCTGCGCTGGTTTCCGCAGCAATGATGGAGGCCATCACTGCCCACCACGGGACGCGCCGCCCTCCGAGCGCAAAGTCGTTCAGGCTTTTTTCGCGCCGCCCCATGTACAGCCCAAGGGCCGTAATGGCGACGAAATAAAAGAGGATGATGACTCCATCGACCAGAAGCTGGCCTTCTGTCCCTATATCGACCTTCTTTCCGTTCCGGCCGAGTTCGACCTTGGTGCGGCCGTCGCTCGCCACCCGATCGCGCCCATCACCTCTAGCCTACCTCGTGCGGTCCTTATTATTGGAAGGGTCCCGCAGGCGCTGTCCGTGGAAAGGCAGTCTGTCTGAATCGCTGAGCGGCGGATCGTTCGGACGAGGCGGTCCAGGGAGGTGTCACCTCCGAGCTGACCCCGCTATGGACCGACGGCGTGGCGTGACCCGTTCCGGCCGAAGGAGACCTTCAGCGCCGGCAAGAGATTGACAAGTCGGAGGTGGTGGATCCGCCGTAGAGCCCGTTGGTCGCGAGCGGGCCGGTCGAGGTTACGGGCCGAAAGTCACTCCTAGGGGCATGGTCGGGAAGCCGACAGAGAGCTCCCGGATCTTGGCGTAGGCCTCGCGCAACTGGCTGGCCGGCACCACGTCCTCACTAGCCTGCACCGCCGTCGGCGCGCCCGCTGTCGGCAAACCGCTTCCAGTTCCGGATCACGCGGGGCGTACTTGCGGCGTGCTGGCTCGCGATTGTCGTGAGGGTCCTCCTTGTCGTAGGCTTGATCGCGCTGCCCCTCGCGATCTTCAGTTTGAGTCTCTGGGAGTTGTATACGTGATCGTGTTAGCAACATTTGTAGTCGCCATGGCTATCTATCTCGGCTTCGCGTTCACGCTCCGTTGTCCCGCTTGTCGAAGACGGTTTTTGATGGAATCAGGCCCAACGCATTCAACCGCGCGGAAGGCGAAACACTTTTGGTAATTGGGGAACGATGGTGTGGGCGTCGTACGGAGTCGCAATTCATATGCACGTCCTGTGGGGCGCTGTGCCGAGTGGAGTAGTCGACGGACCAATTTGAGAACATGGGGAACCCACGCTGCGGCCTCCGCAATACGCCGCCATTGGGGTGCCCGTAAATATTTGTTTCTGACCCGCTGACTCCGATCGATTCCGAGACAGTAGGGACGCGACTCTACGATGCCTCCGTCCCGGAGGATTCTCCCGTCTGCGTTTCGGAATTCGATGGAGATGTTTTGACCCTCCACGTAGCCCAGCTCGTCCTCAGCCGCCTCACGAGTTTGTAGAGCACGCTCTTGCCGCCGCGATAGCCAGCGAGCCGGACGCGTCGCAGGATTTCGACGCTTCCTCGGTGGGAACCCGGGGCCGTTTCCGTGTGGTCAACGGGCGCTCGCTCAAAGCACTACTCACTTTGACGGTTAGGGCCCTGGCCGTCGCGCGGAGCGAAGACCCCTGGTCGAGGAGGGTGCACGCCGGGGCGGGGTCGGCGGGACGAGATGATCGACGAAGCCGTCGTTCTCGTCGTAGGTAATGAGCAGGGCCGTCTTGCTCCACAGTTGCGGGTTGGACGTCAGGGCATCGAGCACCTGTGAGATGTACCAGGCGCCATAGTTTGCCGGCCAGTTCCCGTGTTCCGAACACGCTTCCGGCGAGACGATCCAGGAAACCTTCGGCAGCTTGTTGTGACGCACGTCGTGGCGGAGGACGTCGAACAGCGTGCCCCCGACGGCGATGTTGGTGCCCCCTCGTCGTTTCGGACACGTCAGCCGCCCGGCGCCGGGTGGCTCACTTGAACGCGGGCATCACCTCGTGCGTAAGGAGCCGCAGGCTTCGCGTCTCGAGCTCCAGGGGAATGCGCCCGCCGGGATTGAGCTCGGCGACGATCCCGTCCAGCCCCAGCTCTTCCCGGAGCCGGGTCAGACGATCGATCACGCCGGCCGGGGTGCCGAACGCCACCTTCTTCGCGAGGACGTCCTCGTAGGAGAGGTTCGCCATGCGCTCGGCCAGCGCGCGCCGGCGGTCGGCGGGTCCGGCGCCGGCGCGGCCGACTACCGCCCGCGCCAGCTCGGTCTGCCGACCGAAGAAGTGCATGAGGCTCTCGCGAGGCTCCTCGACCGCGCCCTGCTCGGTCGTCGAGACATAAACCGGGACTCGCAGATAGACGCTGGGATCGCCAAGGTGGCCCGCCTCGCGCCAGGCTCGCCGGTAGAGCGCCAGGTGCGACTGTAGATCGGAGACCTCGGCGGCGCGCAAGCCGACGAAGACAGACAGTCCCATCTTGCCGACCGCCGGGAACGTCTCTTCGGTGTTGGCGGCCATTCTGATCGGCGGATGCGGGACCTGATACGGCCGCGGCGCGACGGTCGCGCCCTGAAACCGATAGAACTCGCCGTCGTAGCTGAACGGCTCGCCCTTCCAGGCCTGCCGGATGATCTCGAGCGCCTCGCGAAACCGCGCCTGACTCTCGCCGTAGGCGATACCGTAGATGTCGTACGAGCGGGCGACGCCGCTGCGGCCGATCCCGAACTCCAGGCGGCCCTCGCTGATGTGATCGAGCGTCGCGACCTCCTCGGCGATGCGCAGGGGATGATTCAATGGAAGCACGGTCACGGCCGTCCCCACTCGAAGGCGCCGGGTGCGGGTCGCGATCGCGCTGGCGACCTGGAGTGACGCCGAGATCACCGAGCGCATTGGAGCGAAGTGGATCTCACCGAGCCAGACGCAGTCGAGGCCCCAGGCCTCGGCGTGCTGAGCCAGCTCGAACGCGTCCCGGAACGCCGAGACCTGGTTCGCCCCGTACCGCATCTCCTCGACGAAGATCCCGAAGTGCATGACGTCCGCCTCCTCGCGTCGATACTCGCCCGGCGCGGTCGGCGCCGTCAAGGCCGGGCAGGCGCGCACATTCGCCGCGTGGCTCGCTGGCGGGCTGCGGCGAGGCGCCACGTCCGGGGCTTGACACCGGGACGGTGCGCTGTGAAGAATGCCCGGACCGGCTCGACGGCCGGTCGCGCGGCACCCCGCAAAGGAGAGAGCATGCATACACGGATCCTGGTAACCCTGGTGGTGAGCGGCTTCCTGGTCGCGGGCGTCCCCCCCGCCTCGGGTGCCCCCGACAAGGACACGCTGGTCATCGCGCTCGACACGCTGGGCGCTCAGGTCATGGATCCGATCATGGACACGCGCGCGCCACACGCGCACTACCACGCGCCGATCTGGGACTCGCTGGTCGGCTTCGACCTCGAGAAGGGTGGGATCGGCCCCGGGGTCGCCGAGCGCTGGGAGCTCGCGGCGGACGGCAAGAGCTGGACCTTCTACCTCCGGAAGGGCCAGCGCTTTCACAACGGCGACCCGGTCACCGCACACGACGTGAAGTTCAGCCTCGAGCGGGTCATGTCGCCCGAGTCGATCTCCTCCGGCGCCGCCGCGCTCAGGCGGGCGGTCGACCGGATCGAGGTCGTGGACGACCTCACCGTCCGGGTCTATACCAAGGGGGTCATCCCGCAGTTCGCGGCGAGCCTCTCCCGGGCGGTCTTCATGGAAGGCTCGGTCATGCCGAAGAAGTACATCGAGACGGTGGGCGCCAAGGGGTTCCGCGACAAGCCGATCGGCAGCGGCCCCTGGAAGTTCGTCCAGAGCATCCCGGGAGACAAGATCGAGTACGAGGCCGTCACGTACCCACACTGGCGGGGCACGCCGCAGTTCAAGCGGCTGACGCTCCTCCTCGTGCCCGAGCAGAGTACCCGTCTGGCCATGGTCCGGACCGGGGAGGCCGCGATCGCGACAATTCTGGGGGCTGTACCGGCCGGAAGCCAAGGCGTCCCCGCTCAACGACGTTCGCGTGCGCGAGGCGCTGTCGCTCGCGATCGACCGGCAGCAGATCATCGATCACGTCATGGGCAAGGAGGCGCGGTGGCCCATGCCGTTCGCCTCGTTCAGGTATTCGAGCGACATGAACGTCGCCCGCTGGGACGACTGGTCCCGGACGGCGCTGCGCTACGATCCGGCGCGGGCCAAGCAGCTTCTTGCCGATGCCGGGCATGCCGGCGGGCTCCGGTTCACGTTTTGGAACACGGCGCTTCCCGGCACTCCCTTCATGGTCCAGATCGGCGAGGCGGTGGCCGGCTTCTGGGAGAAGATCGGGGTCAAGGCGGAGATGAAGACGGTGGAGTGGGGCGCGTTCGATCCCATGGGGCGGGGCGAGCAGAAAGGCCTGGTCGGGACGGCCTCGATGTACCGCACCGCCGGCCGGCCCGAGCCGATACCCCGGTATGCCACGGCCTTCGTGTCGAAGGGCGTCCAGCACATTTTCGGCGATCCCCAGAACTGCCCGCCTCTCTGCCAGGAGGGGGACAAGGCGTACGAGGCCGTGGTCGCGGAGAGGGACGACGCCAAGCGCGCGGCGGCCACCGACCGGATGATCGAGCTGGTGGCCAAGAGCTGGATCGCCGTTCCGATCATCGAGGGAATGGGAACCTGGGCCGTGAATCCCAAGAGCGTCGGGTACTTCAAGCCGATCCCGGGTCGGCACGAATTCGGCGACGTGAGCGAGCGGATGCCGCGCCCCGAACAGCGCCCCTGGCCCTGAGATCGAGCGAGCCTGACCCGTGCAGCGGTTCATCCTGCGGCGCTTCCTCCAGAGCGTGCTGCTGCTCTTCGTCCTCGCCCTGGTCATCTTCGGCCTGGCCCGTGTGAGCGGGAATCCCGCAGATCTCCTCCTGCGCGAGGACGCCACCCAGGAGGACCGCGCGCATCTCATGCGCGCCCTCGGGCTCGACCGGCCCGTCCACGAGCAGCTCTACATCTTTCTCGCCGGGGCCCTGCGTGGAAACCTCGGAGACTCCATTCGCTATCGTAGGCCGGCGACCGAGCTCTTCTTCGAGCGCCTTCCGAACACGCTCAGGCTCTTGCCGCTCGCCATGGTCGGAGCGCTCGCCATCGCGATCCCCCTCGGCGTGCTGGCGGCGGTCTACCGGGGCACGATCATCGACCGAGTCTCGGGCGCCGTGGCCGTCCTGGGCCTCGCCACGCCGTCGTTCTGGCTCGGCATCGTTCTCATCTATATCTTCAGCATCAAGCTCGGAGTGCTTCCCTCCTCGCGGATGGGCGGGCCGAGCCACTACGTGCTGCCGGCCATCACCCTCGGCGTGTTCCTGGTGGCCGGGATGATGCGGCTCGTTCGCTCGAGCCTCCTCGAGGTGATGGGGAGCGAGTTCGTCAAGCTGGCCCGGCTCAAGGGGCTCTCCCAGACCGTCGTGATCTGGAAGCACTGCCTGCGGAATGCGCTGATTCCCGTCACCACGCTGTTTGGCGTCTATTTTGCGCTGCTCATCACCGGCGCGATCGTGACGGAGACCGTGTTCGCGTGGCCGGGCGTCGGACGGCTCACGTACGAGGCGGTCATCTTTCGGGACTATCCGCTGCTCCAGGCGGTGATCTTATTGAAGGGGATCATCGTGCTCGGGGTCAACCTTGGCGTCGACATTCTCTACGCCTACCTGGACCCCCGGGTCCGGTACGCGTAGCCGGCGATGGCGCGGGTCGAGGAGCGGATCGATGTCGGCTTCGGGCCCTCGCCGGCGGCCGAGGTAGCGTCGCGACCGCGCGGGGACCTGGCGCGACTGCCGTGGATCTCGTTTTTCATCATCGCCGTCCTGATCGTCGTCGCCGTGCTGGCGCCGCTCGTCGCGCCCCACTCGCCCACCGAGCAATCGCTGCCCGACAAGCTCACGCCGCCCGCGTGGCAGGAGGGCGGGAGCACGAAGCACCTGCTCGGAACGGACATCCTCGGGCGGGACGTTCTGAGCCGACTCATCTTCGGCGCGCGCGTGAGCCTGATCGTGGCGGCCGCCGCGCTGCTGGCTGGCGGCGGGGTCGGGCTCATGGTCGGCATCGTGTCCGGCTACCTCGGGGGGCGGGTCGACAGTTTCCTCATGCGCGTCGTCGACGCCACGCTGACGTTCCCGACGATCCTCATCGCGCTGCTTCTGGCGGTGAGCCTGGGGCAGGGGCTCCAGACCATCGCCATCGCCATCACCGTGCTCATCTGGGCCCGCTTCGCCCGTGTCGTCCGTGGCGAAGTGCTGGCGGTGAAGACTCGCGACTTCGTCGCGCTGGCCCGGGTCCACGGGTGCTCGCACCTGCGCATCATGGCCATCCACATCGTGCCGAACGTCCTCAACACGTTCATGGTGCTGCTGACCCTGCACATCGGCTTCGTCATCATCGTGGAGGCCTCGCTCTCCTTCCTCGGCGCCGGCATTCCGCCGCCGACGCCCTCCTGGGGGCAGATGGTGGCGGACGGCCGCAGCCACATCGCAAGCGCCTGGTGGCTCGCAGTCGTGCCCGGCGCCGCCATCATGCTGGTGGTGCTCGCCTTCAACCTGTTCGGCGACTGGCTCCGCGACTGGCTGGACCCGCGTCTCAGGCAGGTCTGAGGAGTCACGCGCGCGTTGAATACCGCGGCGCCGGTCGTGCTGGAGGTCAAAGACCTCCACGCGTACCTCTTCACGCGCTGGGGCGTCGTGCGGGCGGTGGACGGCCTGAGCTTCGCCATTCGCGAGGGCGAGACGCTGGGGCTCGTGGGCGAATCGGGTTGCGGCAAGACGATGACCGGGCTCGCCGTGCTTCGTCTGCTGCCGGAGCCGGCGGGCCGTATCGTCCGGGGGCAGGTGCTGCTCGAGGGCGAGGACCTGGTGACAAAGAGTGAGGCCGAGATGCGGCAGGTTCGCGGGCGGCGGATCTCGATGATCCTGCAAGATCCCCAGACCTCGCTGAACCCGGTGTTCACCATCGGCGACCAGGTCGTCGAGGCGCTCAGGATGCTTCATGGCGACGGAGCGCGAGCGCTCTCGCACCGGGCGGAGGAGGCCCTGCGCAGCGTGAAGGTCGCGGCGCCGGAGCAGCGGATGCGCGCCTACCCCCACCAGATGAGCGGCGGCATGAAGCAGCGGGTCGTGGGCGCCATCGCCGTCGCCGGAGAGCCCCGGGTGCTCATCGCCGATGAGCCCACCACGGCGCTCGACGTGACGATCCAGCTCCAGTACCTGACGCTCCTCAAAGAGATCCAGGCGCGGACCCGGCTCGCGATGCTCTTCATCACCCACGACTTCGGCATCGTCGCGCGGATGTGCGACCGGGTCGCGGTGATGTACGCGGGACGGATCGTGGAAAGCGGACCGACGCGCGCCCTCTTCCGCGCTCCGCGCCATCCCTACACGGAGGCGCTGATGGCCTCGGTGCCGCCGAGGGGCAACCGCCGGCGCTGCACCGCCTGCCGCGGGGCTGCCGCTTCGCCTCGCGCTGTCGCTACGTCGAAGACCGCTGCCGCGAGAGCTATCCGCCGACGTTCACCATCGACGCGACGCACGACGTCGCGTGCTGGAAGGCCGAGCCATCGCCGCCGAGCCGCTGATCCGCGTCGAGAATCTCGCGAAGCACTTCCCCGTCACTCGCGGCTTGCTCATCGCGCGGACCACGGGCCAGGTGAAGGCTGTCGACGGAATCAGCTTCACGATCGGACGCCAGGAGACGCTCGGTCTGGTCGGCGAGTCCGGCTGCGGCAAGACGACGACCTCGCGGCTTCTGCTCCGGCTCGAGCGGCCCACCGCGGGGCGCGTGCTCCTCGATGGCCGGGACGTCCACGCGCTCACGGGCGCGGACCTCAGCCAGTACCACACGCGGGTCCAGGCCGTGTTCCAGGATCCGTGGTCCTCCCTGAACCCGCGGCTCCGGATCCGGGACACGATCGCCGAGGCACTCATCGTGAACCGCCGCGTCACGCGCGCCGGCAAGCTGGAGCGGGTCGAGGAGGTCCTGCACCAGGTCGGCCTGCCGCTGGCCGCGGCCAGCCGCTACCCGCACGAGTTCAGCGGAGGCCAGCGACAGCGGATCGCGCTCGCGAGCGCGCTCGCCTCCGACCCCGAGCTGATCGTCCTCGACGAGCCGGTCTCGGCCCTCGACGTGTCGATCCGGGCTCAGATCATGAACCTCCTCAAGGATCTCCAGGTGCGGCAGCAGCTCAGCTACCTTCTGGTGGCCCACAACCTGGCCACGGTGCGGTACATCGCCCATCGCACGGCCGTCATGTATCTCGGGCGGATCGTGGAGCACGCCGATACCGAATCGTTGTATCGGGGCCCGCTCCACCCCTACACGAAGGCGCTCTTCTCGGCGGCGCTGCCGGCCGACCCTGATGCCCCGCGAGAAGACATGATTCTCAGCGGCGAGGTGCCGTCGCCGATCGATCCTCCGTCGGGATGCCACTTCCATCCGCGCTGCCCGTTCGCCATGGAGCAGTGCTCGCGGGTGGCGCCCGCCCTCAAGGCGGTCGCCTCCGGCCACCAGGTCTCCTGCCACCTGTACTGACCCCGGGAGGCGATCCGATGATTCGTCGCATTCTCCACCCCTCTGATTTCTCCACGGCCTCGACCCGGGCCTTCCGCAAGGCGATCGAGATGGCGAAGGCGAGCCGCGCCGAGCTGCTGATCGTCCACGTCCTCAACCCGATCATGCCCGTGCCCGGCGACGCGTACATCCCACCCAAGGTGTACGACGACCTCGCGGCGTCGGCCAGAGCGTGGGCGCAGAAGCAGCTCGACAAGCTGCTGGCGCGGGCGAAGACGGCAGGGGTCCGCGCGAAGGGGTTCCTGCTCGAGGGCGTGGCGCACGAGCAAATCGTCCGCTTCGCCAGGTCCAAGCGTGCGGATCTCGTGGTGATGGGCACGCACGGGCGCTCGGGTCTCGCGAAGCTGGTCCTCGGCAGCGTGGCGGAACGGGTCATCGGCGCTGCGCCGTGTCCCGTCGTGACCGTCAGGGGAAAGTGAGTTCATGCGATCCTGGCTTCAGGTGACCAGCATCCACACGCCGATCGCGACGAAGGCAAGGTAGATTTTCATGCGGCCAGGGTACCAAGCGCTCGGCCGCGGAGGTAACGCCATGAAGCTGCGGCTCATCGTGCCCCTGATCGCCATGGCCTGTGTGCTGCTCGGGCCCGCGGCCGCCGCGCCGGCCCCTCTTCTGGTCGACGCGGTGTGGCTCGAGGCCCATCTCGGGGACGGCAACCTCCGCATCGTGGACATGGTGACGGAGCGAAACGACTACCGGCGAGGGCATATTCCCGGAGCCGTCTACCTCAACGTCGACGACGCTCGGGTCAAGGTGCCAGCGGGCGGCTACCGGCTGCCCACGGCGGAGGAGGGAGCGCGCCTGGTGTCGGACCTCGGGATCGGACCCGACACCCACGTGGTGATCTACGACGACAGCGGTGGGCTCCACGCCGCGCGGTTCTTCTTCACGCTCGACACCCTCGGGCACCATGCGGTGTCCCTCCTCGACGGCGGGATCCAGGCGTGGCGTGGGGCGAAGCTTCTGGTGACGAGCGAAGTCCGGCGGGTCGCTCGCACGGATTACCGCCCGGCCCGCGAGCCGGAGCGTGTGGCGAGCGCCGAGTGGGTGCGCGACCGGCTGAGTGATCCGACGCTCGTGCTGGTGGACACTCGGAGCCCGGCCGAGTACGCCGGCATGGATGTGCGCGCCAGGCGCGGCGGTCACATCCCCGGCGCGATCAACATCGAGTGGGAACAGAACCTGCGCCCCGACGGAGCCTTCAGGTCGGCGGACGAGCTACGCGCCATGTATGCCGCACAGGCGGTGACGCCCGACAAGACGGTCGTCACCTACTGCCAGACCCATCATCGCGCCGCGCACACCTATTTCGTGCTGCGCCTGCTCGGCTACCCGCGGCTCGTCGGCTACGACCGCTCGTGGAGCGAGTGGGGAAACCGCGACGACCTTCCGATCGCGCGGTAGAGCGGGGCCGGCCGCGCACCGTGGGAGAGTAGACCGGGGAGGGGTCATGCCATACACGCTGCACGTCGAACAGCACTTCACCGGTGGCCTCGTCGTGAGAGACACCGTCATCGGCATGTCGGACGGATTGACCGTTCCATTCGCATTGGCCGCGGGGCTCACCGGCGCCGTTGACTCGACCACGCTGATCGTCACGGCCGGTCTGGCCGAGATTGCCGCCGGCTCGATCGCGATGGGGCTTGGCGGCTACCTCGCGGGGAAGAGCGACGTCGAGCACTACGCGAACGAGCGGGCGCGCGAGGAGCTCGAGATCGAGCAGAAGCCCGAGGTCGAGGCGATGGAGGTCATGGAGCTTCTCCAGTCCTACGGCCTGACCTCCGAGCAGAGCGCTCCCGTCGTCGAGGCGCTGCGCAAGCGCCCGGAGGCGTGGCGTGATTTCATGCTGCGGTTCGAGCTGGGGCTCGAAATGCCCGACGCCCGGCGCGCGCTCAGGAGCGGTGTCGTCATCGCCGTCGCCTACATCGCGGGCGGGCTCATCCCCCTCGGCCCCTACATGCTGTCCTCGAGCGCGCAGGGAGCCCTGCCGTGGTCGATCGTCGTGACCGGGACGGCTCTGGCCGTCTTCGGCTGGATCAAAGGGCGCTTCACCGGCGCCTGGGCGCCGCGGAGCGCCCTGCAAACCGTGCTGATCGGCGGCCTCGCCGCCGCCGCCGCCTTCCTCATCGCGCGCGCCATCTCCTAATTCACGCGCTTAATTCGCGCGCTACGGCCGGGTCGGGTCGAGAGGGGAACGGGGCGGTGGGGGAGGGGGTCGCCGGACCCGTTCCCGCAACGCGGCGGCGGATGGCGAGCGCCCGGATGGAGCCCAGCCGCGGCGGAGTAGCGCACGCGTGCCGCGTGGTCCGGGGGACCCCTCCCGCACCGCCCCGGTCCCCGCCCGACCCCGGTGACCGCGGCGCGGCCTACCCCTCGAGATCCGCCGACTTGATCCGCTTGACGCCCGCGCCGAGCATGTCCTTCCAGGCCTTGGCGAGCGAGCCGTCGGCGTCGATCCCCCGGGTGGCGTCCTCGATCACCAGCGCGCCGAAACCGGCCTTGCGCGCGTCCAGCGCCGACCACGCCACGCAGAAATCGGTCGCGAGGCCGACGAGGAACACCTGCGTGAGGCCTCGGTCACGCAGATAGCCGGTGAGCCCCGTCGGCGTCTTGCCGTCGGCCTCGTAGAAGGCCGAGTAGGAATCGACGTGCTTGCGATAGCCCTTGCGGATGATCAGCTCGGCGTGCGGGATCCGGAGGTCCCGGTGAAGGTCCGCGCCCGGCGTGCCCTGCACGCAGTGGTCCGGCCAGAGAACCTGGGTCCCGTAGGAAAGCTGGGTCGTCTCGAAGGGCTTCTTTCCGGCGTGGGACGACGCGAACGAGATGTGGCCGGGGGTGTGCCAGTCCTGCGTCAGCACGACGTGCTCGAAGCCCCTGGCGAGACGATTGATGAGCGGGATGATCTGGTCGCCCTCCTTCACCGCCAGCGGGCCGCCCGGGGTGAAGCAGTTCTGCACGTCGATGACGAGGAGAACGTCTTGCGCTGTCGGCTTCATCTTCATGCTCCCGGCTTGCGCGGCAGCCATCCGCGCGGCGCCGGCGATCCCGGCGACCACGAAGCTTGCGGCCGTGCCCTTGAGGATTCTGCGGCGGTCGTACTCCAACATGTCCGTCCCTCTGTCTGGTGGTGTGCCCTCTGACGGAAGAATTCTGCGCCGAACCCGGTGCCGAGCGTCGTCGTTTCTTTCACCGGTGAGTCTCGGGATGCGGGAGGAGTCGCTCGACGAGCGCCCGCATCTCGTCGCTGTTCCATTCGCGCGCGCCCATCGCCATTCCGGCCACCTCGCCGCCGGGCCGGACGAGGAAGGTCGAGGGTAGGGCCGTGACCCTCCAGCGGTCGGATGTCTTCGAGTCGGGGTCGAGGAGGATCGGAAACGTGAGCTTCAGATTTCGGACGTAGGGCTCGATGAGGTTTTTCGGCGCGCCTCGATCCACGGAGACGCCGACCACGACCAGCCCTCGGTCGCGGTAACGGTTCCACAGCGCCTCGAGCGACGGCATCTCGAGGGTGCAGGGCTGGCACCAGGTGGCCCAGAAGTTCACGACGACGAGCTTGTCCCGATGGTCCGCCACCGACGCGCGGTGGCCGTCGAGCGTGCCCAGGGTGAAGCCGGGTGCCGACTGGCCCTCCTTGAGCTCGACGACGCCGGCCTTCTCGAAGGGGTCGAGGACAGGCCGCGCGATGTCATGGTGGCCGCCTTCCTCGCCCGGCCGGCGCACCGGCAGGATCCAGAGGACCGCGCCCAGGATGACGATGGCGAGGCCAGCACGCACCAGCGACTCACGCCGGGTCGCCCCGAAGATCGCGCTAGACGCCCAGCTTTTCACGCGTCACCGGGCTCTCTCGCAGCTCTCGAGACGAGGCCGCGAACACGATCGAGCCCTTCTCCATGATGTAGCCGCGGTCGCACACGGAGAGCGCGACCCGCGCGTTCTGCTCGACCAGCAGCACGGTCACGCCGAGCCGCTTCAGCTCGGAGATCATGTCGCGGATGTGACGGATGAACGCGGGCGCCAGCCCCTGCGTCGGCTCGTCCATCAGGATGAGCCGCG
Organism: Candidatus Rokuibacteriota bacterium; assembly: GCA_003221635.1. Classification (GTDB taxonomy): domain Bacteria; phylum Methylomirabilota; class Methylomirabilia; order Rokubacteriales; family CSP1-6; genus AR31. The sequence goes on along the minus strand of QHSR01000077.1, from coordinate 20,666 downwards.
CACCCGCCATCATCACCCTGGCGATCGCGAGCATCTGCTGCTCGCCGCCCGAGAGCGTCTTGCCAGGCTGCTCGATGCGCTCGCGGAGGCGCGGGAAGTGATGGAACACCTCGTCGAGACGCCGGCGCCGGAGCGCCGCGGACCGATCGGCGGCGGCCGAGAGCCCCAGCTCGAGATTCTCTCGGACCGTCAGCCCGGGGAAGATCCGCCGATTCTCGGGGACGAACCCGACACCGAGCCGGGCGATCTCGTGCGGGGCGCGACCGGTGAGCTCGACGCCCTCGAACTCGATCGCGCCCCGCCAGGGCTCGAGGAAGCCGATCGCGGTCTTCATGAGCGTGGTCTTGCCCATGCCGTTCCGGCCGAGGAGCGCGACCGCCTCGCCGGCGCGCACCTCGAGCGACACGCCGAAAAGGATCGGCGTCGCCCCGTAGCCGGCATGGACCTCCGTCATCTTGAACACGCTAGTCCTCGGGGGGCCCCAGGTAGGCCTCGACCACCTTCGGGTCGTTCCGGATCTGCTCCGGCGCGCCCTCGGCGATCTTCTCGCCGAAGTGAAGAACCGCGATCCGGTCCGAGATCCCCATGACGACGGACATGTCGTGCTCGATCAGGAGCACCGTCAGGCCGCGCGCCGACGCGATCTGCCGAATGAGCGCCGTCGCCTCCCGCGTCTCACGCGGCGTCATGCCCGCCGTCGGCTCGTCGAGAAGCACGAGGGTCGGCTCGGTCGCGAGCGCCAGACAGATTTCGAGGTAGCGCTGCTCGCCGTGCGAGAGATTCTCCGCCAGCTCGTCCCGTTTGGGCAGGAGCCCGAATGCGCGGAGGAGATCGGCCGCCCCGGCCTCGACGTCCGGCAAACGCCAGAGGGAAGACAACCGTCCGGATTCGTGCGCGCGGGACTGGGCGGCGACGCGCACGTTCTCGAACACCGAGATCTGGGGGAAGATGTTGGTGATCTGGAAGGTCTTGGCGACGCCGAGACGGTTGATCGTCTCCGGCGCGAGCCCGGTGATCTCCTGTCCCCGGAACCGCACCCGGCCGGCGGTCGGCACGTGGAGCCCCGAGACCACGTTGAAGAGCGTGGACTTGCCCGCGCCGTTGGGCCCGATCACCGAGAAGATCTGGCCGGCCCGCACGGCGAGGCTCACCTTCGAGAGCGCCGCGAGGGCGCCGAAGCTCTTGGAGACGGCGTCGACCTCGAGGACTACGCCGTCGCGCGCCAACGTCGACCGCCGAGGAGGTCGCGGATGCCGAGCAGCCCCTTGGGCATGAACAGAACGATGAACACCAGGACCAGGCCGATCACGATGAAGTACCAGTCCACGTACGACGAGACCTTCTCCTGCAGCACGACGAAGAACGCGCCGCCGATGACGGGGCCGGCGAGCGTGCCGAGCCCGCCGATCATGACCATGATGATGAACTCGCCCGACACCGTCCAGAGCATGAGGTCCGGCGTCGCGAACGCCGAGCGCCCGGGGTAGAGCGCGCCGCCGAGACCCGTGAGGAGGGCGGAGATCATGCACACGGCCATCTTGTAGCGCTGGACGTTGTAGCCGAGGAATCGCGCGCGGTCCTCGTTTTCGCGGATCGCGACGAGCACCCGGCCGAAGTGCGAGGTGACCAGGACCCGGCAGACCAGGTAGGCGAGACCCAGGTAGACCAGGACGAGGTAATAGTTGCGCATCGGGGTGTCGATGGCGAAGCCGGGCGCCAGGCGCGGGGACGGGACCCCCTGGATCCCGTCCGAGCCACCGAACGTCTGCGTGTAGCGGAAGAACGTGAACACGACCTCGGCGAAGATCAGCGTGAGCAGAGCGAAGTAGATCCCGCGGCGCGCCGTGGAGAAGTAGCTGACCACCAGGGCGTAGAGGCCGACGACCAGAGCGGCGAAAGGCAGGCATAGCCAGAGCGAGACGATCCCGCGTTCCAGAAGCACCGCGGTGGCGTAGGCGCCGAGGCCGAAGAACGCGGCGTGGCCGAACGAGACGAGCCCGGTGTAGCCCATCAATAAATCCAGGCTCATCGCGATGGCCCCGAAGAGTAGCGCGTCGAACGCGAGCAGCAGATAGAACTTCGACATGAAGGGGAGGGCCGGCAGCACGGCCAGCAGCGCCCACGCGAGCAGGGGCCCCCAGGTGAGCGCTCTACTCAAGCACACCCTCCCGGCCGAAGAAGCCCCGGGGCCGGACGATCAGGACGACGATCATGAGCGCGAAGATCGCGATCGCCACGCGCTGGGGGTTCATCCAGAGGGTCAGGAGGCTCTGGGCCAGCCCGATCACGACGGCGGCGACGACCGAGCCGCCCATCGAGCCCATGCCGCCGAGGATCACGACGATGAACGCCAGCAGGATCATCTCCACGCCCATCTGCGGATAGACGGTGAAGATGGGGGCGAGCAGGAGCCCGGCCAGCGCGGCGAGCGCCGCCGAGCCGGCGAACGTCAAGGTGAAGACGCGGGGGACGTTGACGCCGAGGCCGTCGAGCATCTCGGCGTCCTGGACGGCGGCGCGCACGAGGATGCCCGCGCGGGTCTTGGTGAAGAAGAGCCAGATCGCCAGCAGGAGCACCGACGAGGCGGCCAGAAGAAAGAGCCGGTAGTTCGGGTAGGTCATGCCGAGCAGCGGCGTCGAGCCGGAGAACGGCGGCAGGATGCGGCGCATGTCGCCGCCCCAGATCTGGCGCGCGCCCTCCCGGAACACGAGCGCCAGCCCGAACGTCAGGATGAGGGCGTACAGGGGCTCACGACGATAGAGCGGTCGGAGCGTCGTCACCTCGGTCACGGCGCCGATCGCGCCCACCGCGAGCGGCGCGACGACGAGCGCCGCCCAGAACGAATGGGTCAGGCCGATCACCGCGATTCCTGCGTAGGCGCCCAGCATGTACAGCTCGCCGTGCGCGAAGTTCATGACACCGAGTAGGCCGAAGATCACGGTGAGGCCCAGCGCCAGCAGCCCCAGCGCGGCCCCGAAGACGAGGCCGTGCAGGAGCTGCGGGAGCAGGACCGCGACGACGTAGTCCAAAGAGCCTATTTACTTCTTCTTGATCTCCCACGTGAACCCCTCGACGGGGTCCTTGCCCACCATCGCCTCGCCGATCGAGTCGTTGCCGGCGATGCGCGCGATCGGAAGGTTCTTGCCACCCTTCACCTGATAGAGGTGCATGTCCATGATGACCTGGTGGTCGTCCTTCCGGATGCACTGCCGGCCGATGTGCGTGTTGTCCACGCACATCCCTTCGTGAGCCTCGGCGACCTTGTCGGAGTCGAACGACTTCGCCTTCTCGACCGCCGCCGCCCAGAACAGGACGGCGTCGTAGGAGCCGGCGGCGATGTTGGCGTCGGTGCCGAACTTCTTCTTGAATCGCGCGTTGTAGGCCTGCATGTTCGCGTCGGGGTTGTACGGCGAGAAGTGATTCAGCTGGACGAACCCTTCCATCGGCTCGGCGATCGACGGCAGATCCTGTTGCAGGAGGAAGCAGTCGATGCCCGCCATCTTGTACTTCTTGGTCATCCCGAATGAGTGGAGCTGGGTCATCAGCCGGAGCGAGTCGGTCCCGGCGAACGCCACGAAGAGCACGTCGGGGTTCGACTGGTTGATGGCGCCGAACCAGGGGCTGAAGTCCTTCGTGTCCAGCGGCGCGCCGGCGACACCGACGACCTCGCCGCCGAGCTTCTCGAGCGCGGTCTTGAACTGGCGCCCGTCCGACTGCCCCATCGCGTAATCGGTATAGAAGATGTAGACCTTCTTGCCCATCTTGTCGACGATGTACTTGGCGAGCCCGTTCGCCTGCATCCGGGAGTCGGGCTGGTTCGAGAAGTAGTACTTGTGGAACTTCGTGGTCCGCATGAACTCGGCGCACGAGACCGAGTTCCAGTGGATCGTCTTGTGCTTCTTGGTGACGTCCATCACCGCCAGCGTCGCGCCGCTGGAGACGGCGCCGACCAGCAGCTTCACGTCGTCCTGGAGGATGAGCTTCTCGGCCTTGCGCACCGCCGGGGCGGGCTTGGTCTCGTCGTCCTCGGAGATGACTTCGAGCTTGTGGCCGAGGACGCCGCCCTTGGCGTTCAGCTCCTCGACCGCCATCTGGATGCCCCACGTCTGGTACTTCCCGTAGCCCTCGAAGACACCGACCTTGGAGCCGAGGTCGCCGATCTTGACCACCTTCGGCTGCGAGACGGCGGGCGCCGTGACCCAGACGAAGGTGGCGATCGCGATCAGCACCGTGAATCCCCATGTCACACGCTTCATGAATCCCTCCTTGCTGGCGTTGACGACGTTTCGATCAGGGCCGAGAGAGCCTGTGCGATTCGCTGGAGCGGCTGGCGGATCTTGGTCGGGTCGACGGGCGCCGCCGCGGCGGTCACCGGTTTCGCGTAGGTCTCCGCCTCGTCGAACGCCAGGCGCACCGCGACCGACGTCTTGTTGTCGCGCATCGCGATGGCAAAGTCCACGAGGTTGTAGTAGCGCCAGATCGCCTCGAGGAACTTGCGGCCGGTCGCGGCGCGGCGCTCGGGCGTGCCGCCGGGCTCGGCGAGCTGACGGTCGGCCTCGAGGGCCAGGTCGCGCGCCAGCGCGGCGAAGAAGATCATGAGCTGCCGCTCCACCTCCACGCCGTCGTTCGCCCTGAGCGCGGCGCGGGTCGCCTCCTCGAGTCCCGCCGGCGGGGTCGACGCGCGGGCGCGCATCTCGGCCCGGAGGGCGCCCGTCTCGAACAGCTGCAGCGCCACGTCGAACTTCTTCGCCTGGACGGCGAACTTGACGTGCTTGAAGTTGGTGGTGACGGCGTTGTCCTTCGGCACGTAGGCGCCGACGTGGTGGGCTGCCGCCGGGGTGATTATTGCTGTGGCGAGGGTTGTGGCGAGGATTGTTGTCGCGAGGGCCGTGAGCACGGTGAGAATTGTTGTAGCGAGGATTGTTGTAGCGAGGGCCATGAGGCCGGCGCTGACCGCGGGTGGCCCGAGAAAGGTGCTTGTGGTGCCGGCACGCCCGATCATGCGCGTCATGGCCGGATCATCCGTAGCGCGATCAGGGCGGCGAGCCACCAGAGCGCCACGATGGCGGCGGAGCCGAATGGGATCCAGACGAGCCACTCGGCGATCGTCTTGGCGCTGTCCATCCCGTACGAGGGAATCAAGGCGCTCCATACGAGGTAGCCGACAGGATAGCCCGCGCCGCCCGTCGTGAGAAGGGCGATGATCGAGCGGCGGGCCGTCCCGGGCCGCGCGAGGGTCGCCGCGACCGTCGCGCCCGCGATGATCACCAGCCCCATGCCCTCGGCGTGCATGTGGAAGAGGCGGAGCCCCGCGTCGAACTTCACGAGCGCCTCGTCGAGGATCCGCTCGTCCACGTCGCGGACGCCGACGAGGCCGTGGACCGCGGGCCGGGCCAGCATCGCGCCGCGGGCCCAGCGCGCCAGCTCCACCTTGAAGCGCGCCATCGAGGCGCCCCCCACCTCGGCGCACGCAATCGAGAGCACGGCAACCAGCAGGACCCACCGCGGTGGCAGGCGCCAGGCGGGGGCTTCGACGACCACGGTCATGCGCGCCGGCGCGCCGCGACGAGCAGCAGGCCGACGAGGCCGGCGATCGCCGAGATGCCGAGTGGTGTGAGGATCCAGCGCTCGGCGAGGTCGATTCCGGCGTCGCGCCCGAGCTCCAGCACGGCGGCGCCGTACACGAGATAGCCCAGGGGGAAGAGCCCGCCGAGCGTCAGGAGAAGGTAGAGCGCGGCCCGCGCACGTCGCCACGGCACGGCGGACGCCACCAGCGTGCTCGTGAAGAAGAGGACCAGCCCGACTCCCTCCGCGTGGAGGTGGAAGAAGGAGAGCCCGGCCTCGGCGGTGAAGATCGCACGCTCCCGCACCTCGTCGTCGTACTCGGCCGAGCCCGAGAAGCCGTGCGCCGCGGCGTTCGCGGCGACGCGCGTGGCGGCGTAGCGCTGGATTTCGGGCTTGAGCCGGGACATCGCGGCGCCGGCGGTCTCTCCGAGCGCGAGCAGCGAGATGGCGACGAGGACGACGGCGAGGGGCGGGCGCCTCACGGCGCCGGACATTATCCTCGCCGCCCGGGGTTTGTCATTATTCGCCGCCTGTGGCAAGGTTGGCGCGCTCATGCGTGGCGGCGACGCGTATGTCGCGAGTCTCCGGGACGGGCGGGCCGTGTATCTCGACGGCGAGCGCGTCGACGACGTCACCAAGCACCCGGCGTTCGTCGAGCCGATCCGGCGCATCGCCGAGACCTACGACCGCGCGAAAGCCGCGGCGGGCGAGCCGGCACTGACCTTCGCCGACCCGGCGACGGGAGCGCGCCACAGCAACATGTGGCTCGTCCCGCGCTCGGCGGAGGACCTCGGCTTGCGGCGGCGAGTCCACCGGTTCTGGGCCGAGCCGTCGTTCGGCCTCATGGGGCGGACGCCCGACCACGTCGCGTGCGTGCTCACGGCCTTCTCCGCCTGGCGACACCTCTTCGACCGCGGGGGTGCAAGCTTCGGCGACAACGTCGTGCGCTTCTACGAGCGCGCGCGCGACGAGGACCTCTACGTGACCTACGCGATCGTGCCGCCGCAAGTGGACCGCTCGCAGCCCGCCCATCGCCACCCTGAGCCGTTCCTGCACCCGGGCGTCGTCCGGGAGACCGCGGGGGGCATCGTCGTGCGCGGGGCCCACGCCATCGCCACGTCGGCGACGATGGCCGACTGGCTCTTCGTCTCCTACATCACGCCGCTGGTCCCCGGCGATGAGGACTACGCGATCTCCCTCGTCATGCCCATGAACGCGGAAGGGCTCCGGCTGTATCCCCGGCGCCCGTTCGCCTCGATGGCGACGAGCGTCTTCGACTATCCGCTCTCGTCCCGCTTCGACGAGGTCGACACCACCGTCGTCTTCCACGACGTGTTCGTGCCGTGGGAGCAGGTCTTCATCTACCGGAACGTGGACCTGGTCAATGCCCAGTTCCACGACTCCCCCTCGCACACGACGGCGAACTTCCAGGCCCTGGTCCGGTTCGGCGTGAAGCTCGAGCTCATGGCCGGCCTCGCGATGCGGCTCGCCGAGATCCAGACCGCCGAAGGCGACGCGGCGGTCCAGGCGACGCTCGGCGGCGACATCGCCTCGCTCTGCGCCGCGTTCGACGCGCTGGTGAAGGCCGCCGAGCGTGATCCCGTCATCACCCGGGACGTGGCGCGGCCGCACCCGCAGTACGTCTACGCGGGCATGGGGCTCCAGCGCAGGCTCATCGTGGACATGATGCGCACGCTCCGCGAGCTGGCGGGCGGCGCGTTCCAGATGGTGCCCTCCTCGGAAGGCGCGTTCACGAGCGCGGAGACCCGCGCCGACACCGAGCGGTACTACCGGTCGGCCGCCGCCGGCGCGCGCGAGCGCATCAAGCTCGTGAAGCTGATCTGGGATTTCGTCGGCACCGAGTTCGGCGGTCGCCAGCTCCAGTACGAGATGTTCTACTCGGCCTCGCAGCCTGTCGTGAACCGGCGAATGTTCAAGTCCTACGACTGGGACGCAGCCAAAGCCATGGTCGACCGCTGCCTCGGGGAGTACTAGGCTTGCGTCCGCGTCATCGTGACGAGCGCGGCGCGGCAGGCCGACAGGCGCGGCCGGCGGGTGCGGTCCCGCCGCCGGTTGCCGGGAACGGGTCCCTTCGACCCCGCCCGCACCCGCCGGCCGCGTCCGCCGGCCTGTCGCGGGGACGCGAAGTGATTGCGAGGACGGGGCACTAGTGGCGACGCTGGGTCTGGTCAACATAGGGGTGCTGGCGACCGGGATCCTGGCGGCGCCACGCGCTGAGGCGGAGGCGATCCTCGTCGAGAACGGACGTATTGGCGCCATCGGCGCCGCGTCCCGGATCGGCGCTCGTGCCGCCGACGTCGTCGTCGACTGCCTGGGCACGACGGTCATCCCGGGCCTCATCGACTCGCACTGTCACGTGGTGCTCGGCGACTACACCCCGCGGCAGAAGACGGTGGACTTCCTCGACTCCTACGTGCACGGCGGCATCACGTCCGTGGTGTCGGCGGGTGAGGGCGTGCACGCGCCGGGCCGGCCCCACGACCCGGTGGCCGCCAAGGCGCTGGCGATCGCCGCCGCGAAGTGCTTCGAGCACTTCCACCCGAACGGCATGAAGGTCAACGCGGGCTCGGTGGTGCTCGAGCCCGGGCTGACCGACGAGGACTTCGCCGAGATGGCGAAGCACGGAGTCCGCCACGCCAAGTACGGCTTCGGCGGCTACGCGCAGCCGAGGGATGGCGAGCCGGAGGTGCGCCGCGCCCAGCAGCACGGGCTCTGTGTCATGTCCCACAGCGGCGGCACGTCCATCCCGGGCTCGAGCCCGATCAGCCACGACGTCCTGCTGCACCTGCGCCCCGATGTCTGCGGCCACGTGAATGGGGGCACGACGTCGCTCGACGAGGCAGGGATCGACCGGATCATCCGCGAAACGGAAATGGCGCTGCAGGTCGTCCAGGCCGGCAACCTCCGCTCGGCCCTCTACATCGTGAAGCGGGCGCGCGAGGCCGGCGCGCTGGCGCGCGTGTGCGTCGCCAGCGACACGCCCACCGGCACCGGCGTCATGCCCATGGGCGTCATGAAGAGCGTGTGCGAGCTGGCGTCGCTCGGCGATCTCCCGCCCGAGATGGTCATCGCGTTCGCGACGGGAAGCAACGCGCGCGCGTTCCGTCTCGCGGCGGGCACGGGGACGATCGCGGTCGGCGCGCCGGCCGATCTGGTCGTCTGCGACGCGCCGTCAGCGTCGCTCGCGAGCGATGCGCTGACGGCGATCGCCCGGGGGGACATTCCCGGGATCTCCGGCGTCATCATCGACGGGCAGCTGAGAGTGGGCCGGAGCCGCAACACCCCCCTCGCCAAGCGCCTCGCGACCTTCACGGGCGTCTCGGTCGCGGGCGCCGGGCACTAGGGGTGGCGAAAGTGCTCTCCCCAGCTCTTGGACCGCGTCCCCACCAAAGCACGACGGCCAGCGCCACCACGCTCAGATGTCTGGCCGCTCACCGGCGCGGCCTCGAGGTCGCAGGGCATAGCGCCCGAGTTGGCTGCGGGTGAATCGCCTGATCTTGACCACTGAATCGATCACCGGCGCTCCGTGCGGTTGACGAGTCGCAGGAAGCGTGACGATCAGCCGCGCGACGGGTTTCGTTCCGGAAACGCGTTGTCCGACGGAGCGCGGGCGCGGACCTGCCAAGCCTCGCCTTCGGCCTGTCGACGACGCGCAGGGACTTTTCTTCATAGGATTGGATGAGATGGGGAACACGGGGCGCCGCCTATGGATCGGCGCGTGGCTCCGCGGCGGTCCTTTAGGTGGCTCGTGGTGAAGTCGAAGTACATTTGGTGATTGACAGATCCGGGCGGAAGGCATAGGGTCGACCCATTTCGCTACAACCGCGTCGTCGTCGAACAGGGCGACGAGGGCGTTTGGCCAAGGATCTGCATTGACATTGGCGCGCGGCTGATATCGGCGGCGAAACCGGTCGAGAGAGAGTGCTAGAGAGAGTGCTGTTGAGCGCATTCGTCTGGGAGCGGTGATGCTGGACGTCGGAGCGGTGCTGTCGGAAACCAGAGAATCTCCTCCGTGTGGCCCGAATCTTGAGCACGATCTGTCGTTCTTCCAGCTCGAGGAAGCGGCCCGCGGGAAACCGGAGCAGCGCTCCGGTGACGCCGTCAAGCCGGCCGAAGACCCGAACTGGTCGAAAGTCATCGACCTGGCGCAGGCGACGCTGCTCCGCAGCAAGGACCTTCGCGTCGCAGTCCACCTGACCCGGGCGCTCACGTGCACGGAGGGCATCCCCGGACTCGCCACCGGTCTCGGCCTGATCCAAGCTTTGCTCGAGCGTTATTGGGACGGGATCCATCCCGTGCTCGAGGCCGACCACGACAACGATCCCACCGAACGCCTGAACGCGCTGGCCCCGCTCGTCGATCCTGATGCGAGCATCAAGGACCTGCGCGACAGCTACCTCGTGAATTCGCGCGAGCAGGGCCAGCTCCGCGCGCGCGACGTGGAGATAGCGCTCGGGCGGCTCGCTCCGTCGCGGACTGCGGGTCCGGGCAAACCCCTGGCCCAGCTCCACGCCCAGATCGCCGCCGCCTTCTCCAGCGATCGCTCGGTGCCATCCGCGCTGCGCGAGGCTCACGATCACGCGTCCGCGATCCAGACGCTGATGGCCGATCGCGTCGGCGCGTCCCGAGCGATCGACCTCGGGCCCCTGGTGCAGCCTCTCGACGCGTTGCTCGAAGTGTGAGCCCGCGACCGGGCAGCGCCCCGGGGCTGGTGGCGAGATCCGCACGCGTGAAGACGCGATGCAGATGCTCGAGCTGGTCTGCCGATACATGGAGCGACACGAGCCCAGCAATCCGGCGCCGCTGTTCATCCGACGCGCGCAGCGGCTGATCCAGATGAACTTCGTGGAGATCGTGAAGGACCTCATGCCCGACAGCCTCGGCCAGCTCGAAAAGTTGGCCGGCGAGTTCGAGAAAACGTAAGGAGGTGCGACATGCCGCGAGCCAGTAGCCAGAAGTTCATTGCACGGAACCGCGCGCCCCGCGTCCAGATCGAGTACGACGTGGAGCTCTATGGTGCGGAGAAGAAGATCCAGCTTCCCTTCATCATGGGGGTGATGGCGAATCTCTCCGGCAATCCGACGGAACCGTTGCCCGATGTCGCCGATCGGAAGTTCCTCGAGATCGACATCGACAACTTCGACCAGCGGCTCAAGGCGATGAAGCCGCGGGTCGCCTTCCAGGTGCCGAACACCCTCACCGGCGACGGCAACCTGATGGTCGATGTCACCTTCGAGAGCATGGACGACTTTTCACCCGCCGCCGTCGCCCGTAAGGTCGACGCGCTGAGCAAGCTGCTCGAGGCGCGCCAGCAGCTGGCGAGCCTGGTCACGTACATGGACGGCAAGAGCGGCGCCGAGCAGCTGATCCGGCAGCTTCTCCAGGATCCGACGCTCCTCAAGGCTGTGGCCTCTGCCCCGAAGCCCGTCGAGGCCGAGACGGACGCGCAGCCCAAGTCCTAACCCTTTATTGACGAGGACACGCTATGGCGACACAGCAACAGACCGAGGGCCAGGGCGGAGCATTCGAGCCTTCTGAGCTTCAGCAACTTCTCAACAAAGAGTTCAAGCCGCGGTCCGACGCCGCCAAGGAAGCGGTGGAGTCGGCGGTGCGCACGCTTGCGGAACAGGCGCTCTCGCAGACGACGCTGATCTCGGCGGACGCGGTCGGAACGATCGAGGCGATCATCGCCGCGCTGGACCTGAAGCTCAGCGAACAGGTCAATCTGATCATGCACCACAAGGCCTTCCAGGAAGTCGAGAGCGCCTGGCGTGGGCTCAGCTACCTGGTCAACAACACCGAGACCGACGAGATGCTGAAGATTCGCGTCATGAACATCTCGAAGGCGGACCTCGGGCGGACCCTCAAGCGCTACAAGGGAGTCGCCTGGGACCAGAGCCCGGTCTTCAAGAAGATCTACGAAGCGGAGTACGGGCAGTTCGGCGGCGAGCCCTTCGCCTGCCTGGTCGGCGATTACTACTTCGATCACACGCCGCCGGACGCGGAGCTGGTCAGCCAGATGGCGCAGGTGGCGGCGTCGGCCCACTGCCCGTTCATCGCGGGCGTCTCGCCCTCGGTCATGCAAATGGAGAGCTGGCAGGAGCTGGCCAACCCGCGGGATCTCACCAAGATCTTCGGGACGCCGGAGTACGCGCCGTGGCGGTCGCTCCGCGAGTCGGAAGACTCGCGATACGTCGGTCTCGCCATGCCGAGGTTCCTCGGCCGGTACCCGTACGGCAAGGCCAACCCGGTGGAAGAGTTCGACTTTCGCGAGGACACCGAGGGCGCCCGTCACGAGAAGTTCACGTGGGTGAACTCGGCCTACGCGATGGGCGTGAACATCACGCGGTCGTTCAAGATGTACGGCTGGTGCTCGCGCATCCGCGGCGTGGAGTCGGGCGGCGCGGTGGAAGGCCTGCCCGTCCACACGTTCCCGACCGACGACGGCGGGGTGGACATGAAGTGCCCGACCGAGATCGCCATCAGCGATCGCCGCGAGGCCGAGCTGGCCAAGAACGGTTTCATGCCCTTGCTGCACCGGAAAAACACCGACCTCGCCGCGTTCATCGGCGCCCAGTCGCTGCAGAAGCCGTTCGAGTACACCGATCCGGACGCAACCGCCAACGCGAACCTCTCGGCCCGGCTGCCGTATCTCTTCGCGGCCTGCCGGTTCGCGCACTACCTCAAGTGCATCGTGCGCGACAAGATCGGCTCGTTCAAGGAACGCAACGAGATGGAGGCGTGGCTCAACAAGTGGATCTCGCAGTACGTCCTCAGCAATCCCGCGTCGGCGGGCGAGGAGACCAAGGCCAAATACCCGCTGGCCGCGGCCGAGGTGACTGTCGAAGAAGTGGAAGGCAATCCAGGGTATTACAGCGCGAAGTTCTTTCTACGGCCTCACTATCAGTTGGAAGGCCTGACGGTGTCGCTGCGGCTGGTGTCGAAGCTGCCGTCGGCCAAGGGCGGGAAGTGACACGCTGATCCGGGCTAACCAGGAGTTCGAGCCGAGCACGTAAGGCGGGAAAGAGGAGAGGATCCATGGCCGTAGACATGTTCATGAAGCTTGACGGCATCAAGGGTGAGTCTGGCGACGACAAGCACAAAGAGGAGATCGACGTCCTCTCGTGGAGTTGGGGCCTGTCGCAGTCGGGCTCGGCTCACATGGGGAGCGGTGCCGGAGCGGGCAAGGTCAATGTGAACGACCTGTCGTTCACGAAGTACATCGACAAGTCGTCGCCGGACCTGTACCTGTCCTGCTGCAACGGTAAGCATCTGAAGGACGCGAAGCTGGTGGTGCGCAAGGCGGGTGAGAACCCGCTCGAGTACCTGATCGTCACCATGGAGGACGTCATCGTCAGCTCGGTCAATCCCGGCGGGTCGGGCGGCGAGGACCGTCTGATGGAGCAGGTGAGCCTGAACTTTGCCCGGGTCAAGGTCGACTACGCCGAGCAGGACGCGAAGGGCGGCTCCAAGTCCACGCCGAAGATGGGCTGGGACGTCAACAAGAACGTGAAGATCTAGGCAGGCCCAGGCGAGTTCGAATGCTTGCAGAGCAGAGTCTGCGTGAGGGGCGCGTCGAGCAGGCCTTGACCGAGCTGCAGGATCAGGTTCGCAAGGCACCCGACAACGCAGAGTATCGAGTGTTCCTGTTCCAGCTTCTGTGTGTGCTCGGGGACTGGGATCGGGCCCGCGCTCAGCTCAAGGTGCTGGGCGAGCTGAGCGTGGGCTCGCTGCCCCTCGTTCACGTCTATGGCGCGGCCATCACCTGCGAGCTGCTTCGCCGTGAGGTATTCGCCGGCGCCCGGACACCCCTTGTTCTCGGCGAGCCACTGCCGTGGGTCGCGCTGCTGTTCCAGGCCCTGTCGGTGGCCGCGCAGGGGCGTGCCGCCGAAGCGACTGCGCTCCGGTCGGAGGCCCTGGAGAAGGCGAACGCGGTGCCGGGCACGATCGATGGTCAGGCCTTCGAATGGATTGCCGACGGCGACTCGCGATTGGGGCCCGTGTGCGAGGCGATTGTCGACGGTCGCTATTACTGGGTGCCGTTCGAGCGCCTACGCTCCGTCACGCTCGAGGCGCCTGCGGATCTGCGCGACGTCCTGTGGATGCCCGCGAAGCTCGGCCTCGCCAACGGCGGCGAAGCCACGGCGCTGATTCCCGCCCGGTACCCCGGGTCGGAGGCTGACGGGGACGGACTGATCCGGCTCAGCCGGAAGACCGAGTGGGATGAGGTGGCGCCGGACACGTTCCACGGCCGCGGTCAGCGGATGTTCGCCACTGCCGAGGGCGAGCATGCCCTCTTGAGCGTGCGGCGCATCGAACTCGGAGGAGCGGAGGCGTGAGATGGTCGAGGTCGGCGCGCGGGATGCGCTGCAGCCCGCCCTACTCGACCGCCTGACCGACCACGACCCAGGGCGCAAGGTCGAGGGCCGGGACGAGCGCGTCCTCAGCCGCACTCAGCTCAGAGCGTCCGTGCTGCGGGACCTGTCGTGGCTCTTCAACTCGACGAACCTCGCCAGCACGCTCGACCTGACCGACCACCCGCTCGCCGCTCAATCGACGCTGAATTATGGCCTGACGCCCCTGGCCGGTAGTCCTGTCGCGAGCCTGGACCTCCACGAGGTGGAGCGGATTCTCAAGGAAGCCATCCTGCGGTTCGAGCCGCGGATCCTCCCGGGCTCGCTGACGGTGCGGGGCATTGCGGCGGAGGATCCGATGGGGCACCACAACGTCATCTCTTTCGAGATCACGGGCGAGCTCTGGGCGCAGCCGTACCCGCTCGATCTGCTGCTCAAGACCGACATGGATCTCGAGAGCGGCGAGATTCGCATCGCCGAGGGGCGCTGATGGACGCCCGCATGCTGCGCTACTACAGCCAGGAGCTGCAGTACATGCGGGAGATGGGGACCGAGTTCGCCGCCGCGTTTCCCAAGATCGCCGCGCGACTGGCGCTCGACCCGACCGAAGTCGCGGATCCCTACGTCGAGCGGTTGCTCGAGGGGTTCAGCTTCCTCGCCGCCCGCGTCCGCCTCAAGCTGGACGCCGAGTTCCCGCGCTTCACGCAGCACCTCCTGGAGGTCGTGTATCCGCACTATCTGACCCCGACGCCGGCCATGGCGATCGTCCAGTTCGCCCCCGCCATGACCGAGGGATCTCTCGCCGGCGGCTTCGTGGTCCCCCGGGGCACGCTGCTGCGCGGCCAGATTCCCCGCGGCGAGGTGACGGCCTGCCAGTTCCGCACCGCCCACGACGTGACGCTGTGGCCCATTGAGATCACCGAGGCCCGATACGCGCCGTTCGCGCCGGACCTTCCGCTCAACACGCTCGGGCTCGTCGAGCCGGTGCAGGCCGTGTTGCGCCTTCGGCTCCGCGCGGCCGCGCCTCACACCTTCCAGCAGATCGCCATGGATCGCCTGAACCTGTTCCTCGCCGGCAGTGACGAGGTGGCCCTGAAGCTCTACGAGCTCATCGTCGGCAGCGGCCTCGGCGTGTTCGTCGGACCGCCGGCCCGCCCCTTGCCGTGGTTCGAGTGGCTGGGGCGTGAGGCGATCCAGCCGGCGGGATTCGCCAGGGATGAGGCGCTGATTCCCTACACGACCCGGTCGTTCAGCGGCTACCGGCTGCTGCACGAGTACTTCGCGTTCCCCGAGCGCTTCCGGTTCGTGGAGCTGGCCGGACTCCGGAAGGCGCTGGCGCGCCACACCGGGGACGAGATCGAGCTGACGATCCCGCTCGCGCGGGGAGATGCGACGCTGGGAACGATGGTCGACAAGGGTGGCTTCGCGCTCCACTGCACGCCGGCCATCAACCTCTTTTCGCGGCGCGGTGACCGCATCCACGTCACCGACCAGCAGGCGGAGCACCACGTGGTGGTCGACCGCACGAAGCCGATGGATTTCGAGGTGTACAGCGTCGAGCGGGTCGTCGGTTACAACGAGGGCCTCGAGGCCGAGCAAGAGTTTCGCCCGTTCTACACCTCGGTCGACGCCGACGGCGCGCTGCCGGCACACGGGTACTTCACGATCCGGCGCGAGCCGCGGGCCTATTCGGAGAAGCAGCGCCGCGACGGCGCTCGGACCAGCTACATGGGCAGCGAGGTGTCGCTGTCGCTGGTCGATCCGCGTGAGGCGCCGTATTCCGGAGCGCTCCGGCAGCTTGCGGTCGACGTGCTCGTCAGCAACCGCGACCTGCCGCTGCTGATGCCCGTGGGCAGCGACCGCGACTTCAGCCTGGCGATCTCCGCGCCCGTCGAGGGCGTCCGGTGCCTGCGCGGGCCGAGTCGACCTCGACCGGCGGTCCTCGATGGCGAGATCCCGTGGCGGCTCACGAGCCATCTCTCGCTCAACTACCTGACCGTCGCGGATCTCAACGAGGATCAGGGCGCGACGGCGCTCCGCGAGTTCCTGGAGCTCTACGCGGATCTGGTCGATGCCGACATGCCGGACGCGGTCTCGCGCCGACAGACGCAGGGCGTGCGCCGCGTGGCCGTCACGCCGCGCACCCGTCGGCTGCCGGTGCCCGGCCCCATCGTCTTCGGGCGCGGGCTGGAGATCCGCCTGACCGTCGATGAGACTCCGTTCGCCGGGGCGAGCGCTTTCCTCCTGGGGGCGGTGCTCGAGCAGGTCTTCGCGCGGCTCGCGTCCATGAACACGTTCACGGAGCTCGTAGTCGTGTCCGAGAGACGGGGGGAAATCAAGCGGTGGCCGCCACGAATGGCCGCGCGACAGCTCGTGTAGCTCTGTTCGCGGCGCTCGCGCGGGCGCCCTGGTCGTTCGACTTCTTCCAGGCCCTGCGCCGCATCGAAGGTCTGTTCGCGGACCGGCCGCGACTGGGCCGAGCCCTGCGTCCGGGAGACGAGCCGGTCCGCATATCGCAGGAGGCCTCCGTCGCGTTCGCGCCATCGACGCTTTCGGCGTGCGAGGTGAACGGAGAACGACCCCCCAGGCTCGAGCAGCGGTTCTTCGGCCTCCTCGGCCCCAACGGGCCGCTGCCGCTGCACCTCACGGAGTACGCCAGGGAGCGGCTGATGCACAACGCCGACCCCACCCTGGCGCGCTTCCTCGACCTCTTCCACCACCGGCTCGGACTCTTTTTCTACCGCGCGTGGGCCGAGGCGCGCCCGACGGTTCAGCAGGACCGGCCCGAGGAGGATCGGTTCAGCGTGTACGTGGGATCGCTGGCCGGACACGGCTTGCCCGCCTCGCGCAATCGCGACGCCGTGCCCGATCACGCCAAGCGGTTCTTCGTCGGGCACCTGGCGCGCAATCCCAAGAATGCCGAGGGCCTCGCCTCGATCCTGGAGGGTTTCTTCCGGCTTCCCGCGCGTGTGGACCAGTTCGTGCTGGGCTGGCTGGAGCTGCCCCGGGATCAGCGAACCGTCCTGGGTCGCGAGGTGCGGCTGAGCGGTATGCTCGGCCAGGGCACGGTGATCGGCGAGCGCGTGCGCGACGTCCAGAGCCGATTCCGGGCCGTGATGGGTCCCATGGACCTCGATCGCTTCGGCGACTTCCTGCCGAGCGGCCGGAGCCTCGAGCGGCTCAGGCACTGGGTGCGAAACTACTTCGGGTTCGAGTTCGACTGGGACGTACAGCTCGTCCTGGCGCGCGACGAGGTGCCGGGCATCCGTCTGGGCCGTGAGGGCCAGCTCGGGTGGACGACGTGGCTGGGTGCCAGGCGAGCGGCCACGGACGCCGCCGACCTGACTTTGGCGCCGGAGCGCCCGCAGCCGCGCCAGACGGCTCTGGCGGCAGCATAAGAGAGTAAGAGAGGAAGACCAATGGCGGAGATCAGCCGTGCGACGCTGTTCGGCAAGCTCAACCCGCTCATGTTCAAGACGGCCGAGGGTGCCGTCACCTTCTGCAAGCTGCGGGGGAATCCGCACGTCGAGCTCGTGCACTGGCTCTTTCAGATCGTCAACCTCCCGGACTCGGACCTGCACCGTATCCTGCGTCACTTCGACGTCGACAGCGCCCGGCTCGTGCGCGATCTGCAGACCATGCTGGAGAAGCTGCCGCGCGGCGCATCGACCATCGAGGACTTCGCCGAGCATCTGCCGTACACCGTCAAGGAGGCCTGGATGTACGCCACCCTCCTGTTCGGCGAATCGCAGGTGCGCAGCGGCTATCTCGTGGTCGGGCTCCTCAAGACCGACCGCCTGCGCAACGTGTTGACGCAGATCTCCCGCGAGTTCGAGAAGGTGAAGGTGGAGACGCTGACCGAGGACTTCGCGCGCATCGTCAAGGGCTCACCGGAGGACGGCCAGACCGCGAGCGATGGTTTCGCGGCGGGGACGCCCGGCGAGGCGAGCAACGCCATTCCGCCGGCAGCCATGGGCAAGCAGGAGGCGCTCCGGCGCTTCGCCTCCGACCTGACGGCGCGGGCGCGCGCGGGCGCCATCGATCCCGTCACGAGCCGCGACGAGGAGATCAGGCAGGTCATCGACATCCTGATGCGGCGGCGACAGAACAACCCCATTCTCACCGGCGAGGCCGGCGTGGGGAAAACCGCCGTCGCCGAGGGCTTCGCGCTGCGGATCGCTCAGGGTGACGTGCCGCCCTCGCTCAAGGACGTGCAGCTCTGGGTCCTGGACGTCGGGCTGCTCCAGGCCGGCGCCAGCATGAAAGGGGAGTTCGAGAACCGACTGCGTTCGGTCATCGACGAGGTCCAGGCGTCCCCGAAGCCGATCATCCTCTTCATCGACGAGGCCCACACGTTGATCGGCGCCGGGGGCGCGGCGGGGACGGGCGACGCGGCCAATCTCCTGAAGCCGGCGCTGGCGCGCGGGACCTTGAGAACCATCGCGGCCACGACCTGGGGCGAGTACAAGAAATACATCGAGAAGGATCCCGCCCTCACGCGCCGGTTCCAGGTGGTGCAGGTGCTCGAGCCCAGCGAGCCCAAGGCGCTGCTCATGCTGCGCGGGGTCGCCTCCACGCTCGAGAAGCATCACCGCGTCCAGCTGCTGGACGAGGCGCTCGACGCAGCGGTCAAGCTCTCCCATCGCTATATCCCGGCCCGTCAGCTTCCCGACAAGGCGGTCAGCCTGCTCGACACGACGTGCGCCCGGGTGGCGGTGAGCCAGCACGCCACGCCACCGGAGGTCGAGGACTCGCGCCGGCGGATCGAGGCGCTGCAGATCGAGCTCGCGATGATCGCGCGCGAGGCGGCGACGGGGTTCGACACCGGCTCCCGCCAGGCCGACGCGGAAGGCCTGCTCGCGGCCGAGAAGGACCGGCTGGTCGGCCTCGAGCAGCGCTGGGCAGAAGAGCGCACCCTCGTCGACCGGATCCTCGAGCTACGCCGGCAGCTCCGCGACGAGGCCGAGGCCAAGGAGCCGGCGGTGCGCGAGGCGCGGCTGACCGAGCTGCGCGGGCTGCAGTCGACTCTCGCCAAGGCGCAAGGCGATGCCCCGCTGATCCTGCCCAGTGTCGATGCTCAGGCCGTGGCCGCCGTCGTGTCCGACTGGACGGGGATCCCGGTGGGCCGGATGGTAAAGAACGAGATCGAGGCCGTCCTGAAGCTCGTCGACACGCTCGGCGCGCGTGTCGTGGGCCAGCGTCACGGCCTCGAGGTGATCGCCAAGCGCATCCAGACCTCGCGAGCTCGCCTCGACAATCCCGAGAAGCCCATCGGGGTGTTCCTCCTGGTGGGGCCGTCGGGCGTGGGCAAGACGGAGACGGCGCTGGCGCTGGCCGAGGCGCTCTACGGCGGCCAGGAAAATGTCATCACCATCAACATGAGCGAGTTCCAGGAGGCTCACACCGTCTCCACGCTCAAGGGCGCTCCGCCCGGCTACGTCGGCTACGAACGGGGCGGCGTGCTGACGGAGGCCGTGCGCCGCCGGCCCTACAGCGTCGTGCTCCTGGACGAGGTGGAGAAGGCTCACCCCGACGTCCACGAGATCTTCTTCCAGGTCTTCGACAAGGGATTCATGGAGGACAGCGACGGCCGCTACATCGACTTCAAGAACACGATCATCCTGCTCACCTCGAACACCGGCACCGACCGCATGATGGCGCTCTGCAAGGATCCGGAGCTCCGGCCCGACCCCGAGGCGCTGGCCCGCGCGGTACGCGAGCCCTTGCTCAAGGTGTTTCCGCCGGCCCTGCTGGGCCGCCTCGTCGTGGTGCCGTACTACCCGCTGCCGGACACGATCCTGGGCGACATCGTCCGCCTGCAGTTCGGCCGTATCGCCCGGCGCATCGCCGAGCAGCACAAGGTGCCGTTCACGTACGACGATGCGGTGGTGAAGCTGGTCGTTTCCCGGTGTACCGAGGTGGAGAGCGGAGGCCGCATGATCGACGCGATCCTCACCAACACCATTCTGCCGCGGATCAGCGAGGAGTATCTGGCCCGCACGGTGAGCGGCCGCCCGCTGGGCGCCATCACCCTGGGGGTCCGGAACGGCGACTTCTCCTTCGAACTCGCATGAGTACCGTCATGGGGCGGATGATGGAGCTCACCACCCCGCTGGGGAAGGACCTGCTCTTCCGCGGGTTGCGCGGGCGTGAGGAGCTGGGGCGTCCCTCGGAGTTCGAGCTGTCGGCGCTGTCGACCCGCGGCGACATCAAGCCGAGCGACCTTCTCGGCAAGAGCATCACGGTGAAGCTGGAGCTGGTGAAGGGCGGATCCCGCTACTTCAACGGCTACGTCACCCGCTTCGCCCAGGGCACTACGCTCGGGCGCTACTACGAGTACCGCATGACCGTTCGCGCCTGGCTGTGGTTTCTCACCCGCACGGCCGACTGCCGGATCTTCCAGGAGAAGACGGTCCCCGACATCATCAAGGAGGTCTTTGCGGACCACTCCATGGCGGTCTTCGAGGACGGACTCACCGCGACGTACGCTCAGCGCGAGTACTGCGTCCAATATCGGGAGACCGACTTCGCCTTCGTGAGTCGCCTCATGGAGGAGGAGGGCATCTACTACTACTTCGAGCACAGCGACGGCAAGCACACGCTCAAGCTGGTCGACTCCGATTCCGGGCACAAGAAGCTCGAGGGCAAGGCGAGCATCGCCTATCATCTGCCGGGCCGGGCGCTCCACGGTGACGAGGAGTACATCCAGGTCTTCCGGCAGGACCA
>QHSR01000204.1 GCA_003221635.1 Candidatus Rokuibacteriota bacterium | reverse complement strand
TGGGCGATCGCCGGCTCGATGGCCGTCCGCCTTGAAGGTCGGCAGGAGCTCCTCGAGGGGCGTCTCGAGCTCCAGGCGCTTGCCGCGGCGCTTGTTGAGCGCCGCATTGGTGGTGACGCGGTAGATCCAGCTCCCCAGCGCTGACCGCCCTTCGAACGATTCGCCCTTGCGGGCCAGCGTGAGAAGCACGTCCTGCAGAACCTCCTCGGCGTCGGCCTGATTCCGCGTGACGCCGAACGCCAGCCGGTAGATCATAGGGCCATAGCGCTCCGCGAGCGCCTTGAGGGCACCCAACTCGCCGCGGCGCAACGAGGCGAGGAGATCGAAATCCGCGGCGGCCGAGTCGATCGCCTGGCTCATCGTCAGCCCTTGAGCTGCTCGGCCACGAACGGCGAGCAGTTGACGAGCGCCACGGCCCGCGCTCTCAGCCGCTGCAGGAATTCCACGCCGTCGCGGTCGACGAACGAGACCCCACCGAGATCGACGCTCAGCGTGCCGCCGACACTCAGGATCCGCTCGCAGGACCGGCTGAGCTCGTCCACCCACGGGCCGACGACCCGGCCGGCTAGCTCGAGAGTCGCGGTGCCGTCCTTCCGGTCGAGGAGCTCGATCCTGAGCACGCCTCTCGACTAGAGCAAGCACCGTGCTAGGCGTCTCAGCGCGGGATGTTGGTCTGGAAGTCCTGAAAATTCCGATACCATCAACGCTGCGACCGGAAGAAGGAGACCCGGCGCGCCACGAAAATCCGTGGGGCGCCACGAACGAGCGGGGGCCGACTACGAAGCTCGGGGGCTCGAGCGCCTGATCCCGAGCTTCTCCATCCGGCTGCGCAGGGTGTTGGGATGCATCTCGAGGATCTTCGCCGCCCCCCTGGGTCCTTCGATGACCCCGTCGGCCCTCTCCAGCGCGGCCACGATGTGAGCCCGCTCGGTCTCCTCCAGGGCGGCGGCGAGCCCCGAGGCGGCGGACTTGGCGACAGGCCGGACGGGCTCCGCGTAGCGTTCAACGCCCGGCCCGGACCCGAGGCGGGTCGGGGCGGGAAGGAGATCCCTGTCCAGCTCCAGCGCCGGACCCCGCGAGAGCACGACGGCCCGCTCGATGACGTTCTGCAGCTCCCGGATGTTGCCCGGCCACGGATAGCTCACGAGCCGGTCCATCGTCTCCGAGGCGATCGTGTCGACCTGGCGGCCGAACCGCTTGGCGAAGCGCGAGAGAAAGAACATCGCGAGCTGTGGGATATCCGATGCCCGCTCGCGCAGCGGCGGCACCCGGAGCGGGAATACGTTCAGGCGGTAGAAAAGGTCCGCGCGGAACCGCCCGGCGCGCACGGCCTCCTCCAGGTCACGATTGGTCGCCGCGATCACCCGCACATCCACGCGGACCGTCTGATTGCTACCCACCGGCTCGAACTCCTGCTCCTGGAGGACACGGAGCAGCTTGACCTGCGTCTCGAGTGGGAGCTCGCCGACTTCGTCGAGGAAGATCGTGCCGTGGTCGGCGAGCGCAAAGCGACCGATGTGCTTCTCGATGGCGCCGGTGAACGCGCCTTTCACGTGACCGAAGAGCTCGCTCTCCACCAGACCGGCCGAGATGGCGCTGGAGTTCACCTTCACGAGGGGACGCTCGCGGCGCGGGCTTCGCTTGTGGATCGCGCGCGCGATGAGCTCCTTGCCGGTGCCGGTCTCGCCGTACACGAGCACTGTCGAGTCCGTGGAGGCCACCTGCTCGGTCTTGCGTAGCACCTCGAGGAGCGCCGGGCTCGACCCGACCATATCGTCGACGTTGTGCTCGGAGTGGATCTCGTCCTGAAGGTACACGTTCTCGGCCTGGAGACGATTCCTCAGCATCTCGACTTCGGCGAGTG
Organism: Candidatus Rokuibacteriota bacterium; assembly: GCA_003221635.1. Lineage (GTDB taxonomy): Bacteria > Methylomirabilota > Methylomirabilia > Rokubacteriales > CSP1-6 > AR31. Next base: position 1,631 of record QHSR01000204.1, on the reverse strand, counting down.
CCGCCCGGAGGCGCTCGTCAGCCCGCAGGCGGGCCAGCTCGGCGCCCGCCCTCGCGGCAAACACGCGCAAGATCGCGAGCGCGCGAGAAGGATCCGTCATCGGCTGGTCGTCCAGGATCACGAGGTGGCCGATCAGCGGTCCCGAGGGGTCGAGCACGGGGACTCCCAGGTAGCTCTCAGCGCCGAGCTTGACCAGGTCGCGGTCGTCCGGGAAGAGCCGTTGGACTTCCTTCCCGTAATGTTCGACCTCGTCCTCGAGGACTCTCATGCAGGGTGTGCCGGCGGCGGCGTACTCGAAATTCTCTCCGAAGCCCTCGCCCTTCCAGAACGCGCGCGTGCGGACCCGGTCGTCCCTCCCCTCGACACACTCGGCGATGAAGGCGTAACGGACGTGCAGCGCTGAGGCGAGGTGCTGGACCAGCGAGTAGAAGAAGTCGCTGCCGGTCATCGAGGCGGTGCCTTCAACGACCGCGCGGAGCGTCTCTTCGACCTCGCGGCGGCGAGCGGCCTCCGCTCGAACCTCGCGGTTGAGCGTGGTGATCGCTTCGTACGCCTTCATGTTCTCGACGGCCAGGCCAATCTGGTTCGCCGCCTCCTGGAGAAAGGCCGCGTCGGCGTCGGAATATTGGCCAGGGGTCGTGCTGGCGACGGCCAGGACACCGACGCTCCGGCCCCTGGCGACGAGCGGCACCATCACGTACGAGCGGACGCCGTCTTGGAAGGCGCGCTCTTCCATCGGATATCGACGCTCGCTACTGAGGTCGCGGCACACGCGATAGCGCTGCTGCTGGAACGCCCAGCCGACGTGGCTCTCTTCCTGGGGCATCTCCATGCCGACGGTGAAATAGGATGTCGGCAGCGATGACTCGAGGATGAAGAGACGGAGCACGTCCTTGTCGGGGTCGTGGAGGAAGATCGCGGTGCGATCGAACGGCATGATGCGGCGCAGCGCGCCGGCGATCGCGTGGAAGAGAGCTTCCCGCGTCAGGCTCGAGATCACGGCGTTGTTGATCTCGAGCAGCGTCCGCGCACGCTGTGCGTCGGCGTCCTGGGCTGACGACTGGGGCTTGTCCATGGCGGCCGGCCGGCTCCTGGCCGTCCATTCTACGACGGTCCGTCCGACTCCACGGTCCCCCGGGAGGCATGCCCAAGACGTGAGCATCTCGATGAGCTTCCGATCCGCGGCGTCCACAGAGGTCAGCGCCCAGATCGAGCCCTTGATCGCCGCAGTCGGACGTCAGCTCCTGCGAGACCGATTTTCGGACGAGGGGTGCGGGTCGACGGTCACAACCGTGTCAAATCTTGCTGGGGCGCGAACGTCTCAGCCGGCAGCAAGCTCGTGCCAGGCCCGCAGCGTCTCGGCGACAGACCACGCTTGCGCAATACACCCGCGCGGGGCAAACGGCGAATCGCCATCTAAGATCTCGGCGACGGACCCGAGCCCGTAGTCGCCGAGGTGATGGGCCATTGGCGAGAGAAAGGAACGCGCCGCCTCGGCGTTGCCGTACACCTTGAAGTGTGCGAGCGCGAACGGGCCGAGGAGGAATGCCCACACCGTGCCCTGATGATAGGCGGCGTCGCGGTGCCACTGATCGCCACCGTCGTGGCCCTGGTACTTCGGGTGGCCCGGG
>QHSR01000076.1:7781-23898 GCA_003221635.1 Candidatus Rokuibacteriota bacterium | reverse complement strand
GCCGCCGCCACTCTCGTCGTGGTGGGGCACCAGGTCCTCACGCCGGCCGACGCGCTCGAAACGGGGCCTCTGCTCGTGGAGATTCCCGCCCACGAGGGGGTCCTGGCAATCGCCGAGCGCCTCTACGGGGCGAGCGTGATCCGAAGCCGCGTGGGCTTCGTGCTCCTGGCCGTCGTGCGTGGCAGCGCGCGGCAGCTCAAGGCCGGCGAGTACGAGCTCGCGCGCGGGGCCTCGACGTTCGACGTGCTGACGCTCATGGAGTCCGGGCGGGTCAAGCAGCACGTCGTCCTGCACCCGGAGGGGGCGACGGTGGCCGAGCTCGCGCGCGTGCTCGAGAGCGAGCGCCTGGCCACCAGCGCCGCGGTCACGCGCCTCGCCTCGGACCGGGCCTTTCTGGCGACCCTCACCATCGAGGGACCGAGCCTCGAGGGCTATCTGTTCCCCGACACGTATCAGTTCGTGCGCGGCATGACCACCGAGGAGATCCTGACCCGCATGGTGCAGCGCCTCCGGACGAAGCTCGGACCCGACCTCGCGGCGCGCGCCCAGGCGCGCGGGCTCAGCGTGCACCGCCTCCTCACCCTCTCCTCGATTATCGAGCGTGAGGCGGCGGAGCGCGACGAGATGCGGACCATCTCCGCGGTCTTCTGGAATCGGCTCAAGCTCGACATGCCGCTCCAGGCCGACCCCACGGTCCAGTATGCGACCGGCAAGGAACGGCGCGCGCTCACGCGCGCCGATCTCCGGATCGAGCATCCGTTCAACACGTACGTTCGGCCGGGGCTCCCGCCCGGGCCGATCGCCAGCCCCGGGCTCGCGGCGATCGAAGCGGCGCTCGACCCGGCGCCCGTGAAGTACCTCTACTTCGTCGCGAGGGACGACCATCGTCACTACTTCTCGGCCACGCTCGGCGAGCACAACGCGGCGGTCGCCCGGTACCGACTCGCCCGCGCTCGGTGAACCGTGCTATAAAACGCGCGACATGGCCAGCCCCACCGCGCTCGTCGCGAACCAGCGCGTCGCCCGCGCGGCGCCACCGGTGCCGTTCCTGTATCGCGCGCTCCGGGGCCCGGTGCGCCGGGTGCTCGGGCGCTGGTTCGAGCTCAGCGTCGAGGGCCTCGGGCATCTCCCCGCGAGCGGCCCATATCTCATCGCGGCGAATCACCACAATTACCTGGACGGAGTCGTCCTCGGCGTCGCCGCTCCGGAGCCGATCTCGTTCCTCGTGATGCCCCGCGTCTGGCACGCCACGCCGCTCCATCCGATGTTCCACCGCCACATCGGCTCGATTCCCATCGCCCTGGAGCGGCCCGACGTGGGCGCGCTCCGCCGCGCGCTGCACACGCTTCAGTCCGGCAAGGTGGTGGGCATCTTCCCGGAGGGGCCGTTCAGCGTGCGCGGCCGGCTCGAGCCCGGCCTCCCTGGCGTCGCGCTCCTGGCGCTCCGCTCGGGCGTGCCGGTGGTTCCCGCCGGGATCCGGGGCACGTACGAGGCGCTGGCCGGGCGCCGCGGCTACATCCCGCGGCGCGTACCGCTCGGCGTCAGGTTCGGACCGGCGCGCTGCTTCTCCGAGGACGGCGCCAACGGACGGCGCAGCGTCCGGCTCCACGTGACCCGTCGGATCATGGACGACATCGCGGCGCTGTTGCCGTGAAGTCGCGGTCCCGAAAGCGCAAGCCCTCGCCCTCCGCCGCAGCGCCGGCCGAGAAGCTCTGGGGCGGGCGCTTCACCGGGGGCGCCGATCCGGCCGCCGAGCGCTTCACCGGATCGCTCGCCTTCGACCGTCGTCTCTGGCCGCATGACGTCACCGGCAGCGTCGCGTGGGCAAAGGCCCTCGCGAAGGCCGGCCTCCTGTCGGCGTCGGAGCGCGACACGATCGTGAAGGGGCTCGAGGCCGTTCGGGACGAGCTGGCCGCGGGCACCTTCCCGTTCCGGCCCGAGCTCGAGGACATCCACACGAACGTCGAGCGGCGTCTCCAAGAGCTGGTCGGCGACGTCGGGGGAAAGCTGCACACCGGGCGCTCCCGGAACGACCAGATCGCGCTCGACGAGGGGCTCTACCTGCGCGAGGTGATCGCGCGCGTCCGGGCCGGTCTCCGCCGCGTGCAGGAGACGCTCGCCGCGCGTGCGGCCGAGACGGTGGAGACACCGTTGCCGGGCTACACGCACCTGCAACGGGCCCAGCCGGTCGTCCTCGGCCACCACCTGCTCGCGTACGTCTTCATGCTGCAACGTGACCGCGAGCGATTTCGCGACTGCGGCGCGCGCGCCGACACGCTGCCGCTCGGCGCGGCGGCGCTCGCCGGCACCGCCTTCCCGATCGACCTCGAGGCGTTGGCGAAGGATCTCGGATTCGCGGCGGTGTCGCCGAACAGCCTCGACGCGGTGAGCGATCGCGACGCGCTCCTCGAGTTCCTGGCCGCGGCCGCCATCACCGGCGTGCACCTCTCGCGGCTCGCCGCCGACCTGACGCTCTGGGCCACCGCCGAGTTCCGGTTCGTGGAGTTCTCCGACGCCTTCGCGACCGGCTCGTCCATCATGCCCCAGAAGAAGAACCCCGACGTGGCCGAGCTGATCCGCGGCAAGAGCGGGCGGCTCTACGGGAACCTCATGGCGGTGCTGGCGACGATGAAGGGCCTGCCGCTCGCCTACAACTCCGACATGCAGGAAGACAAGGAGCCGTTCTTCGACTCGGTCGACACGCTCGAGGCGATCCTGGCCGTGCTGCCACCGATGCTGGCGTCCCTCACGTTCCGAACCGATCGCATGCGGCGCGCGGCCGGCGAGAACTTCGCCACGGCGACGGACCTGGCCGACTATCTCGTGCGCAAGGGCGTGCCCTTTCGCCAGGCGCACGCGCTCGTCGGGCAGATCGTGCGGTTCTGCGAGGCCGAGGGCAAGGCGCTGGATGGGCTCGGGCTCGTCGAGCTACGCCGGTTCTCCCCGCTCTTCGACGACGACGCGAAGGACGTGGTCACGGTCGAGGCGTCGCTGCGCGCCCGCGCTCGCACCGGCGGGACAGCGCCCGAGGCGGTGCGCCGCTCACTCGCCCTCGCCCGCACCCTCATCGCGCGCGCATGACCCGGCGCGGGCTCGCCCCGTGCCTCGGGCTCGCGCTCCTGGCCCTCGCGGCGTGCGGCAAGAAGGCGCAGCCGGTCGCCCCGGAGGTCCGGGCGCCGCAGCGGGTCGCCGATCTCACGGGCGCCGTACACGACTCCGTGATCGAGCTCGCGTGGACGCCGCCCGTCAGCCGCGTGGACAGCACGCGTCTGCGCGACCTCGCGCTGATGCGCGTCTTCCGGGTGGAGGACGGCGGCAGCGGCGAACCAAAGGCGGCGATGCTGGTGGACGGCCGGATCGCCGGCTACGCGGAGATGGCCACGATCCACGCGGACGAGCCGGCCCCCGCCGTCGCGCGCGGCAGTCGTCTCGTGTTCGCCGACCGGCAGGGGCTCACGTTCGGGCGGCGGTACACCTACGCGGTCATCGCGGGCGATTCCCGCGGGCGCATCGGCCCGCCCTCGGCCCGCGTTTCGGTGACGTACGTCCCGGCCGCCGAGCCGCCCGTCGACCTCGTCGCCGAAGGGGGCGAGCGTGAAGCGCGCCTGACGTGGCAGGCGCCGGCGCGGCTGATCGACGGGAGCGCGCCCACCGATCCGCTCGCGTACGAGGTCTTGCGCGCCCCGTCGGTCGACGCGGAGCCCACCACCCTGACGCGCGCGCCCATCGCGGAGCGCGCCTTCGTCGACCGCGCGCTCGAAAACGACCGCACCTACTACTATGCGGTCCGCGCCGTGCGGGTCGTCTCGGGCACGACCGCGTACAGCGCGCCGTCGCCGCGCGTCGCGGTCACGCCGCGGGACATGACCCCGCCCTCGCCCCCGGCGAACCTCGTCGCGATCCCCTCCGAGCGGACGGTGCGCCTCACCTGGAGCCCGAGCCCGGAGAGCGACGTCGCCGCGTACGTCGTCTACCGCGCGGCGGGCGGGGGCGCGTTCGAGCGCGTGGGCTCGACACGCGCGCCGACCGCGACCTTCGTCGACCGCGATGTCGCCCGTGGCACGTACCGCTACGTCGTGACGGCGCAGGACTCGGCCGCCCGTCCGAACGAGAGCGGGCGCTCGAACGAAGTCCGCGTCAGCGTGCCTTGACTTCATCTGATCCGAGTGCTACGAACAACGGATACATGAGCCACTTCGACTACCGTGACTCCGAGCTCTGCTGCGAGCAGGTGTCGCTCCGCGCGCTGGCCACCGTCGTCGGCACGCCCGCCTACGTCTACTCGAAGGCGGCGCTGCTCGAGGGCCTCGCCGGCTACCACCGCGCGTTCCGCGACGTCCCGCACGTGGTGTGCTACTCCGTCAAGGCCAACTCCAACCTCGGAGTCATGTCGGTGCTGGCCAAGGCCGGCGCCGGCGCCGACATCGTCTCGGGCGGCGAGCTCTACCGCGCGCTGCGGGCCGGAATCTCGCCCAAGAAGATCATCTTCTCCGGGGTCGGGAAGAGTCGCGACGAGATGCGCGAGGCGCTCAAGGCCGAGATCCTCATGTTCAACGTCGAATCCCGGAGCGAGCTGCGGGTCCTCGACGAGGTGGCCCTCGAGATGGGCGTGCGTGCTCCGATCGCGCTCCGGGTGAACCCGGACGTGGATCCCCAGACGCACCCCTACATCGCGACCGGCCTCAAGACGTCCAAGTTCGGCATCCCCCACGACGAGGCGCTCGCGGCGTACGAGGACGCGGCCAAGATGCGAGGCCTCGAGGTCGTCGGCGCCGACATGCACATCGGCTCCCAGCTCACCAAGGCCACGCCGGTCGCCGACGCGGTGGCGCGCGTCGTCGCGCTCGTCAAGGCCCTCCGCGAGCGCGCGATCGAGATCCGCATGATCGACATCGGCGGCGGGCTCGGCATCCGCTACCGCGACGAGACGCCGCCGACCCACGAGGAGTACGCCACGGTGCTGCTGCCGGCGCTCCGCGAGGCGGGCGTGACGGTCTTGCTGGAGCCCGGCCGGTCCATCGCCGGCAACGCCGGCATCCTCCTCACGCGGGTCCTCTACCGGAAGGACACCGGCGCCAAGAAGTTCGTGGTGATCGACGCCGCCATGAACGATCTGATCCGGCCGTCGCTCTACGGCGCCTTTCACGACATCCTGCCGGTCGACGAAGCGGGCCGGGCGCGCGCGCGCGAGACCGTGGACGTCGTGGGTCCGATCTGCGAGTCGGGCGATTTCCTGGCCAAGGACCGCGAGCTGGCGCACGTCGAGCAGGACGACCTGCTCGCCCTCATGAGCGCGGGCGCGTACGGCTTCGCCATGGCCTCCAACTACAACACGAGACCGCGAGCCGCCGAGGTGCTCGTGGACGGCAATCGTTACACGATCGTGCGCCGCCGGGAGACGTACGAAGACCTGGTGGCGGGGGAGACGCCCCTATGAGCCAGACATTCCAGGGTTCATTCGTCGCGATGGTCACCCCCTTCAGGAACGGCAAGGTCGACGAGGCGAAGCTTCGGGAGCTGGTCGAGTTCCACATCACGCACGGGACGGACGGACTGATCCCGTGCGGGACCACCGGCGAGTCCTCCGGCCTGACGCACGATGAGCACCGGCGGGTCGTGGAGATCGTCATCGAGGCCGCGCGCGGCCGGATCCGGGTCGTCCCGGGTACCGGCTCCAACTCGACCGCCGAGGCGATCGACCTGACGAAGCACGCGGAGCGGGCGGGCGCCGCCGGCGCGCTCGTCGTCAACCCGTACTACAACAAGCCGACCCAGGAGGGTCTCTACCGGCACTTCCGCGCGGTAGCCGAGTCGGTCGCCATCCCGATTCTCGTCTACAACATCCAGAGCCGCACGGCGGTGAATGTCGAGACCGACACGCTCGCCCGGCTCGTCCGCGACGTCGCGAGCGTCGTAGGGGTGAAAGAGGCGTCCGGCTCGCTCGACCAGATGAGCCACGTGATCGCGGCGTGCGGTCCCGACTTCTCCGTTCTCTCGGGGGACGACAACATCACCCTGCCGCTCCTGGCCATCGGCGGTAGCGGCGTCGTCTCGGTGATCGCCAACATCGTGCCGCGAGAGACGGCCGACCTGGTGCACGCCGCGCTCGACGGCGACTGGAAGCGGGCCCGGGATCTGCACTACCGACTCTTCCCGCTCGCGCGGGCGGCGTTCCTCGAGACCAATCCCATCCCGATCAAAGAGGCCATGGCGATGGCCGGCATGCTCGAGCCGGAGTTCCGGCTGCCCATGTGTCGCATGAGCGACATCAATCGGGAGAAGCTGCGCGCGATCCTCAAGTCGTACGCCCTCGTCACGTAGCGGCACCATGAGTGGCGCCGGCGGGGAGACATCCCCGAACGCGGGCGCGGCGGCCCTCCCGACGACAGATGTCGTCGTCGCCGGCGCGGCCGGCCGTATGGGCAACCGCATCATCGCGTGCCTCGCCGACACGCCCGACCTGCGTCTGGTCGCCGCGCTCGAGGCTCCCGGTCACGCCTCGCTCGGACGCGACGCCGGGGAGCTCGCCGGCGTCGGGAAGGCCGGCGTCGCGGTCGACGGGGACGCCGCGGCCGTGATCACGCGCGATCGCGTGCTGATCGAGTTCTCCGTCCCCGAGGCCTCGCTCGAGCACCTCCGACTCGTTGCGCGGCTCGGTGCCCGCGCGGTGATCGGGACGACCGGCTTCACCGCGGCTCAGCGCGCCGAGGTCACCGAGCTCGCCAGCCGGGCGGCGATCCTCCTCTCGCCCAACATGTCGGTCGCCACCAATGTCGCGTTCAAGCTCCTCGCGACCATGGCCAAGGCGCTCGGCGACGAGTACGACATCGAGATCACCGAGACCCACCACCGCTTCAAGAAGGATGCGCCGAGCGGCACCGCGCTCCGCATGGCGGAGGTCGTGGCCGCCGCGCTCGGGCGCGAGCTGGACCAGGTGGCCGTCTACGGCCGGCAGGGATTGCCGGGCGAGCGCGCAAAGCGCGAGATCGGGATCCTGTCGCTCCGGTCCGGCGACGTCGTCGGCGAGCACACGGTGTCGTTCGGCACGCTGGGGGAGCGGCTCGAGCTGGTACACAAGGCCCACAATCGTGATACGTATGCGCGCGGCGCGCTCCGTGCCGCGCGGTTCGTCGCCGGGCGTCCGCCCGGGCTCTACTCGATGGCCGATGTCCTCGGCCTCGCGTGACGGTCAGCCATGCAGATCGTGCGCCTCAAGACGGAAGCCAACACTGCCTACGGTGCGCTCGAGGGCGGCGCGCATCGCTGAGGTCATGACGCTCCTGCCGGGGGACGTGATCGCGACGGGAACGTCGGCCGGCGTGGGCCCGCTCGTGCCGGGCGATCGCGTCGAGGTGCGGATCGAGGGGATCGGCAGCCTGAAGAACACGGTCGTGAAACCCTGATGGCCGACAAGCTCCTGCTGGAGGATGTGCGCTTCTACGGCCAGCACGGTCTGACCCGCGCCGAGCAAGTGGTGGGCGCCTGGTTCTCCGTCGACGTGGAGCTGGCGGTGGACCTGGCGTCCGCGGTGGCCTCCGATCAGGTGGCGTCGACGGTGGACTACGGCGCGGTCGCCCGGCGCATCGTCGAGATCGGTACCCGGAATCGCGTGAACCTGATCGAGCGGTTGGCCGGGCTGATCGTCGAGGCGCTCTTGCGCGAATTCCCGGCCCGGGAGGTCCGGGTGCGCGTGCGGAAGCTCACACCGCCACTCGAGGGCCTGGTGGGGACCCCCGCTGTCGAGCTGACGCGGAGCCGGTCGTGACGCGCGTCTACCTCTCGCTCGGCTCGAACATGGGCGACCGGCTGGCCGTCCTGCGGTCCGCCGTGCGGCGGCTCTACGGGCTCCAGGCGGTTCGCTTCGTCGACGCCTCACCGCTCTATGACAGCGAGCCGTGGGAGAGTGAGCCGGGCCAGACCGTCGGCGAGCAGCCCTGGTACCTCAACTGCGTCGTGGCGATCGAGACCTCGCTGACGCCGCGAGCGCTGCTGGCCGAGCTCCAGACGATCGAGAGCTCGCTCGGGCGGACACGGCCGCCGGGCACGCCGGAGGCCCGGCGGTACGCGCCGCGAACCCTCGACATCGACATCCTCTTCTACGGTGACCAGGTGCTGAGCGCCGGCGACGACCTTCAGATCCCTCACCTGCTCATCGCGGAACGCGGCTTCGTCCTCCGCCCGCTGGCGGACCTGGCGCCCGAGCTGGAGCACCCGGCCCTCTATCGCTCGGTCCGTGAGATGCTGGCCGAGCTCGTGGACGAGCACGACGTCCGCGCCGGTGACTATCCGGCGCGCTGGTTCGAGGACTGAGCGGTCCGTGGCCTCCGACGAGTTCCATCAGGCGGCGCTGGCGCACCTGGACGCGCTCTACAACTTCGCGATGTACCTGACCCGGAACCCTCCGGAGGCCGACGACCTCGTCCAGGAAACCTATCTGCGGGCTTTCCGATTTTCCCACCGGTTTCAGCCGGGAACCCATCTCCGCGCCTGGCTGTTTCAAATCTTGAGGAACACGTTCTTGACCTTCTATCGGCTTCGCGAGCGGGAATCCGCGCTCGCCGAGGACGGTGTTCCCTCCTGGGACGTCCCGATGTTTCACGACGCGCCCGAGGAGTCGAGTGGCGCCGTCGAGGCGCACACGGATCTCGAGCGCGCCCTCCAGCGCCTGCCCGAGGAATTCCGAACCGTACTTCTCCTTGCGGAAGTCGAAGGCATGGCGCTCGAGGACGTGGCACGCGTGATGGCCTGTCCGGTCGGGACCGTCAAGTCGCGGATCTTCAGAGCGAAGGAGCGATTGCGCGGTCTCCTGCGCGACTACACCGAGAAATGAGCGGCGACCACTCCCCCGATTCCGACGAAGCGCTCGGCGCGCGCCTGCGCGCGGAGCTGCCGCGCTACAGCGCGCCAGCGCACCTGCACGCCGCCATCGCCGAAGGGGCGGCGCCTCCGCGGCCTCGCGCGGCGTGGCTCGCCCCCGTCCTGGCGGCCGCCGCCACGGCGCTGGTGCTCGGGCTCGCGTTCCTGCCGCTGCTACCGCGAATCGTGCCGGCCGATCCGACCGAGCGTCTCGTGCGGTCCGTCGTGGCTGAGCACACGCGCGCCCTCATGTGGGGCGCGCGACACCCCGAGGTCATCCCGACGGCGCTGCCCTGGCTCACCCAGGAGTCGGGAATCGGGCTCCGGCAGGTCTTCGTCGGTGACGATCGGCTCGTGTTCGCCGGCGCGGAGCCGGTGTACCTGGAAGGGCACCGCGGCATCGCGCTCCACTACCGCGACGGCGACGGCCACCTGCTGACCTACACCGTGCTGCCCATTCCCGGCCTCCCGGTACCCGACCGCCAGCGCGTCCAGATCGAGCAAGGTACAAACCGGTGGCGGCCGGCGCTCATGCACGACAGCGGGTTCTCCGCCTGGGTGTGGCGACAGGGCGAGCTCGCCTGCTTCCTGGTGTCCGACATGGTCTCCGAGGCCGACGTGGAGCGCTTCAAGGATTACTTCGTCCGCGTCCGCGTCTCGACCGAGCCGGTTCCGGCGAACTGACTAGCACCAGCGGGGGGAGCGACGCCCCTGGGCACGTGCCCGTCTGTGACGCCTTGAGCGTCCCCTTCGCAGGTCATCCCCGGGCCTAACCCGGCCGAGCCTCTAGTAGTCCCCCGGGCGCCGATTGCAAGTCTCCAGCCCGGGGCGCTGGTCCGTGTCATGGCGTTCAGCTAGACTCCCCGCCATTCGTCCTCCAACCAGGGTGCGCATGCGGCTGATCGGATTCGGGGTTGTCCTCGCCGTCAGTCTAATTCTTGCCTCGCTCGCCGCCGAGACTTTCTCTGGTTCATGCACGAGGCCGGCGACGTCGAGCGGCCTCATGTCGTACGGAGTCGATTATCCTGACCTGTTTCGGCAGGTCGCCGTCTCCGCGGACAAGGTCTTGAAGGGCGCGAACCTGCCGACCTGCAAGCTGGCCGGTGACCTGCCGGCGCCGCTGCGCATCGGCATCCACGCTGGCCCGGCAGTAGTTGGCCGCATGGGCTGGGGCGCGAGCTTCTATCTCACGGCCGTGGGTGACACAGTGCACGTCGCGGCGCGGCTCGAGCATCCCACCAAGGACTACGGCGCCGAGCTCGTCGTCTCCGAAGACGTCGCCCGGCGCGCCGGCCTCGATCTCTCAGCCTTTCCCGGCCACGGCCTGGCCGTGCGCAACCGCACCGGCCGCGTCTGCGTGCGCGTCGTCCAGCGAGTCGCGAGCCTGCCCGGCGAAACGTGACCCGAGCAGGCCTCAGGATCGCCGATCCGCATCGACGGCTTCCCGCTTCGTGTGAACCGGTTTTCGGAACCGGGGCGCATCAATCTTCGCCCGCAGTCCCAGCGATGCTATTGTGGGTGAGGCGCGCAGCGATCAGACGTCGCACCACAGCTCAATTCCGGATTTCATTCGAAGCGAATCGGAGCGATGACAGTGACTCGACAACGCCGACTACAGGTCATTCTGGGGCTGGGACTCGTCCTCCTGACAGGTGTGGCGCTCGCCGCCGGGCTACTCTGGTCTCCCGGAGCGAGGAAAGCCCGCCATCTCGAGCGAGGAGATCGGTATCTCAGCCGAGCGCAGTATCGGGAAGCGATCATCGAATACAAGAACAGCCTCCGGCTCGAGTCGACCAACTCCCATGCGATTCGGCGGCTCGGCCTCGCCCACTATCAGCTCGGCGAGTTCGAGCTCGCGTTCCCCTATCTCGCGCGATCGACGCAGATCGAACCGAATGACCTCGAGATTCGGCTCAAGCTCGCGACGATCTATCTCCTGTCGCGGCAGTGGGACAAGGCCCGGGAGCAGGTCGCGCACGTTCTCGAGCGAGACCCGAAGCAGCTCGAGGCGCTCGGCCTGCTCGCCGGGGCAGCGAATACGTCGAAGCACATCGACGCCGCTCTGCATCGCCTCGACGCGGCGCGCGCCGACCTCGGCGACAAGGCAAGGCTCCACCTGGCGTTCGGGACTCTGTACGTCCGGAGAGGCGACTTCTCGGCTGCGGAGCGAGCCTTCCGGGAGGCCGTGGCCGTGGAGCCGAAGTCCCACGACGCACACACCGCCCTCGGAGAACTCTACGTGCTCAGACGCGACACGGCACAGGCAGAACGAGAGTTCAGGGCTGCGGCCGACCTCGCCCCCTTTGGGTCGCCCGCATGGATCACCCTCGCCGACTTCTATCGACAAGTGGGGAGGCCGCAAGCGGCCAAGCGCCTTCTCGGCGAAATCACCGAGAAGGTTCCGGACCATCGGCAAGCCTGGGGTCGCCTCGCCGAGCTCGCCTTCAGTGAGGGCGCGTACGAAGAGAGCCACCAGGCCCTGCAAGTCATTCTGAGAAAGAACCCCTCGAGCTTCGAGGCTCAGTTCCTCCGGGGGAAGGTTTATCTGGCTCAGCGGCGCACACCCGAGGCCGTCCAGGATTTCGAGGGCGTCCTGAGGTTGGAGCCGAGATTCGCCCCGGCGCACTACCAACTCGCTCTGGCCGAGCTGCAGATCGGAAACCACCGTCAGGCTCGCGTGAGATTGCGGGAAGCGACGACCATCGACCCAACCTTCACGGAGGCCGCGCTCCGGCTCGCCGAACTGGATCTCCAGGCCGGCGCGCTCCAGCCGGCCATCGAGACGCTGGAAGCGCTCGCCGCGAAGCCAGCCCCCGATGTCCGCGTGCACGTGCTCCTCAGCTCCGCGTATCTGACCCGAGGAGAATCTCTCAAGGCGATCGACGCCGCTCGCAAGATCCTCTCGCTTGTGCCCGCCGACCCCCGCGGACCGTTTCTGACCGGTGCCGGTCTTTCGGCACAAGGAAGACGGGCGGAGGCGGCGCAGCAGTTCGAGGCAGCCCTGGCGCTGGCTCCGGCGTATGTGGAACCGCTGACCCACCTCGTCGCTCTGGCGTTGATCGAGAAGAAATCGGACATGGCCCTCGAGCGGGTCAAACGGCAGATCGGCCGCGTCCCAACTTCTGGGCGGCCGCACGAATTGCTGGGGGCTGTCCACGTCGTGCGAGGCGAATCGGCACTGGCGGAGACCGCATTCCTCAAGGCGCTCGAGCGTGAGCCGGCTCTCATCAGCGCCTATCTGTCGCTCGCCCAGCTCTACACCGTTTCCGGAAAGAATGACGAGGCGCTGGTAAAGCTCTACGAGGGCCTGAGAGCCGATCCGAAGAATCCGATCGCGCTCGTGCGCGCGGGCATGCTTCATGAACGCAAGGGCGATTTCGTGCGAGGGCGGCAGGCGTACGAGCAGGCGCTGACGGTGGCGCCGCGCTTCGCCCCGGCGGCGAACAACCTAGCCTACCTGTATTCGGAGAGGGGCGGAGACAAGGATAAGGCGCTCGAGTTGGCACAGATCGCCAAGGAGGAGGCTCCCGACGACCCTCACGTCTCCGACACACTCGGCTGGATCCTCTACCGGCGCGGCATCTACCTGCGCGCGCTCAATCTCTTGAGAGAAAGCGCCGCCAAACTTCCGGAAAACTTCGAAGTCCACTATCACCTCGGAATGGCGGCGTACAAGGTCGGAGATCTCGACACCGCCAGACGGGCGCTCGCTAAGGCGGTCGCGTCGCCGAGCGCTTTCCTCGGTAGGGACGAGGCCGCGAGCGTGCTCTCGGCGATCAAGTGAGAGCACCTCGGCAACGGGTCGATCCGGTGTGCACAACGCTGCGACTTTTGCGCGATTTTCCGCAGGAGTTTTCATTTTTCGGATCTGTTGCGCGGCGTAAAGGGCCGCCGTTTTGAACCACTCGTGCTTGGCACGACGAATGCTGTATGAGTCACCCAATTCCACTTTGCCGGAGGGACCCTCATGCAGGTTCGGGCTCGACAGATTTCGCTGATCGCTATGGCCGTGCTGGTCGCGGGACTGTTGGCGCCGCCGGCGATGGCGGTACCCCTCGCGCCGGGTGGAAGCTCGATCGTCATTGGTAGTGTGACGGATCCCTTTGTCGGAGGGACGCAGCTGGCGTCGATCAGCGCGCCCTTCGCCGCCTTCGATTTCGCGGGCGTCCTCACCCAGGACGTGTACAGTGGAGGCAGCCTCCCAGGGGTCTCGTTCAGATACACCATCGCGACCGACGCCTCGGGCCCGGCGGCTCTCGAGCGCGCCACAATGTCGTTCTTTTCGGGATTCTCCACGGACGCGGACTACATCAGCGGGACAGGCACCTCGGCCGCGCCACTCATCGTGAACAGACAGGTGAACGGCGCCACGATCGGCTTCACGTGGGCCCTGAACGAGGGCATCGAATCCGGCACCGTCGCGCCATTCCTCTACATCCTGACGAACGCCTCGGGGTACGACTCCGGCGGCATCGTCTCCCTCATGAACGGCGCGGTGGCAAGTGTCGGCGTCTACCGACCGATTTCGGTGCCCGAGCCCATGAGTCTCTTGCTCGCAGGCAGCGGCATTGTGGCGGTCGGGCTCTTCTGGCGGAAGGGAAGAAAGCACGTCAGGCAGGGGGAGGACGACCCCACGGCCTGATTTCCGCATGCAGCGCTGACCGTCCCTTTCGTCAGGGCCCGGCGCCTGCACTCATTTTTCCGCTTGCTCACGACGAATGTTTTCTAGATCCGCGTACGGCCTAAGGACAGCGAGGAGTGTCTGCTTCGCGGTCGTCGCTGGCCTCACGCTCGCCGCCTTCCACACGCCTCTGACCGTCCTGGTCCGGTTCTCCTTTGCGCACGAACACTATTCGCACATCCTACTCGTGCCACTGGCCAGCGCCTTTCTGCTCATTCTGGAGCGGAAGAGGATCTTCTCCGACGTCGCGACCGGGTGGCGTGCGGGGCTCCCCTTGGTTGTCGCTGGCCCTCTGGTGTACGCGTTCGCGCGGCGACCTTCGCTCTCGGCGGGTGACACGGACCAGCTGTCGATCGTCATGCTCGCCACGGTGCTGATCGTGGTCGGCGGCTTCCTTCTCTGCTACGGCACCCGGGCTTTCAAAAGCGGGGCGCTTTGCCGGGCTGTTCCTCTTTCTCATGGTCCCGATCCCCGAGATCCTCTTGAATCGAGTGATCATGTGGCTGCAGGCGGGGTCGGTCGAAGCTTCCTACGTGGCCTTCCAGCTCGTCGGGGTTCCCGTCTTTCGGACCGGATCCGTTCTGTCGTTGCCCGGGGTCACTATCGAGGTCGCCGAAGCGTGCAGCGGAATTCGCTCGAGTCTCGTCATGCTGGGCGTGAGCTCGGTGGCCGGACACCTCTTCCTCCGGTCGGCCCGGTCGAAAGTTCTCTTGTTTTCTGGCCACCCTTCCCCGGCTCATCGCCAAGAACGCAGTCCGGATCGTGACCCTCACGCTCCTCTCGGTGTACGTCGATCCGCAGTTTCTCGCGGGAAGTCTCCACCACCAGGGTGGAGTCGTATTTTTCCTCCTCGCGCTGGTTCCCCTGGTCCCCATCCTCCTGGTGCTGCAGGGATCGGAGCGGACGGCGAGGAGAATACGGGGAGACGAGACTCGGGCGGCCACTATGCGGTCGTAGCGGCCGGCGTCCCGGGCTGGGTTCGATGTCAAAGCGTGGCCGACAGTATCAGCGAGTCACCGCCGTTCCGAGCGCCGGCTTCGCCGGGGCAATCCGATACTGAGCGCGGTCGCAGCGGGTAACCGGTGGGGGGCAATCGGGGGCGTCGCTCCCCCCGATGTTGAATCAATGCACGCTGCCGCCGCCGTCCACGACGATCGTCTGGCCGGTGATGAAGTCGCTGTCGTCCGAGGCCAGGAAGATCAGCGTCCCCACGATGTCCTCCGGGACTTCCGCGCGCTTCAGCATCCGCATCTTTACGTTCGTCGCCTTGCCCTCCGCCGGCATGTTCTTCTCGTTCTCGCCGCTCAGGGTGAACCCGGGCGCGATCGCGTTCACGCGGATGCCGAACTCCCCGAGCTCGCGAGCCAGCGAACGCGTGAACCCCACCACGCCGCCCTTGGACGTCGTGTAGTGGATGTAGTTCTGGACGCCCTTGAAGAAGGTGCCGGAGGCGATGTTGACGATCTTGCCTTTGCCACGCGTCTTCATGGCCGGGAACACGGCACGCGAGCACAGGAAGAGCCCGCGCAGGTTGACGGCCATCACGCGGTCCCACTCCTCGACGGGGATCTCCATGAACGGGCGGCGCTCGAGAACGCCGTAGAGGGCCGCGTTGTTCACCAGGACGTCGATGCCGCCGAATCGCGCGAGGGTCTCGGTGGCGAGCCGCAGCGTGTCCCCTTCACGCGACACGTCGCACTCCACCCCCAGCGCCTGAGCGCCCCGGGCCTCGATCTCCTTGACCGTGGCCTTCGGGTCGGCGATGTCCGCTACCACGACCCGCGCGCCCTCCGCCGCGACGCCGAGGCAGTACGCCTGGCCGATGCCCCTGGCTCCTCCGGTGACGATCACGACCTTGTCTTTGAGTCGCATGGTGCCTCCTACAGCTGGAACGTCTTGACGTAGACCCCGGGGGAGCCCGGGGCGTGCCGCATGTGTGGCCGTATGCGCTGGGTCTCCGGCGCGATGTCCCGCTGGGCGGCCCAGGCGGCACTCTCGGAGACTTTGGGGTTCTGGAACTCGTAGAACGTGAGATAGGTCGGGGCGCCCGTCAGGGCGCGAAAACGCCGGCCACGAATCACGCCGGGCACCTTCTCGTAGTTCGGAATATAGATCGTGTTGTACCAGGTGTTGAAATCGGCGTCGATTTCGGGCGGCACGTCCATCCGACCGAGCTGAAGAGCGGGCGCCATCTCGCTCTCGGCCACCGGCGGAGTCACGCTCTTCGGATGGATCAGCGTGTAGACGTTACGGATGTAGGTGGTGCCGATGACCTCGGGGGAGCACCGCCGGGTCCACTCCGTCGGGTTGGTGCGGACGCGCTTGTAGGCGTCGGATTCCAGCGCCGCGACGCTTTCCAGCTCGTAGACGGCGAGATGCTTCGGCCCGCCCTTGACCGCCTCGTAGCGCGCGCCGCTCAAGAACCCGGGCAACGAGAGTCGCTCGGCCAGATGCTCCTCGTTGTACCAGCGATTGAACTCCTTCTCCTTGTCCGCCGGGATGTCCACCCAGACCATCATGAGACCCGTGCCCTTCTTCTTCCTCGCCATGGCTGGCTCCTTTCAGATAGCTGGATCTTAG
>QHSR01000076.1:0-7672 GCA_003221635.1 Candidatus Rokuibacteriota bacterium | reverse complement strand
CAGTAGGTGATCACGCGCTCGGCCTCGAGCGCGCCCGCCGCGGCGAATCGTTCGCGCAGCACGGGGGCCGACAGGTACGCGTGCGTCTTCGGGTCGACCAGCGACCGCGCCGCGACGTTCGCGCTGCCGGCGATGCGGCCGGGCCGGCCGTACGTCACCCCGTCGGTGCCGCGATGCTGTTCCTCCGAGAGGGCGTTGAGGATGCAGGTGGCGCGCTGCCCGAGGCCCGCGAGCACCGCCCCCTTGCCGACGAACAGCGCCGGCCGCGGCCGCGCCACGAAGCGCGCCGGCGGGTACGCGCACGGCTCGGTGGAAGTCGGTCGTCCCTCGAACGTCCACTTCTTCCAGCCGCCGTTCAGCACCGCCGCGCCGTCGAAGCCCACCGCGCGCAGCATCCACCAGACGCGGGCGGCCCACATGTTGACCGCGCGGTCGTACAGCACGACCCGTGCCCCCTCGCCCACCCCGAGGCGCGCCATCGCCGACGCCATCTGCGCGTCGGGCGGCATCATGTAGAGCAGGGACGAGGCGCGGTCGCAGAGATCGTCGGTGAGGTCGGCGAACCCGCTGCGCGGGATGTGCCCGGCTGCCCACGCTGCCCGCCCCGACTCGGCGCGATAGCCGCCCTCGGGCCGCGGGTGGAGGATGGTCGTGCACTCCAGTACGCGCAGCGCCGGATCGTCGAGATGGGCCGCCAGCCAATCCGTCTCGACCAGGAACTGCGGGTTGGTCCAGGTCACGGCGCGCAGGGTAGCGCTCCACGCGCTGCGGAGTCAAGGACGCCCCCGCGTCTCGAGCGGGCCCGAACGACTCGACACTCTTGAAGCTTCCGGCCGGGTACGGTAGAGATTGACTCGGCGTGATGCCACAAGGGGTCCAACCTCGAAGCCGCACCCTGCCGGACCTGCTGGACGAGATCGCCGCGCGCGACCCGTCCCGCGAGTTCATCGTCGGCGGCCGGCAGCGTCTGAGCTACGGCGAGACGCGCGCCCGCGCGCGCCACCTCGCGAAGGGACTGCTCAAGCTCGGTGTGAAGCGCGGTGACAAGGTCGCGCTCTTGATGCCGAATCGCCCGGAGTGGCTGCTGGTCGACTTCGCGGTGACGCTGCTGGGCGCCACGCTCGTGCCGATCAGCACGTGGTCGCGCGCCCGCGAGCTCGCGTACATGCTCGATCATTCGGACGCCACGACGCTGATCATGGTCGAGCGCTTCGCGGGCCAGGACTATCTCGGCATGGTGGCCGAGCTGGGCGGTCCGAGCTCTGATCGCCTGCCGAAGCTGCGCCGCGTGGTGGTCGCGGCCGCACCCGTGGGCTGCGTGGACGTATCCGTCACGTTCGACCAGCTCCTGGACTCGAGCTCGACCGTCGGGGACGCCGAGATCGGCGCCGCCCAGCGCGCCGTCGGGCCCGACGACGTCGCGTACATCCTCTACACCTCCGGCACGACGTCGACGCCGAAGGGCGTCCAGCTCACGCACGGCGGCCTTGTCGAGAACATGTGGCACATCGGTGAGCGTCAGCATCTCACGCCGGCTGACCGCGTGTGGATGGGGATCTCTCTCTTCTGGAGCTTCGGCGGCGCCAACGCGCTCCTGGCCGTGATGACCCACGGCGGGTCGATCGTGCTGCAGGAGTCCTTCGACGCCGCGTTCGCGTTGGAGCTGATCGAGCGCGAGCGCTGCACGGTCTACTACGGGACACCGAACATCGCGCTGGCCCTCACCGAGCACCCCGACCGCGCGCGGCGGGACCTCTCCTCGCTGCGCACCGGCGCCGCCATCGGACCGCCGCGCGCGATGCAGATGGTGATGGACCTCGGGGCTCGGGAGATCTGCAACGTCTACGGCCTGACCGAGTGCTACGGCAATTGCGCCGTCACCGACGCTCACGATTCCGCCGACAAGCGCCTCGCGACCGTCGGCACGCCGCTGCCGGGCATGGAGATCCGCATCGTCGATCGCCGGACGCGACGTCCTCTGCCGCCGGGCGAGGTCGGCGAGATTCTCGTCCGCGGCCACCTCACCCCCGGCTACTACAAGGACACCGAGCGAAACTCAGCCGCTTTCGACGCGGACGGCTTCCTGGTGACCGGCGATCTGGGCCTCATCGGCGACGACGGCTATCTTCGATTCCGTGGCCGAATCAAGGAGATGGTCAAGAGCGGCGGGATCAACGTGGCGCCGCTCGAGGTCGAGGAGGTCCTGCTCGCCCATCCTGCCGTCGAGCAAGCGTACGTGGTCGGCCTGCCCGATCCGCGCCGAGAGGAGATCCTCGCCGCCGTGATCGTCCTCCGAGAGGGCCACGCCGCCGAGCCCGAGACGCTGCGGACCTTCTGCAAGCGGGAGCTCGCGGCGTACAAGGTGCCGCAGCAGTTCTGCCTGCTTCGGCGAGACGAGCTGCCGGTGACCGACACCGGCAAGGTGCAAAAGGTCCGGCTGGTCGAGATGCTCGCCGCGAAGCGCGGCGGCTAGGCGCCCCTGCCGAGATCGAGCCCCAGGAGCTTCCCGATCGCTGCCAGGTTGCACGCGGCGCCGACGAGGTCGGCCAGCCGGTCGTAGCGCGCGGCGGCGCTCGACGGCGCTCCCCAGCGTGGGTCCGCCGGCACGCCCCTGCGCGCGGCCAGGTACAGGAGGAGCGCGCGTCGGAGGGCGTCGTTGGCGAAGAGACCGTGCAGGTACGTGCCCACGACGTTGCCCGCGTCGTTCAGCGCGCCGTCGCGCTCGGCGACCGGGCGATCGCGATCCTCCACGATCAGGAACGGTCGGCGTGCCGACCTCACCTCGGTCCGGCCCACGTGGATCTCGTACGCCTCGATGTCCGCGCCGTCCGCCAGCGCGAACGGTCCCGCGTCGGCGGCCACGCGTCCGCGCACGCGCACGGTCCTCTTGTCGCGCTCCAGCGAAGTGACCACCGGCAAGAGCCCGAGGCCCGCCGTCGTGGCCGTCGAGGACTCGACGCCGTCGGGGTCGTGGACGGCCAGGCCGAGCATCTGGTAGCCGCCGCAGATCCCCATGACCGGCCGGCCACCCGCCGCGGCCGCGGCGACCGCCTCGGCCAGCCCGGCGTCGCGAAGCCAGGCGAGATCCTCCGCGGTGTTCTTGCTTCCGGGCAGAACGATCAGGTCGGCGTTCGCAATCTCCTCGGGGTGGCGCACGAATCGAACGCGCACGCCGGGCTCACGCGTCAGCGGCTCGAAGTCGTCGAAGTTGGCGATCCGTGGCAGCCGCGCCACCGCCACCTCCAGCGCGGCGGGGCCGCGCGCGCGCTCGAGGTCCTCGAGGTTCAGCGAGTCCTCGGCGGGCACGAGCGACTCGGCGATGAAGGGCACGACGCCGAGCACCGGCACGCCGGTCCGGGCGGTCAGCTCGTCGAGTCCAGGCGCCAGAAGCGCCGCGTCCCCACGGAACTTGTTGACGACGAAGCCGGCGATCCGCGCTGAAGACGCCGCCGCGATCGATATCACCGACGAGGAGCACGGGCGCGTCGGCCACGCGCGCGATCCGCATGTTGACGATCTCGCCTTCGCGCAGGTTGATCTCGGCCGGACTGCCGGCTCCCTCGATGACCACGACGTCGTGCGCGCGGCGCAGTCGCGTGAGGCTCTCCCGCACGAGGTCGAGCAGCCCGGGTTTCATCGCGGCGTACTCGCGGAACGTGGTGCTGGCCACGGGGCGTCCCCGCACCACGACCTGCGACCGGTTGTCCGCCTCGGGCTTCAACAAGATAGGGTTCATGTCGACGGTGGGCTCGACGCCCGCGGCCTCCGCCTGCGCCGCCTGGGCCCGGCCGATCTCGCCGCCATCGATCGTGACCGACGAGTTCAACGCCATGTTCTGCGACTTGAACGGCGCCACGCGATACCCCGCGCGGGCGAAGAGGCGGCAGAAGGCCGTGGCCAGAACCGACTTGCCGACGGCCGACCCGGTGCCCTGGATCATGAGACACGGCGCCAACCCGTTCATACCGTTCCCCCCACGATCAGCGGATCGACTCCGGCGAGGTTTCGTTCGATCACCCCTAATACCGGACCTCGAAGCCCGTCAACGCCGTGATCCGGGGAGACGAGAACCCGAAGACTTCCTCGTACTTCTCGTTCAACAAGTTCTGGAAGCGGGTCTTCCAGGTGATCTCACGAAGTCCGATCACGTTCCGGAACAGGACGACGCCGAACGACAGATCGAGCTTCTGGTAGCCCAGAAGCGTCACCCGTGGGCTGCCCGGGCTGCTGAAGTCGCGATCGATGGAGTTCCCCTTGACGAAGAGGGACGCCACGGCGAGCAGCGGCTCTCCCGTGGGGAACTCGTTCTGCCCTCCGATGCCGCCGTCGTCCGTGACCTCGGTATGGAGAAACGTATAGGTCCCGGACGCCGTCCAGCCCTTCACCGGTCTCAAGACCAACACCACCTCGACGCCCTGCGACCTCGCGGCCTGGATGTTCCTCGAGCCCTCCTTGAAGCTGACGAACGCGATCAGATCCTCCCACCGGTTCTCGAAGTAGGTGGCGCCCGCCTCGAAGACCCCGCCGAAGAACGGCTGGACGATCCCGACCTCCCAGCTCTCCGACTTCTCGGACTTGATGTCGCGATTGCCCGGGACTCCGAAGCCGCCGAACTGGACGAAGAAGCTCGGTTCCTTGATGCCGGTGCCCCAGGCGCCTTGCACGCGGGTCCGGGTCACCGGAGCCACGGCCGCGAGCGAGACGCGGGGCGTGACCTTCTCGCCGAAGCCGTCGCCGTTGTCGTACCGGGCGCCGGCCGTGAGGAACACGCTCTGCGGGATGAAGGTGAACCAGGGCGGCGGGGGGTTCGACATCCAGCCGAGCTGGACCTGGCCGTAAGCCGACTTGGTGTCGCGGCTCACGTTCGTCCGGTTGGGCTCGCCCACCGGATGGAGGCGCTGGGTGAAGTGCTCGCGCTCGTAGCTGCCGCCGAGGACGATGACCGGCGTGATCTCCCAGAGCTTCGGCGGGGAGATCGCGACGTTGTAGTCCGCGAAAATCCGGCTCTCGGTGCTCGAGGTCTTCGTCCCTTCCGGCGGCGAGAACGCGTCGGTCGGAACGTCGTCCCGCGGGTCCGCGAAGACGCTCCCCGTGAGGTTGGTTCCGAACTTCGCGCGATGCTCGAGCCACGACGTCTGGCGATATCGCGCGCCGAGGGTTCCGACGAAGCGCTGGTCCTCCAGGGACTGGTGAGGATCGAGGGTCTCGAAGCGGTCGCCGGTACCTTCGGTCGGGATCCCGACGCGGCTCGCGATGTAACGCGAGGTCAACGTGAAGTCGAGGTCGGATGTCGGGCTCAGATCGAGCCGGAGGGCCGCGGTGCGATTCCAGTAGCCGTTGTTGACGTCGAGGGTG
Organism: Candidatus Rokuibacteriota bacterium; assembly: GCA_003221635.1. Classification (GTDB taxonomy): domain Bacteria; phylum Methylomirabilota; class Methylomirabilia; order Rokubacteriales; family CSP1-6; genus AR31. The sequence continues at coordinate 2,317 of QHSR01000076.1, read as the reverse complement.
CCCGCCGTCCCGACGTGACCGAACTCGAAGAAGACTCCGGCCTGTCGGTTACCCCACGAGACCCCCGTCCGCTCCTCGTTGGTCTCTTGATTGCCGCCGCCAGCAAATCCCCAGATGGACAGGGGGCCTTCGCCCCGCGGGGTGAAGAACTGGATGACGGACGTCATCGCGTCCGCGCCGTACAGCGCGCTCTGGGGCCCGCGGACGATCTCCACGCGGCCAACACCGGCCGTCGTGATGTTCCCGAAGTCGAACCCCCCGCCGCCCTGGTTCACCTTCATCCCGTCGATGAGCACGAGGTTCATGTCGCTGTTGCCACCCCGGGTGAAGATGCTGGTGGTGCTCCCGCGGGTCCCGCTCTGGATCAGCGAGAAGCCGGGCTGCTCTCTGAGCATCTGCAGCACGTCCGCCGCCTGTCGCTGCGCGATCTGCTCGTGCGTGAGCACGCTGACGGACGAGCCGGTCTGCCCGACCGGCGTGTCGGTTTTCGTCGCGGTGACCACCACGGGATCCATCGGCGTCGCCGGATCCTGGGCGGCCGCCTGTCCCGAGCTCCAGAGCACGAACACCAACGTCAGAACTCCGATGACCCGCGTCATCTCGTCCTCTCGAGGACTCGGACCGCGGAGCGCCTCGACTCTCCACGGGCCTGTCCATCTCGGCCCGGACCAGGTCTCCTGGCTCCCGGATCGTTCTACTCCCCGCCCTTCCCGGCCTCGCGCGGCCAGTGGTGTCGCGGGTTTCGTCCCCGGTTACAGTTGCGGGGCAGCGCCGGCTTCGCACCGGCTTCCCTTGCGTCCAGGCAGTGCACTGCACGCGTCTAGACCGTCGTCGGTTCCTTCGCTATCGCCTCCACGGTGACGGTTCGGGGCACGGGGACCGGCCGGGCGCTGCGGCGCACGCGTCCACGAAGCGGCCGGCGAGCTCCGGATTCGACGCAAAGTGCAGGTGCACGTAGCTCATCAGCGCGCGCCCGACGACATATCCCTCCGCACGCTCTTCGCCGTGGCGCCGGCACAGACGATAGACGCGCGCGACCGCGTCGGGCACCGGGTCGATCGACGAATAGTGGAACTCGTGACCCCGCGCCACGAGGCCGGCGGCGCCCAGCGGCGCGGCGCCGGTGAACGTGACCTCGGTGTAGCCGAGGGTGAGTCGACGGGGCCGCATGCGCACGACGGTCGGCAGCAGGCCCACCATCGCGTGCGTCGCCCCGTCGAGATCCTCGAGCGCGTTCGCCAGATACATGAGGCCGCCGCACTCGGCGTAGATCGGCCCGCCGGCGTCGGCGAAGGCACGGACGGACTCCCGGATGGGCGTATTCGCGGCCAGAGCCGCGGCGTGCAATTCCGGGTAGCCGCCGCCGAAGTAGAGCCCGTCGACCCGCGGTAGCGCGTGAGCGGTCAACGGACTCCAGAACACCAGCTCGGCGCCCGCCGCCTCGAGAAGCGCGAAGTTGTCACGGTAGTAGAAGCAGAACGCGGAATCCCGCGCGACGCCGATCCGGGCGCGCACCGGCTCCGGAGGCGGCGCGCCGCCCGGCGGCTCGACGCGGAGCGGGGACGCCAGCTCCAGCAGCGCGTCGAGGTCGACGGAGCGCTCGACGAGGTCGGCCAGGCGCTTCAGCTTGTCCGGGGTCAGCGCGCCCTCGCCGGCCGCGACGAGGCCGAGATGCCGCTCGGGGAGGGCCAGCGTCTCGTCACCCGGTATCGTCCCGACGGGGACCGCGCGACAGCGCGCCGCGATGGCGTCGCGGACCCATCGCGCGTGTGTCTCGCCGGCGAGTCGATTGGCGATCACGGCGGCGATGTTGAGGGCCGGGTCGAAGCACTCGAATCCGAGCGTCACGGCCGCCGCGCTGCGCGCCTGGGCGCCCGCGTCGATCACCAGCACGACCGGGGCCGCGAGCCACTTCGCCACCTGAGCCGTCGAACCCTCTTCGCCGGTGCCGTCGAGCCCGTCGAAGCAGCCCATCATGCCCTCGACGAGCGCCAGATCGGCGTCTCGAGCGTGTCGCGCGACGGTCGCTCTCACGTGAGTCCGTCCACACATCCAGCCGTCCAGGTTGTACGAAGGTCGCCCGGTCACGAGCTCGTGAAACCCGGGATCGATGAAGTCGGGGCCGACCTTGAAGGCCTGGACCGTCAAGCCTTTGCGACGGAACGCCTCGAGGAGTCCGAGCGTGACGGTGGTCTTACCCACTCCGCTCGCCACGCCGGCGATGACCAGAAGACGGGCCGATCTCGAGACAGCGGAGCTCATCCCCGTCCTCCCGCGAAGACTGGTGTTGGTGGAGCGCGCCCGGGCAGGTCTCCTG
>QHSR01000203.1 GCA_003221635.1 Candidatus Rokuibacteriota bacterium | reverse complement strand
CATGGCGACTGACCAAACCCGCGGCCATCGCCTGTGTGATCGTGGCATCGAAGAGCTTCTCAAGCACGCCCGCCTCGTCGAAGCGGCGGCGGCGGTTCTGGCTGAACGTCGAGGCGTCCCAAGCGTCCTGATCAAGATTGAGACCGACGAACCAGCGCAGGGCCATATTGCACTGCAGCTCCATCACCAGCTTCCGCTCGCTCGTCACCCCGAGCAAATAGCCGCCGACGAGGGCCAAGAACAGCTGTTCGGGCGGAATCGAGGGGCGGCCGATCGGCGCGTACAGGTTTCGGCACGCCCGACGAATGGCCCCGTCGTCGATCAGCGGCCGAATCGCGCGCAACGGATGCTCCGCGGGGACGAACGATTCCAGCGACATCTGGTAGAACAGCCCGCGCTGCGGGTTCGCCTGTCCCATCATCGGCTCGCTCCTCCCACATCGCACGATATGCGACGCGGGATGTGCGCGACTATCAAAAACGTCAACCGATCGACTTTGTCAGCAGCCTGTTAGTACTACTGTGTCAGAAAAATTAGGACAGGCATGGGGTACGCTGTCAGCATCGAGGCATGCCCAACTCCGCAACCGCTCGAGCCCAGCGGTTTCAGGCGTATGTGGAGCAGCTCGCCGGCGCCCTCGGTCATCGGGATCGTCATGGGCCATTGCGCGCGTACGTCACCGGGCTGTGCCTGCCCGGGGAGCGCAAGAGCATCGAGCCGATGGCGGCGCGCGTCGATCCGCGCCACGTCCCGGCGCGCCATCAGTCGATGCATCACTTCATCGCGGATGCGCCCTGGGATGCCGCCGCGGTGCTGCGCGTCGCGCGGGACTGGGTGCTCGGGCCGATGGTGCGGCATGGTCCCGTGGTCGCGTGGATCGTGGACGACACCGGGTTTCCCAAGAAAGGGCAGCACTCGGTGGGCGTCGCCCGACAGTACTGTGGCGTCCTGGGCAAACAGGACAACTGCCAAGTGGCGGTGAGCGTCTCGGTGGCGAATGAGGCGGTCAGCTTGCCGGTCGCCTATCGGCTCTACCTGCCGGAGAGCTGGGCGACCGACCGTAAGCGACGCCGGGCCGCCGGGGTGCCGGACGACCTCACGTTCCAGTCCAAGTGGCAAATCGCGCTCGGGCAGGTCCAGGCGTTGCAGGCGGAAGGCGTGCCGGCCGCTCCCGTTGTTGCCGATGCCGGCTACGGCGACACGACCGCCTTTCGCGAGGCGCTCACCACGGCGGGGCTGGCCTACGTCGTCGGGGTGAAGAAGGAGACGACGGCGTGGCCGCCGGGCCAGGCGCCGCGGCCCCCGCAGCGCTGGAAGGGCCGCGGCCGGCCGCCGACACTCGTGCGGCGCACCGCGAGACACACCCCACAGAGCCTCAAGCAGTTGGCCCGCGCGCTGCCCCCGACGGCGTGGCGGACCGTGACGTGGCGTGAAGGGACTCGCGGCGCGATGCGCTCCCGCTTCGCGCGGCTGCGCGTGCGGCCCGCTCATCGCGATGAGGGTCGGACGGAGCCGCGGCCAGAAGAGGGGTTGCTGATCGAGTGGCCGCGAGGCGACGCGGAGCCCACGAAGTATTGGCTCTCGACGCTGCCGGAGACGACGTCCCTCGCTGACCTCGTGCGCCTCGCCAAACTCCGCTGGCGCATCGAGCGCGATTATCAGGAACTCAAGGATGAGCTCGGGCTCGATCATTTCGAGGGGCGCGGCTGGCGGGGCTTTCATCACCATGGCGCGTTATGTATCGCGGCCTATGCCTTCCTCGCCGCCGAGCGGGCGAGGCTTTCCCCCCCTGCGCCTCTGGCCTTCCTCCGCGCCGCTCCGCTTCCCAAAGGTTTCACGCCGCGGGGCAGTCCCGGTGCGGCCTGAACGCCATGTGCCGACGTCCATCGCCACGGCGTACGAGCTCCTGGCCCGCGCGCTGCTTCAACATCTGCCCTGTCGCTGCTGTGGTCGTTCGCCGGGAGCCGACTAATGCTTTCTGACACAGTAGTACTAGGAGCTTGTCGGTTTAATGGTCATGGCGAGTTGGAGTAGGCCGGTTGCGTGGATGCGGGCCACCCTGCCGACGAGTCGGGGCGTGGCGAAGCAGATCACGGCCGCGAGGCTACGCTGGTTGCGGGCACGTCGGCACTCGGAAGAGCTTGAGCAGGTTGTGGGTCAGGCAGATCAGCGCCCACTCCGCGGTGACTTTATCGTAGCCGCGGAAGGAGAAGCGCCGAAAGGCACGGCCCTCCTTGGCTTGGCCAAAGACCGGCTCGACGATCGCCTTGCGGCGCGCGTAGACCTGCCGTCCTTCGGGCGCGCGCAGCTTCTCGCGCATCCACTCCGCGACCGCGCTCCGTGTCCGCGCGGTTGGCGCCTGCGTGTGCCGGTCCGGCGGCACGTCACAGTCGATGCCCTCGACGGCCGAGGCGGTCAGATTCGCTTCGCTGAAATAGCCGGCATCGGCCGTCATCACCGAGGACCGCTGGCCGGTATTGGTCTGCACTTGGGTCAGCAGCGGCACGAACTGCTGGACCTCGATCGCCTCCTGCGTGACGGCGCAGGCCACGATGACTTGGGCTTGGTCATCCACCACGGCCTGGGCGTTGTAGGCCTGCACCCAGCTCTTGCTCGCCCCATCCAGCATGATGCGCGAGGCCGGGTCCGTGAAGTTGTACTGCGCCCCGGGCTCCGGCTGCGCCTGCGCGGGGTCCGGGACGTTCGGCACCCGGCCTTTGGCCGAGCCCACCCGCTGCTCGCGCGCCGCCACCTTCGCGCGCCCCTCGGCGGCGGCGCGGGCGGCGGCGTCGCGCGCCTGCTGTTCCAGCACGGCCTTGGCCGCCCGGATCTTGGCCAGACGACTCGCGCGGCGCGCCAGTTCCGCCGGCAGGTCGTCGCCGCGCTGCCCCACCCCGTACTGCGCGTCGTCAGCCGCATCGGCCTGTGCCGCTTGATCGAGCAGCGCCCGCACTTCCCGCTCGAGCTGTTGCTCCGTTTGGGTCATTCGCGCATAGCTCATCGCCTTGTGCTTGGAGGCGGCGGCCCGCACCTTGGTGCCGTCCAGCGCCACGTGGCCCAATTTCACCAGCCCCGCGGCCTGGCACAGTCGCAGGCCCTGCACGAACAGCCCGGCCAGCGCCGGCAAGTGGCGCTGGCGGAACTCGGCAATGCTGTCGTGGTCGGGATGCTGGTCGCCCGCCAACACGCGGATGGCGACATCGCGATAGGTGGCGCGCTCGATCTTTCGCGACGATCGCAGGCCCGTGCAGTACGCGTAGAGCAGCACCTTGACCATCATGGCCGGGTCATACGGCGGCTGGCCCCGCCCGTCGCCCGTCTCATACGAGCCGTAGATGGCGGCTAGATCCAGCTCGTCCACCACGTCGCTGATGAACAGCGCCAGATCGCCTTCCGGCAGCCACTGCCGCATGTCGGGCGGCAGCAGCAACTGCTGGTCCAGCGTGTACGGCCGGAACGCTTTCGTCATGGCCCACACGTTAGCGACCGCGACTCCCAGCGTCACGAACTTTTCTCCGACAGGCTCCTAGCGCGCCGGGAGGAGCGCCACAGCCCCGCCGGGGCGCTTCCGAGCGAATGGGGG
>QHSR01000075.1 GCA_003221635.1 Candidatus Rokuibacteriota bacterium | reverse complement strand
CACGGCGAGCTGTGGATCTTCACGTTCAGCCGCGCGACGCGCGAGGCGAGCCTCCGGGGCGGGGACGCCGGCTGGGCCCGTGCGCACCCGCTGCGTGACGGACGGGTGAGTCAGCCCCCACGCCCGCCCCGAGTCAGGGGACCCCTCGGCAGCCTTCCTGATTTAATCGTGTGATATCTCGGCCCAGCGCCATGGTTGAGACGTTCGGTGGCCTGTGCAGCTCGATGATCTCCAGGATGTCGATGATGCGGGCGACCCGCTCGCTGCCGCGCGCATGCGCTGTCCCCCGCCGAGCATGAAATCGACCACGCGCACGGACGGCAACACCGACATTCGCCCGCCGACAGTTCGGGTCGAACTCTCCAGGGAGGAACACTCCGATGATGAAGCGGATGATCGCCGTCACCGCCGCGCTCACTGCGATTGTCTCGACCACCTCCGGGGCCCATGCCCAGGAGGTGAAGGTCGGCGTCAACCTGCCGTACACCGGGATCGGCGCCGAGTTCGCCCAGCTCGTCGACCGCAGGATGGAGCTCTAGCTCGAGCTCAACGCCGACAAGGTGCGGCCGTACAAGATCACGCTGATCAAGCGCGACGTGAAGGATCCCGGCGGCGCCAACGCCAAGATCGCGGTGCAGGAGCTGCTCACCCAGGACAACGTCGACATCCTCGCCGGCTGGATCTACTCGCCGAACGCGATCGCGTCCGCCCCGATCGTGACCGCCGGCAAGAAGCTCGCGGTGATCATGAACGCGGGCACGGCGCACATCACCAACATGTCGCCCTACTACGTCCGGACCTCGTTCAGCATGTGGCATGCCGGCTATGCTCTGGGCGAGGCCTCGGCCAAGCTCTTGAACGCCAAGACCGCCGTCGTCGGCTACACCGACTTTCCGCCCGGCAAGGACAGCCTCGCCGCGTTCAAGCGGAGCTTCGAAGCCACGGGCGGCAAGGTGATCGACGAGATTCCGATGGGCGGCGCCGGCGCGGTGCCCGACTTCACCCCGTTCTTCCAGCGCGCCAAGGACAAGAAGCCGGACGTCTTCTTCGTGTTCGTCCCAGCCGGTGACCATGCGGCCGCGGTCGTCAAGACCTACGCGGCGCTCGGCATGCGGGACGCCGGCATCAAGCTGATCGGCCCGGGCGATATCACCCAGGACACCAAGCTGCAGGCCATGGGCGCGGCCGCGGTGGGCCTCATCACGATGCACCACTACCACGCCGATCTCGACAATCCCGAGAACAAGCGCTTCGTCGAGGCGTGGAAGAAGGAGTACGGCGCCACCGCCACTCCCGACTTCATGGCCGTCGGTGGCTACGACGGTATGGCGGCCATCGTCCACGTGGTCCAGACGCTCAAGGGCAAGATCGAGACGGAGGCGGCGCTGGACGCGCTCAAGGGCTGGAAGTTCGCGAGCCCGCGCGGCCCCATCATGATCGACCCCGTCACCCGCGACATCGTCATGAACGAGTACCTGTCCGAGGCGGTGATGAAGGACGGCCGCGTCTACCAGAAGGTGATCGGCAAGATCGACGGGGTCAGGGACGCCTGCAAGGAGCAGAAGATCGGGCCGTGCGCGGCTCGATGAACATGGGGGGCTCCGGGCGCCCCGGGGTCCCTGGGCAGCCTTGACTTCGGTCGACGCGACGGGTGCTTTCACACTGAAGATGGGGGGCCTCGACGGCCCCCCAAGCCCCCCGTGATCTTCGGCGTCGACGTCGCCAGCATGCTCCTGGGCGGCGTGGCCGCCGGCATGGTGCTGTTCATCGTGTCGGTGGGCCTCTCGGTCACGATGGGCCTGATGGGCTTCGTCAACCTCGCCCACGGCGGCTTTGCCATGCTCGGGGGCTACGCGATCGCGCTGGCGATGAAGCAGTGGGGCTTCGGGTTCGGGACGGCCCTGGTCTTCGGCTTCGTCGTCACCGCGGCCGCGAGCGCCGCGCTGGAACGCCTGCTGTACGCCCGGCTCTACCGGGCGACCGACCTCGACCAGGTGCTCTTCACGATTGGCCTGGTCTTCATGATGATCGCGTCGGTCACGCTGCTGGTCGGGCCCGAGAATCAGCCGCTGGCGCTCCCGGCGATGCTGCGGGGGCAGATCAATCTCGGGTTCATGCGGTACCGCACCTACAGCGTCGTCCTGATCGTCATCGGGATCGTGATCGTGAGCGGCCTCTGGCTCGGCGTCGAGCGTACGCGGTTCGGCGCGCAGATCCGTGCCGCGGTCGACAACCGGCGCATGGCCGAGTCGCTCGGGATCAACATCGCGCGCCTGTTCACCATCACGTTTGCCCTCGGGAGCGGTATGGCGGCGCTGGGCGGCGGCCTCGGCGCCGAGTTCCTCGGCCTCGATCCGCAGTACGCGCTGAAGTACCTGGTGTATTTCCTGATCGTGGTCGCGGTCGGCGGCCTCGGGCGCGTGAGCGGGGTGTTCTACGCGGCGCTCCTGATCGGAGTGCTCGACTTCGTGCTCAAGAAGTACGTGCCCCAGGGCGGTAGCGCATTCATCTACGTGCTCACGATTCTCCTCCTGCTCTGGCGGCCACAGGGCCTGTTCGGCGCCAGGGCGACATGACTCCACCGCCGGCGGGCTGGGCCGATCATCCGGCGGCGGCAGCGCTGGCCGCGCGCCACCGGTTGCGGGCGTGGGAGTCGATTCCCTGGGCCCTCGCTCTCGCGTTCTATTTTGTCTTCCCGAAGCATCTGGGCTTCGGCACCGAGCTCCTGGTCACGACCCTCTTCGCGATCTCGCTCGATCTCGTGCTCGGCTACGCCGGGATCGTGACCCTCGGTCACGCCGCGTTCTTCGGCGCCGGCGCGTACACCGTGGGCATGCTGGCCAAGCTCGGAATCTGGAACGAGCCGCTCTCGGGCCTGATCCTCGCGGCCGTGGTGGCGGCCGCCGTCGGCCTCGGCTCGGGTCTGGTGCTCCTGCGCACCCACGGCCTGACGCTGCTCATGCTCACGCTATGCACCATGGCGCTGCTCGAGGAGGCCGCCAATCTCGCGCACGACTACACCGGCGGCTTCGACGGTCTCGACAGTTTGCCGATCGCTCCGCTGTTCGGCGTGTTCGAGTTCAATCCGCTCTATCCCAAGACGCAGTACCTCTACAGCCTCGCCGTGCTCTTCGTGTGCTTCGTCTTCGTGCGCACGCTGGTCTATTCGCCTTTCGGCCAGAGCCTGAGGGGGATCCGCGAGAACATGCTGCGGATGCACGCCGTCGGGGCGCCGGTGCGGGGACGCCTCGTTCTCTGCTACACGGTCTCGGCGGCGATCGCCGGCGTCGCGGGAGGTGTCTGGGCGCAGGCGAACGCCTACGTCAACCTGGGCACGCTCGGCCTCGACCGCGCCGCGACGGTGCTGATCATCCTCGTCCTCGGGGGCTACGGCCGCCTCTACGGCGCCTTCGTCGGCGCGGTCGCCTACATGGTGCTGTCGCACGTTCTGTCGAAGATCTACCCCACCGCCTGGCAGCTCGGGCTGGGGCTCCTGCTCGTCGTCATCGCCCTGTTCGCGCGCAACGGCATCCTGGGAATCGCCGAGGCGGCAGTGCGAGCCGTAGGACGTCGCGGGGCGGGGGCCCTGCCGTCCGAGGCGAGCGAACGACCGTGATGACGCCGCCCGCGGGCGCCAGGCGCGGCGTCATGACCAATCCGATCCTCGAGACCCGCGCGCTCTGCCGAAACTTCGGCGCGCTGGCCGCCGCGCGCGATATCAACTTCCGGCTCGAGGCCGGCGCGCGCCACGCCCTGATCGGCCCGAACGGCGCGGGCAAGACCACGTTCGTGGATCTCTTGACCGGTGTCCTCCGGCCCACCGCCGGTGCGATTCTGCTCAAGGGGCGCGACATCACGGGCGTCGTCCAGGCAGAACGGGTCAAGCTCGGCATCGCCCGGACGTTCCAGATCAACCGGCTGTTCCGCCCCCTCTCGGTGCTGGAAAACGTCTACATCGCGGTCGCCGAGCGGGTCGGGGCGGCCCCGTCCGTGTTCCGGCCGGCCGGCCGGCGCCGCGACGTGGTCGAAGAGTCGATGCATCTGCTCGACACGCTGAAACTTACGGCCGACGCCGCGCACCGCATCTCCGAGCTGCCCTATGGCCGCCAGCGCCTGGTCGAGCTCGCCATCGCGCTCGGCTTGAAGCCCGAGGTGCTGCTGCTCGACGAGCCCGCGGCCGGCGTGCCCAGCGCCGAAAGCCACATCATTCTCGACGCCGTCGACGGCCTGCCCAAGGACATCGCCGTGCTCATCATCGATCACGACATGGACCTCGTGTTCCGATTCGCGGAGCGGATCACGGTGCTGGTGAGCGGCGCCGTCTTCGCCACCGGGAGCCCCCGGGAGATCGGAGCCGATGCCGACGTCCGCGCCGTCTATCTCGGCCGCGCCGGCCATGGCTGAGGCGCTCGCGCTGCGGCACGTTTCGGCGGGCTACGGCGAGACCGTCGTGCTCGAAGACGTCGACCTGGCGCTGGCGCCCGGCGAAAGCATCAGCGTGATCGGCCGCAACGGCGTGGGCAAGACCACGTTGCTGGCGACGGTGATGGGTCATACCACGCTGCACCGCGGCGAGATGATGCTCGGCCGCGTGAGCCTCAATCGCGTCCCGGTCTTTCGCCGGGCGCGGCACGGCATCGGCTGGGTACCCCAGGAGCGCGAGATCTTCCCCTCGCTCAGCGTGCGCGAGAACCTGGAGGTCGGGGCCCGGCCGGGGTACTGGACCCAGGAGCGGGTGTTCGAGCTGTTCCCGAATTTGGGAACGCGGTTGTCGAACATGGGCAGCCAGCTCTCCGGCGGCGAGCAGCAGATGCTCTCGATCGCGCGGGCGCTCCTGACGAACCCCTCGGTGCTGCTCATGGACGAGCCGACCGAGGGGTTGGCGCCGGTGATCGTCGAGGCGCTCACCGCCGTGCTGCTGCGCCTGCGCGGGGAGGGTGCGCTCTCGATCGTGCTCGTCGAGCAGAACAGCCGCGTGGCCCTCGCGTTCTCGTCCCGCACCGTGATCATGGACAAGGGCCGCATCGTCTACGACGGCGCGTCGGCAGCCCTCAGCGCCGACCCCGAGCGACTTGCCAAGCTCATCGGCGTGGGTGCGTGACGCGTCACGTCGCGTCGCGGGTGGAAATCGGGTAGTCTCTCGACAGCACATTATCGCGGAGGCACGGACCATGGGTCTCTTGGACGGCAAGGTCGCGGTCGTGACGGGCGCGGGAAGCGGGATCGGTCGCGGGGTCGCGCTGGGCCTGGCGGCGGCGGGCGCCAATGTCGTGGTCAACGACTATGGCGTCACGGTCGACGGGCGTGACCCGTCGAGCGAGCGCGCCCTCGGGGTTGTCAAGGAGATCGAGGCACACGGCGGACAGGCCGTCGCGAACGCCGACAGCGTGGCGACGATGGCCGGGGGCCAGGCGATCGTCGACGCCGCGCTGAACACCTTCGGCGACCTCCACATCGTCGTCTGCTGCGCCGGCATTCTCAAAGAGCGAATGATCTTCAACATGAGCGAGGAAGAGTGGGACTCCGTGGTCGCCGTCCACCTGAAGGGTCACTTCACGGTCATGCGTCCGGCGACCCGCCACATGCGCGAGCGGCGCTACGGGCGGATCGTCACCTTCACGTCCACCGCCGGGCTCGAGGGCAGCCCGGGCCAGCCGAACTACTCGGCGGCCAAGGAAGGCATCGTCGGCCTGACGCGCTCGACGGCCCTCGCGATGGCGAAATACGGCGTCACCGTGAACTGCATCTCGCCGACCGCCGAGACGCGCATGACCGAGCGGCTCCCGGACAGGCGCCGCGCGCAGGCGGCGGCCCCGCCGGAAGCGATCGCGCCCGTCGTCGCGTTTCTCACGAGCGACCGCGCGGCCCACATCACCGGGCAGATTCTCCACGTGCGCGGCAACCAGGTGGCGCTCTGGTCGCACCCCGCGCCGATTCGCGCGATCACGAGTCGCGAGGGCTGGACGCCGGAGGCTCTGGCCGACGTCTACGACGCCGCGCTCGGTCAGGATCGTTTGCGGCGGATCGACGCGCTCGGGATCACCTGGCCGCCGCGCAGCTCGTAGGTCTCTTCTCGAAATCTCCGCTCGGAGCGGGCGCCGGCCGCCGCGACGTCGGGCGCGTGCCGTAGGGGTCGACCGGACCACGCGGCACGCGTCCGCTGCCCCCAAACGGCTGGGCTCCATCCGGGCGCGGGAGATCCGTCGACGACGGGAACGGGTCCTTGTCGACCCCTACGGCACACTGCACCCGACGTCGCCGCAGCCGGCCCCCGTCGGCGGTCTTTCAGGGGGTAAGCAGCGCGGTTAGGGCACGGATGTTGTCGAGGGCGTGGGCTTCGTCCACGGCGTCGACGATTTTGCGGGCGTGAGACTCGCCGAGGACCGGCGCGGCGAGGGCGACGAACTTGCTCGTGATCTCGTCGCGGGGCACGGGGCTCAGCGCGTCGCCGCGAACCACCGTCGTCGTCTTCTCGAGGAAGCGCCCGTCGCGCAGCACGATCCTCACGCGCGCGGTCGGCGTGTCGGCCCGGCGTGGCGACATCGCCGGATCGGTGCCGATCTCCACGCGTCGCGCGAGATCACGGATGCGCGCATCTGCGAGCGTCGCCGCCTCGAAGGCGACCGGGTCGGTCCGGCCGAGGACGAGCGCCGCGGCCACAGCCCAGGGAATGGAGAATCGGGCAGCGAGCGGATTCGTAGGCGCGGGGTTGCTCATCCGGACGACGAACGGGATGGTGACGACCTCGACCTTCTGGACATCGTCACTCGCGAGTCGGTGAGCCCTCCGGAGATCCATCACGGCGTCGAGGGCGAAGTGGTTGAACCGGCAGCACGCGTGGAGCTTGAAGTAGTTCTGCTCGATCCGGTGGGCCCCCGGCGCTGAATCGGCGCGCCCGAGCGCGTCGAGCCCGTCAACGGCGAGCGCCGGGTCGAACCGGTCGGCGAGGATCGTGCCGTAGACGTCCGACGGCGCGTTGTCCAGGCCCGTGAACCCGCAGCGCTGGAGCTCCACGGCGAGGATTCCCTGGAATGCCGAGCGGCCGGGATAGAGGTTCCGGATCGTCGCGCCGTCCAGCGCTGGAGTCCACGTGTTCGCCGGGCTCATCGAGGCGGCGAGGTTAATCACCTCACGGATCGTCTCGGCCGGCGCGCCATCGAGCTTCGCGACGGCCACGGCGGTGCTGAGCGTCCCCCACGTCCCGTGCGAGTGGACGTTCGTCCGCACCGTGGTCGCCCCGCCGATCCTCGAGCCGACCTCGTAACCGGCCACGAGGCTCTCGATCAGCCGCCGGCCGTCGAGGCCACGCTCCTCCGCGACGGCGAGCGCCCCGGGCACGACGTGGATCGCGGGGTGGCCGCCGCCGAGCCGGCTGCCCTCGTCGACCTCGAGCGCGACGCCGGCAGTTGCGTTCGTCAGCGCGGCCCAGAACGGGTCGGCCTTGGCGCGGTGGCCGAGCAGCGTCGCCGCGCCATGGGGCGTACGCGCGGCGGCGAGTCGCGCGAGCTTGCCGTTCTCGGGCAATGCGCTGCCGGCGACGATGGCGCCGAGCGTGTCGAGCAGCACGAGCTTGGCGGCGGCCACCGTGGCGGCGGGGAGCCTGTCGAAGCGCGTCGCGGCCACGAACGCCGCGAGGCGGTCCAGATAGTCCGCCGCGCGTGAGTCGCTCAAACGACGGCGCCGGCGATCGGCGGAGTCGGCCCGTGTCGAGGCAGGTACCGGCCGTAGCCGGGCTCCTGCTCGAGCTCGCCGGTTGGATTGAGCAGCACCTGGCCGCGCACCAGCGTAGTCCATGGCTTGCCGCGCACGCGCCAGCCTTCATACGGGGTGAATCCGGCGATCCCGAGGTGCTGCGATTGCTGGATCGTCCACTCGGGAGCCGGGTCCCAGATCGTCAGATCGGCGTCGGCGCCGGGGCGGATCACGCCCTTCCGGGGCCAGAGGCCGAAGACCCGCGCCGGATTCTCGGCCATCACCCGCGCGAGCCACGTGACCGGCAGGCCGCGCTTCGCCACGCCCTCGCTCCAGGCGAGCGGCACCAGCGTCTCGAGGGACGGCGCGCCGAACGGGATCGGCTTGCCCGCGGCGTCGACGAAGATATTCTTCCGCCCCGGCTCCTTCGCCGCGGGGACGCGCGGCGAGTGGTCGCTGGCGAGGTTGGCGATGAAGCCCTGCGCCGAGCCCTGCCAGAGGGCCGCGCGGTCCGGACCGTCGGCCGGGCGGAGGGGCGGGCCGATCTTCGCGAACGGCCCGAGCCGCTCCATCTCCTTGTCGGTCAGGAGCAGATACTGCGGGCAGGTCTCGCACCACACCTTCTGTCCCTCGGCCTGCGCGCGCTTGATGCGCTCGAGCCCGAGCCTGGTCGAGAGGTGCACGACGTACACCGGGCACCCGGTGAGACGCCCGATGAGGATCGCGCGGTTGATCGCTTCCTCTTCGGTCCAGTCCGGGCACGTCGGCGGAAAGTCGGTCGGCGCGGTGCGCCCCTCGGCGATCGCCTTGTCCTCGAGGTAGCAGAGGACGTCGCCGTTCTCGCAGTGGAGCTGGCAAAGGCCGCCGAGCGCCGCGAGTCGCTCCATGGTCTTCGCGATGAACTCGTCGGAGACCATGCGCTTGCCGCGCTTCTTGTAGGTCATGAAGAGCTTGATCGACGAGACGCCCATGCGGAACGCCTCGGGAATGCCCTCGAGGATGTACGGCTCGTGGTTCAGGATGAAATGAAAGCCGAAATCGAGGACGGAGAGCGCCTCCGCCTCCTCGCGCAGCCGCGCGACCGCCTTCGGCAGCGTCTCGCCCTCGTCGTAGGTGACGAACGGCAGGAGCGTGGTGAGCCCGGTCCGCGCCGCCGCCATCGGCGCCGTCCGCCAGTCGTCGTACTCGGGCCCGATATGGAGATGACAGTCGATGAGGCCGGGCAGGACGAACTTGCCCGCGGCGTCGATCACGCGGCCGGCGGGCGGGAGCAGGGACTCGGGCCCGATCGCGACGATCGTGTCGCCGCGGATCGCGACCGCCGCCTCGACGACGTCCGTGGCCGTGACGACCTGCCCACCGCGGACAACGATGTCGACGCCCGACGCATTCATCGGTTTGGCTCCCTCTCGGTCACGGGCTGGAGCAGGAGCCCATAGTGCTGGGGCTGGCGCCGCCCGAGGAAGTTCCAGCGTTTCCGGAGCGGCGCCATCTGGTCGAGGTCGATCCGCGCCACCACGAGCTCGTCGCCCCGCGTCGCCGCCCGCGCGAGCACCTGGCCCTGCGGGTCGATGATGCAGGAGCCGGCGATCAGCTCGACGCCGTCCTCCACACCCGCCTTGGCGACGCCCACCACGAAACACAGATTCGCGTAGGCGCCGGCGCGCATGCAGAGCTCGTTCAGGTCGAGCGCCAGCGCCGAGATCGGGGTGTTGTAGCCGATGAGGATGATCTCGGCGCCCTGGAGGGCGAGCGAGCGATAGCTCTCCGGGTACCGGCGGTCCTGGCAGATCGCGACGCCGACGCGGGCGCCGGCGGCGTCGAAGACGCGATAGCCGGTGTCGCCGTGAGCGAAGTAGTAGGGCTCGTAGACCTGGGCGAAGCCGTCGGGGGCCTTGGTGCCGGGCAGATGGATCTTGCGGAACGTCCCGCAGAGTCGCCCGTCCCGGTCGGTGAGGAGGGCGGTGTTGAAGTATTTCCCGTCGGCCTTCTCGCAGAAGCCCACGTGCACCCCGAGGCGCGCCTCGGCCGCGCGGCGCAGGAGCGGCTCGAGGGCTTTCGGCGGCACCTCGGTCTCGAAGAACTGGTCGAAGTCCTGGCGGATGCGCTTGGGGAAGTATGTCGTCAGCGCCATTTCCGGATAGACGATCAGCTCGACGTCCTCCGTGACGGCGTGATCGAGTAACGCCAGCATCCGCTCGACGATCGCCTCCCGCGGCGTGCCGTCCTGGTTCGGGCCCATCTGAGCGGCGGCGACCTTCACATGACGGGGCATGTCGTCCTCCAAATCCGGTTCGCGGCGTGGGCTCGCCACCCTCCCGCGACCGACTCAGCTCGACCGAACGTCCCTCAGCCGAGAGTCTACCCGAGCACGGCGACCTCGTCAGGTCGATTCGAAATCAGCAGGTTGCAATCAACCCTGGAGCCAACCGTGGACGGCCAACCCCGCACGGTCGACGGGCGATGCGAACCACCTTGACCACGAGCGCCTGTTCGTCGAAGATGCGAGAGCGATTCCGGACTTCAAGCAGGCGATGCTGGAGAGGGTGGCGTGTACCACATGCATGTTTTTGCACTTTTTGTGCAGGGACTTTCGGTGTCGGCGAGGATGGCGAGAGGGATTGGCAGGATCCCTGCCCGATACCTTCCCGTAGGCCATCCTGTAATCGCACACACCGAAAGAAGTTCTGGCCGTGGGTAACGAGTGGGCGGTGGGCGCCATCGCCCCGCTAAGGCCCGGCGTCGGTGGCACAAATCTTGCCGACCTGGGAGTTGAGAGTATTAAGCCGACTAACTAAGTGTTAAGCCGACTAACTATAGGAGGGTGAATGAGCGTCTGGCGCGGCTGGGTTCCAGGTCTCGTGGTAGCCATCGTCCTCGTGGCGCTGGCGCAGGCAGATGCCTCCCACCTTAAGGAGCACGCGCGAAAGCACCGGATCCTCTACCAGCTGGACGACGCGGGCCTTGATAAGGCGAAGTTCGTCGTGGGGAATATCCGAAATCATGTGACCGGCGTCGGCGGATGGCAGAATATCGAATCCCTCGAGCTCGTGGTGTTCGGCCCGGCGTTGAAGCAGTTCGTACAGGGCTCGATGGATCCCGCGCTCCAACAGACGCTCGAAATGCTGCAGGGGCAGGGCATGACCTTCGGCGCTTGCGGGAATACGATGAAGAATTTCAGTATCACCGCTGAGCAACTGCCAGCCAAGTCGGTGATTCTGCCCCAGGGCGGGGTCGTCCGGATCATGGAGCTCCAGGAGCTCGGCTATATCTACCTCCGGCCCTGACGCTGCGCCAGATTTGGAAGCGCTCGGCAGTGGGGTGGCCAACGTGAGCGATGTTTATGGAGGACCGACGATGCGTGGATGTCCTTTGGCGATTTTCACAGCGTGCATAGCTATCGTACTCTTTGCCGCACCCGCGGTGCTCGCTCACCCCCATGGCGCGGAGCCGATCATCTTCGGCATCGCGCCGCAGCAGGAGCCGGAGAAGGTTCGCGCGATGTGGCAGCCCTTCTTCCAATATCTCAACCACGAGGTGGGCCACGCGTTCGCCTTCGAAACGGCGCCGTCGATCGAGGAGTTTCAGAAGCGCGTCCTCGAAGGACGGTATGACATCTGGTGGGGAAACCCGCTGACCTATATCCAGGCGAGCAAGCGGCTCGGGTATGTGGCGATTGCTCGCGACACCACCCGGATCGCCGGTCTGCTCGTCACGCTCAAAGAGGACGGAGCGAAGTCGCCCAAGGAACTGCTCGGTAAGAAAATCGCCTATTCGGCCCCCGACGCGATCGGCGGGACGCTCCTCGTGCAGGGCTACCTCGCCCGCGCCGGCGTGGCGCCGGATCAGGTCGAGACGATCTACACAGGCTCCCACCAATCTGCCTATCAGGCGGTCCTCGACGGCAAGGCGGCGGCCGCGGGCGGGGTGCCCAGGAGTTTCAACGCGCTGGATCCGGCACAGCGCGAGCGACTCGTCATTCTGGGGCGGACCGAGGAGGTCGCGCCACAGGCCTTTGCGGTTCATCCGCGGCTCTACCGGAGCGTCGTCACGAAGATCCAGCGGGCCCTCCTCAAGCTCAACTGGGCCCCGGAAGGACGGGATATCCTCGCATCCATTCAATACAAGGAGATCGTCGTTTCGAACGACTTTGACTACGACATCCATCGTGACGTCGCCCAGCGGCTGAAGATTCCCTTCTGAGCCGCTCGCGGGAGGCGGAGGGGAGCAGAGACTCCGCCGAGGGATCAAGCATGAGTAGTGACGGTCAGAAGGGCCAGGTGGTTCCACCGGCCGAGCCGCTCGTCGGGGCGGACGAGCGCGTTACGACTGGGCTGCGCGTTCAGGGCCGCTACCGGATAGTCAGTGAGCTAGGGTCCGGCGCCTTCGGGACCGTGTGGCTCGCCGAGGACGGGGTCACCGCGCAGCGAGTCGCGATCCGGTTCTTGCCGCGCGGGCTTGCCGTCGTACCCAGCGTCGCACGGGCGGTCCAGAGCAGGGCCCGGTCGCTCATCGCTGGGTCGACGGCCCATCCGGGACTGGTCCGCGTGCTGGAGGTGGGTGAGGTCGAGCCCGGCCAGCTCTTTGCGGTGATGGAGCTCGTCGAGGGTCGTCGCCTGAGCGCGATGCTGTCGGGGACCAAGCCGCTCGACGCCGGTTCCGCGCGCCGATTGGTGCTGGACCTCGGCGGTTCCCTGGAGTCGCTTCACAACATGGGCCTCGTTCACGGCGGGCTCCGCCCCCGCAACGTGATGGTGCTCGCTGACGGACGCGTCAAGCTGATGGACGTGGAGCTGGCCGGCCTACGAGACGCGCCGGCGCTGGACAGTGCCCTCGCCGCGAGGCCGCCAGCCGAATACCTCGCGCCCGAGCAGATCCGTGGGGCTCGGATGACCGAGAAGACGGACATCTACGCGTTCGCGGTCATCCTCTACGAGATGTGCTACGGCAGGCCACCGTTCGAGGCGGCGACGCGCGAGGCCGTCCTTGCGAAGCACCTTACGGAACCCCCGACCCTGCCGCGCCGCCGAAGCGCCGATCTCGCCTCGGTGGAGCGCATCGTCACGCAAGCGCTCGCCAAGGAGCCGGAGGTGCGGCCCTGGATGAACGAGATACTCAACGGGCTCTGGGTGGAGGCGAACGGCCCGGCGACGGGGTGGAAGCGACCAGCCGCGATCGGGGGCGGCGCCGCCCTTGTGGCGGCGATCACCGTGCTCGTGGCCTGGGGGTTGCTCGGGCCGCGGCCGTCGGTTTTGAGCCCGGTCGCGCAATCGGTGCCGCCGCCTGCAGCGCAGCAAGCGCCGGTCAAACCCAGCC
>QHSR01000145.1 GCA_003221635.1 Candidatus Rokuibacteriota bacterium | reverse complement strand
GTGGTTGTGCTCACGCAGGTCCGTCATGAAGGCCTCGAGACCCTCGCACACGGCTCTCCACAACTGTCCGTGGCCCGGGTTCTGGCCGGCGTGGGTGTCGAAGCTCCCATGATCACAGTAGAAGATCCGGCTACCGAGATCGGCGAAGTGCACCTGGGCGATCCCGCGCAGCTTGCGGGCGATCGGGGTATCGGGGTACTTGACGGTGGACGCGTACTTCTGCGGCGCCACCTTGAGGATATCGGCGCCCTTCAGCGAATCCAGGCCGGTGGTGCCGAGGTATTCCATCACCCCGGTCCCCGCGACCGGGGCGTACATCTTCGCGAAGCGATCGAGCACTTGCAGGCGCTGCTCCCGTTCCTGAATGTTGGGCAGGAACCCGTACTTCTCCAACGGGCCGGACACACACGCCACCGGAACTCCCGGTGCCACCAGAGCCCGGAACAGGGCCTGTCCGAAGCTCACGACCGTGACCACGTTCTCTTTTCTGGGGTCGTATTCGCGCGCCACCTGACCCAACCAGCCCTGGGTTCCCACCTTCTCCGGCTCGCACGTATGCCAGATGTCCATCGAACGAAAGTGCGAGCGAGGCGAGTTGGCGTAGCCCACGCCGTGCACGATGGCGAGCTTGCCCTGATCCCAGACCTTTTTCAGCGGGGCCATCGCCGGATGGAAGCCATAGTTCTTGTCGACTTTTAAGATTTGATCGTCGGGGATCCCGACCGCTGGCCGGTTGTCCCGGTACAGCGGGTCAT
>QHSR01000144.1 GCA_003221635.1 Candidatus Rokuibacteriota bacterium | reverse complement strand
GACGCAGACTGCCCACCACCACCTCGGCGGGGGACTTCAGGTGCTGGAAGCGGGCGTTCTTGAAGAAGCTCGAGTTGAACAGCACCCGGAGGACGGAGCGGATGTCGAAGCGTGGTGACTGGCGAAACGCTGCTGTCAGGGTGTCGATCGCCTTCTGGTCACGCGGCGGCTCGATCGACCAGGCGGGCACCTGAGGCTCGTCGGCGACGAAGAAGTTGTACAGGTGTCGGCACACGAAGCGCGCACAGGCCGGTTGCTCCACGACGATGTCAATAATGTCCTCGCCGTTGAAGCGGCCGCGGTGGCCGAGGAACTCCTTCTCGCCGTCGTCGTGATCTTCGGGGCGGTACTCGAACTTCCACGGGAACCGCCCATAGGGCAGGCGCGGGATCTTGGTCTCGAAGGTCCAGCCGGTGAAGGCGCGGGACGCTTCGCGGACATCCTTTTCCGTGTAGGCACCGACGCCCATGCTGAACAGCTCGAGGAGCTCGCGACCCCAGTTCTCGTTGACGGCCGTCCCGTGGTTCTGGTTGTTGTCCAGCCAGAAGATCATCGTGGGGTTTCGGGCGATCGTGACGAGCAGATCGCGGTAGTTGCCCATGCCGTGCTGACGGAAGAGGCCGATCTGCTCCAGCAGCTGATCGTAGTTGTCCACCTTCGAGTTGCCGGTGGCGAACACGTGGTGCCAGAAGAGCGCCATCTTCTCTTCCAGCGGACGCTTCGTGTTCACCAGGTGATACATGAAATTCACATTCCCCATCGGGGGCTGCCCGCCCGGCAGTAACGACGCCGGCTGATACCGGAGCAGTGTGTACATATCGACGGCCGGCTGCGTCTCGGGGTGAAGCAACTCCTCGACGGTCGCTTCATACCCCTTGGCCACGCGCGCCTCGAGCTCGTCGCGGCCTGCGCCGAAGCCCGCGCGGCGCATCAGGTGAGCCATCAACGCGATGTCGTCTTGGTAGGCCATACGTCGACTCCTTTAGTTGTGAACCACCCTCACTGCTGTCGCCACACCGAGGCTCTCGTCAGGGCTTGCGTGCCACGGACGCGGGGCCGGGAAAGCCGACGTCGAGCGGCACAGCCCTGACACATCCCATGGACCATCAAGTTGTGCGTCGTGACGACGTAGCCGCGCTTCGCGAGCGAAATCGGGTCTATCCGTCGTCGGGCGCGCCGTAAGAACAGGTCGTCCACTCGACCGCATCTCTCGCAGACGAAATGATCGTACTCGCGGGTCTCGGGGTCGTACCGGGCTCCCTGTCCATCCAGGAGGAGCGTGCGGATTTTGCCCTCCTCGACGAGACTGTGAAGGTTGCGATACACCGTGGCGAGGCTGATTCGAGGCAGCCTTTGGTGCACCCGCCGGTAGATCTCATGGGCGAACGGGTGAGTGTGATCGCCCTTGAGCGCTTCGAATACCTGTTCCAACTGACGTGTTCTGCGTCTGCGGGCGGCCCGCCGCATCGCCTACCTCGAATTCTGAGCTATGGGACGGATCTACGTCAGTGGGTGCCAGCTATCAAATCAAGAGTCCCCTGTCAAGACCTTTCCGTGGCGTGGTGCTGGTTCGTCGAAGAGTCGGCTCAGTGCCCGCTCCGGCAACATCACGGCCCTACAGGGCCAGCGACTGGTCAAGGCTTCTCGCCGGCCACAACGTAGGCCCAGAGCGCATCGATTTCGTCGGGGCCGAACAGCCCGCCCAGGGGAGGCATGGCGTTCTTGCCCCTCGTCAGCACGTTCACGAAGCGGGTCTTCTCGTCCTGCGGAAACTTCCGCAGGTCGAAGGCGCTCTGCGGATCGGCCATGCGCGCGCCGTGGCAGGGCGCGCAATTCCGCGCGAAGAGGGCCGCTCCCTGCTTGATCTGCTCGGGCGCGAAGCGCCCGTCCGTGCCCTGGGCGGCGACGCTCGAGCCGTAGAGCGCGAGCGCGCCGCCGAGGCACAGAAGTCCCGTTTTCAGTCCAGCAGGGCGAACGTCCACACCGACCCGCCCTGAGGAACATTGGCAAGCTTCTGGCGATTCACGATCTCACCCAGCCCGCCGAGGCCGGAGAGCACGGTGACGTACTGCTTGCCGTTGAGTGTCCAGGTGATCGGTTGCGCGTTGATACCCGAGCCGCGTCGAACGCGCGGAACATGCGGTCGTTGGTGCCGCCGCTGAATACCAGACCGCCGCCGGTCGCCAGCATCGCGCCCCAGTGGGGGAAGTCCGGCAGCGGCATCCGCCAACGCGGCTGCGCTGTCATCGGATCGAGCGCGTTGACGTGTCCGACCGGCAGGTCCGCCGGACGATTCTCTGGATCCTTGGCCTCCATGAACATGTAGCGCTGGCCTGCCTTGAACGGCTCGACCGGCAGGAACCGATACATGCGCGCCGCGTGCATGGTATTGGCGTAGAGGAGGCCGGTGTTGGGATCGAAGGCGGCGTGCGGCCAATTCTTGGCGCCGCGGGTCCCCGGCCATTTCTCGATCCACTCACCCGCCCGCACCTTCTGCCCCAGCTCCGACTCGACCGGCCGACCCGTGGTCATGTCGACGTGCGTGGCCCAGGTGACCTTTTCGAACGGCTTGGCCGACAGCAGCTTGCCATTGGCGCGATCGAGCACGTACAGGAAGCCGTTGCGATTGAGCTGCATGACCACCTTGCGGCTCTGTCCCTCGACCTTGACGTCGCCCAGGATCAGCTCCCAGCATGCGTCGTAGTCGTACGAGTCATTCGGCGTCGCCTGATAGTGCCAGACGAGCTCGCCCGTCTTCGGTCGGATCGCCAGAATGGACGCGACGTACAGATTATCGCCAGGGCGAGGCTCCGGGTTCCACGGCCCGGCGTTGCCGGTGCCCCAGTACACGAGGTCGAGAGCGGGATCGTAGGAGCCGGTGATCCAGGTCGACGCCCCGCCGTGTTTGTACGCGTCACCAGGCCCCCAGGTGTCGCCGCCGGGCTCGTTGGGCGCCGCCGTCGTGTAGCGCCGCCATAGGTGCCGGCCGGTTTCCGGGTCCCAGCCGTCGATGAAGCCGCGTATCCCGAACTCGGCACCGGAGATTCCGGTGAGGAGAACACCGTTGGCCACCAGCGGGGCCACCGTCATCGAGTATCCTTCAGTCCAGTCGGCCGCCTTCGACTTCCAGAGCTGCTTGCCGGTCTTCTGGTCGAGG
>QHSR01000074.1 GCA_003221635.1 Candidatus Rokuibacteriota bacterium | reverse complement strand
GGAGGAGCTGGCCGCGCGCGTCCACGACGGCGGCGTCCGGCGGCGCCGCGAGCCCGGGCGCGCCGATCGCGGTGATGGTGTCGCCGGTGATCAGGACGTCGGCGGCGTCAGCGCGGTGGGCCCGAGCGTCGAGGAGAAGGCCGCCGCGGACGATCGTCGCCAACCGCGCCGCCGAACCGCTCAGCGTCGGGCTCTGGCGTCCCGGATCGCGCGCCAGACCCGCTCGGAGGTCACCGGCATGTCGAGGTGACGAACGCCGAGCGGCGCCAGCGCGTCGTTGACCGCGTTCAGCAGGGCGGGCAACGCTCCCACCGTGCCGGCCTCTCCGACGCCCTTGGCGCCGAGCGGATTCACCTGCGTCGGCACCTCGTGGGAATCCACGTCGAAGCCGGGCACGTCGTCGGCGCGCGGCATCACGTAATCCATGAAGGACCCGGCGAGAAGCTGGGCCGTCGACGGGTCGTAGGTCAGCTCCTCGAAGAGCCCCTGACCGAGGCCCTGGACCACGCCCCCGTGGATCTGCCCCTTCACGAGCATGGGGTTCACCATGCGCCCGACGTCGTCGACGACGGAGTGGCGCACGATCCGCACGACCCCGGTCTCCTCGTCGATCTCGACCTCGCAGATCTGCGACCCGTTGGGAAACGTGACGGCCGGCGGCGTGAACGCCGCCTCCTCGCTGAAGCCCGGCTCCATGCCTGGCGGGAGCTGGCGCGGCACATAGGCGGCACGCGCGACGTTGGCGAATGTGACACCCCGATCCGTGCCGGTCACCGTGAACTTGCCGTCGCGGTGGATGACGTCTTCCGGCGCGGCCTCCAGGAGACGCGCGGCGATGCGGCGGCCCCGCTCGATGATCTTCTCCGTCGCGCGCGTCACCGCGGAGCCGCCCACGGTGAGGGCACCCGAGCCGCCGTTGCCGCGGCCGGCGCCGAGCGCATCGCTGTCGCCCCAGAACACCTGGATACGCTCCGGCGGCACGCCGAGCCGATCGCTCACGATCTGGACGAAGGCCGTCTCGTTCCCCTGCCCCATCGACGTGGAGCCGGTGAACAGCGAGACCGAGCCGTCGGCATTGACGCGCAGCTCGGCGGTATCCGGGTTCATGGCCGTGTAGGGTCCGCCGGCGACCTCGACCGGGTTGGCGATGCCGAGGCCGCGCAGCTTCCCGCGCTGCCGCGCTTCGGCGCGCCGCTTTTCGAACCCCGGGCGGTCCGCGAGATCGAGCGCCATGTCCATGCCGCGGCCGAAGTCGCCGCAGTCGTAGGTGAACACGAGGCCCGTCTTGAACGGCATCGCCGCGGTCGGAATCAAGTTACGGCGTCGCAGCTCCACGGGATCGATCTTGAGCTCGAGGGCGGCCACGTCGATGACGCGCTCGATGGCGTACGTCGCCTCGGGGCGGCCGGCGCCGCGGTAGGGCCCGGTGGGCGTCGTGTTCGAGAATACGCCCGTCGTCTGGAGGTGGATCGCGGGCGTCGTGTAGACCCCGGCCACGCCGCCGACGTTGTTGGTGCCCGGGCCCGCACTGCGCGGCGTGAGGTAGGCGCCGACATTGAGCGTGATGGCCACGCGCAGCGCCAGGAACTTTCCGTTCGCGTCCAGGGCGAGCTCGGCGGTCGAGACGTTGTCGCGCCCATGCTCGTCGGTGACGAAGCCCTCGCGCCGGTCGGACGTCCACTTGACCGGGCGCCCGAGCCGCTTCGCAGCCCAGAGCACCAGCACCGGCTCGGGATACACGCCGCTCTTCATCCCGAAGCTTCCACCGACCTCGCCGGTGACCACGCGCAGGTGGCTCTGCGGCACCCGGAACACCTGGTCGGCGAGCAGCGTGCGCAGGCCGTGCGGCGCCTGGATGCCCGTGTGGAGCGTGTAGCGTCCGGTGCGCCGGTCCCACTCGCCGACCGCCCCGCGCGGCTCGAGCGGCGCGGCGGCCACGCGCGAGACCACGAAGTCGAGATGGGTGACGTGGGCCGCGCTCGCGAAGGCGCGCGCCACCGCGTCCTTGTTGCCGGCCTCCCAGACGAAGGCCACGTTGTCCGGCGCCTCCGCCCAGACGGGCGGCGCCCCCGGACGGGCGGCGTCGGCCGTCGCCGCCACGGCCGGCAGGGGCTCGTAGTCGACGGCCACCAGCTCGGCCGCGTCGACCGCTTGCTCCGTCGTCGCGGCGACGACGAGCGCGACGGGGTCTCCCACGTGCCGCGCCCGATCTCGGACCAGCGCCGGCCGTGGCGTGGCGAACGCTGCCGAGCCGTCGCGCCGCTTGCGCGTCTTGTCGGTTGGTAAATTGCTGAGCCCGTCGGCGGCCAGGTCGGCGCCCGTGAGCACGGCAAGGACGCCGCTGGCCTGGCGGGCCGCCGACGTGTCGATGGACCGGATGACAGCGTGGGCGTGGGGGGAGCGGACGACGACGGCGTAGGCCTGATGCGGCAGGCTCACGTCGTCCGAGTACCGCCCGAACCCACGCAGGAGACGGGGATCTTCCACGCGTCGCACGGACTGCCCGATGGCGAATTTTTCGACGGTCACGGGTTCACTCATGATGGTGCGGCAGTATACGCGAGGTGGCGAGCCGCGAAAAGGGCCGGCGCATCGCGCCGAGCCTTGCTCTCCCTGCCGAGAACTTGGTACAAGGAGGCCCATGAACGACAAACGCCGCTTCGCCGTCGGCTGCGTAGTGCTCGTGCTCGTCCTGCTCGCGGGCGGCCTTCTCGACCAGGCAGCCGCCCAGGCCAGGCCCGAAGGAGAGATGCGCTGGGCGCTCTACGTGACGCTCTCCCCGGTGTGGTTCGATCCGGGAGAGGTCGTGGGCCAGCTCACGCCGTTCTGGGTGCTCTACGCGATGCACGACGCGCTCGTCAAGCCGATGCCAGGCAATCTCATGACGGCGAGCCTGGCCGAATCGTGGACGCTGAGCGCGGATCAGCGCACGTACGAGTTCAAGCTGCGCGACGGCGTGAAATTCCACAACGGCGAGCCCTTCACCGCCGAGGATGTGAAGTTCAGCTTCCAGCGCTCCAAGGGCGCCAGAGTCCTGAAGGAGAAGGTCCGGGAAATCGAGGCCGTCGCCGCCAACCGGGTGCGCTTTCACCTCCGCGAGCCGTTTCCCGATTTCATGGCGTTTTACGGGACGCTCGCGACCGGCGCCGGCTGGGTCGTGCCCAAGGCGTACGTCCTGAAGGTGGGCGACGACGGCTTCAAGAAGCACCCGATCGGGCTCGGGCCCTACCGGTTCGTGAGCCACACGCCCGGCGTCGAGCTGGTCATGGAGGCTTACGAGGGCTACTGGCGCAAGATGCCGGCGGTGAAACGGCTCGTCTTCAAGGTCGTTCCGGAGTCCACGACGCGGATGGCCATGCTGAAGCGGGGAGAAGTCGACGTCGCGTATCTGCTGGATGTCCCGCAGGCCCAGGAGGTCAAGAAAGACCCGACGCTCAAGCTGGCGTTCTCCGGGGGCATCGGGATCTTCTTCCTGGACTTCCTCGATCAATGGGATCCGAAGTCCCCCTGGGCGGACAAGCGGGTGCGGCTGGCCGCCAGCCACGCCATCGATCGCCAGGCGCTGAGCGAGGCGGAAACGCTGGGCGCGTCCAAGCCCGCCGGGAACTTCATTCCTCGAAGCTTCGAGTTCGCACTTCCCATCGAGGCCGCTCCCTACAACCCAACACGGGCGAAGCAGCTCCTGGCGGAAGCCGGGTACCCCAACGGGTTCGACGCCGGGGAGCTGCATCAGCTTCCGCCCTATTTCTCGCTGGGCGAGGCGATCGTGGGGTATCTCGGCGCCGCCGGCATCAAGCTGAAGATGCGGCCGATGGAGCGCGCCGCCTACTTGGCCGCGGTGGCATCGAAGAAGCTCAAGGGGGTGTGCGTCTGCACGAGCGCGCTCTATGGCAACGCCGCCTCCCGGATGTCGGAGATCTATCCGAGCGATGGCTCGCTGGCCTACGGGGGCTACGGGGACGTCGACGCGTTGTACAAGCAGCAGGCTCAGGAATCCGACCGCAAGAAGCGTGAGGCACTACTGCACCAGATCCAGCAGATCATCCACGACCGGGTGAGGATCGCGCCCATCTACGAGTACATCTGGCCGAGCGGGATCGGGCCGAAGGTGGCCGAGCCCGCCCTGATGCTGATCAACCCCTATCCGTGGTCGGCCCCGCTGGAAGAAGTGCGGCTCAAGAAGAATTGACAAGAGGTGTGGCTGGACCGGTAGGTCGCCGTCGCGCACGGTGGCCACGGAGGACGGCATGGAAGCGCGCGTCTCGTTCGGCTCCAACGGCCTGACGCTCACGGGTGTGCTGCACCTGCCCGACGGACGCGCCCCGCGCGAGCGCCGGCCCGCCTTCCTCGTGCTGCACGGATTCGGCAGCAACAAGGACAGCGGCGGCAGCGTGGCCACCGCGAAGATGTTCACGAGCTTCGGGTACGCGGCGCTCCGCTTCGACATGCGCGGCTGCGGCGAGAGCGAGGGCGTCCGGGGACGCGTGATCTGCCTCGAGCAGGTCGAGGACACGAGGAGCGCGCTCACCTTCCTGGCGGCCCGGCCCGAGATCGATCCCGACCGCATCGGCGCGATGGGGGCGAGCTTCGGCGCCGCGGTCGCCGTCTACACCGCGGGCGTGGACCAGCGGGTGGCCGCGTGCGTCTCGGCGGGCGGCTGGGGCGACGGCGAGAAGAAGTTTCGCAAGCAACACGAATCGCCCGAGGCCTGGAAGCGGTTCGCCGCGATGCTCGAGGAGGGCCGGCGCCGCCGCGAGCGGACGGGCGAGTCGATCATGGTCCCGCGCTACGACATCGTCCCGATCCCCTCCGCCCTGCGGGGCAACGTCGCGTCGGGCTCGATCATGGAGTTTCCGTTCGAGGTGGTCGAGAGCATGTACGCGTTCAAGGCCAACGACGTCGTCGGCAAGATCTCGCCGCGGCCGCTCCTGCTCCTGCATCCCGCGAACGACTCCGTCACGCCCACCGAGCAGTCGATCGATCTCTTCCGGCACGCCGGCCAGCCCACGGATCTGCATCTGGTGGCCGGCGTCGACCACTTCGTGCTGTCGGAGAGCAACACGCTGGTCGTCACGCTCGTGCGCAACTGGCTCGACAAGTACTTCCCGCTGGCGTCCCGATCGCGATGAGCGAATCGGCCCGCGCGGGCGCGGCGGCCGCCACCCCCACGGCCGACGCCCTCCGGCGGTTCACGCGAGACGTGTTCGTGCGGGCGGGGATGTCGGAGGTGGACGCCGCGACCGTGGCCGACGTGCTGGTCTGGGCAGATCTGCGGGGCGTGGATTCCCACGGGGTGTCGCGAATCTCGATGTACCTGCGGCTCATCGACGACGGCGACCTGAACGTGCGGCCGGCCATCAAGATCGGGACCGAGACCGCGGCCTCGGTCCTCGTCGACGCGGACCGCGCCGCCGGGCCGATCGCGATGACCATGGCGATGGGCGCGGCCACGCGGAAGGCTCGCGACGCCGGCGTCGGCCTCGCCCTGGTGAGGGCGACCACCCACACCGCGGCGCTCGGCTACTACACGCTGATGGCGGCGCAGGAAGGCATGGCGGCGATCGCGCTGGCCGCGTCGGGTCCCTTCATGGCGTATCACGGCACGCGCGCCGCCGGCGTGTCGACGAACCCGATCTCGATCGCGGTTCCCGGGGGAGAGCGCGGGCCGGTGGTCCTCGACATGTCGACGGGCGTCGTCGCCCGGGGGAAGCTCGTTCAGGCCAGGAAGATGGGCCAGCCGATCCCCCCGGGATGGGCCCTCGATCGGAACGGCAATCCGACGACCGATCCCCAGGAAGCGCTGATCCCGCTGCCGCTGGGCGGCCCCAAAGGATCGGGCCTGTCGCTGATGATCGAGCTCATCACGAGCCTCGTCGTGTCGAACCCGATCATCGCCGGGGCCCTCGAGGGCGCGGCCGACGGCAGCCGGCATCGGCAGAACGGCCTCGCGCTCGCCATCAACCTGCGCCGGTTCGGCGACCCCGAGGCGTTCCGAGCCGAGGTCGACCGCCTGATCACGGCGCTGAAGGCGCTGCCCCACGCGGCCGGCGTCGGCGAGGTCCTCATGCCCGGCGAGCGCGGCAGCCGCACGCTCGCCGAGCGCGGTCGGGACGGGATTCCCCTGCCGCGCGCGATCGTCGCGGAGCTCCGGGCCGTCGCCGCGCGGTTCGGCGTGGTGATGTTTCCGTCAGCGCTTTAACGCCGCCGGGTTCGCGACGTTGATCGGCTTGCCGCTCGCGTAAGCCAGGATCTGGTCGAAGATCCCCCTGAACATGTGCTCGAGGCCGTCGCGCTCGACATATCCGAGGTGCGGCGCGCAGATCACATTGTCCATGCTCAGCAAAGGATGCCGGCCGCCGAGCACCGGCTCCTCCTCGAAAACGTCGACGGCGGCCATTCCCGGTCGCCCGGCGCGCAGCGCGGCCTCGAGCGCCCCCGGCGCGACCAATCCGGCCCGGCTGGTGTTGACGAGGAGCGCCGTCGGCTTCATGCGGCCGAGATCGGCGGCCGTCACGATGCCGCGGGTCGCGTCGATCAGCCTCAAGTGCAGCGACACCACGTCGGACTCGGCGAACAGGGCGTCCTTGCTCGCCGCGGCCATGACGCCGTCCTGGCGAGCCTGGGTGACCGAGTTTTCGCGTCCCCACGCGAGCACGTTCATCCCGAAAGCCCTGCCGTAGCCTGCCACGACGGCGCCGATCTTGCCGTAGCCATAGACCCCGAGCGTCTTGCCGCGAAGGCCGATCCCGATGGGGTACGCCTGCCACTTCCCGGCCTTGAGCGCGGCCGCTTCCTGAGGGATGCGCCGGAAGGCGGCGATGACGAGCCCCCAGGTCAGCTCGGCGGTCGCGTACGATGGCCGCCCCGGGCCGGTCTGCGAGGAAACGACGACACCACGCCGCGTGCAGGCCTCGACATCGACGTGCGGATAGACGCCGGCCTGGCTGATCAGCCGGAGCTTGTCCAGGCGCTCGAGCAGCGGCGCGCGGATCGGCGTGCGCTCGCGGATCAACACCAGCGCCTCCGTGTCCTTCAGCCGCCCCGCGAGCGTGTCGACGTCCTTGGTGTGATCGTTCCAGATCGTCACCGTGTGGCCAGCGACCCTGGAATAGCACGCCAGCGTTCGGATCGTGTCCTGGTAGTCGTCGAGGATCGTGATGTTCATGTCCGGTCGCTCCATCCCTGATCGGCTTTGACGGCGAGGAACTCTCCATTGCCCACGGGAACGAGGCTCGTGACGAACTGAACGTCGGCGGAGACCAGCGTCACGAACGGCGCCATCTCGGCCGGATGCGAGGTCGCGTTGTCGACGACCATCAAGCCTCCGGGCCGGAGCACGCGCTTGAGATGCGGCCACCAGCCCGGATACTCCGGGCGCTCCGAATCGAGGAAGACGAGATCGTAGGCGCCGTCGGCCGAGCGCCGGAGCATGCGGCCCGCGTCGTCGTGAACGAGCACGATGTAGCGGGCCAGATCCGACCGAGCGAAGGTCGCCCTGGCGAGCCCGATCTTGTAGTCCGAGAGCTCCACCGTGGTCACACACCCTCCGATCGCCCGGATGGCGCTCGCGAGCCACAGCGTCGAGTAGCCATTGGACGTGCCGATCTCGAGCACCCGCCGGGCCAGGGTGGCCCGGACCAGCACCGCCAGGAACTCGCCGGTGTCCCGGGTGATGTTGAGCATCCGGCGCGTCCGGTCGGTCGTGGAGCTATCGTTGACCTTCCCGAACTCCTCGAGCTCGGTCAGTAGCTTGTCCGTCGGATCCGTCAGAGAGTCCTCCCGCGCGACGCCGTGAGAGCCTAACACGGTCGCGCCCGCATGCGATTGCTTTCCCGGCGGCCGGCGTGGGACAGTAGCGAGCCATGACCCTGATGCGCGGGGATGAGGTCATCCGGTGATTGTCGACCGCATCGACGCCATCCCGATCGAGATCCCGCTGAAGAAGAACTTCGGCGGGAGCACGTACACCGTCCTCACGCGCTGCACCGTCGTCACCCGCATGCGCACCGACGAGGGTCTCGTCAGCGAAGTCTACAACGGCGACAACCGCGAGCACGGCCGGGAGATCGTGCGGCTGATTCGCGAGACGCTGGCTCCGCTCGCGCAGGGCATGAGCATCTTCGAGGGCGAGCGCATCTGGGAACGACTGTTCGCCCTCAGCCACACGAACCGCGATCGCAAGATACTCCTCGAGGCGATCGCCTGCGTGGACTGCGCGCTCTGGGACCTCGTCGGCAAGGCGCTGGGCAAGAGCGTGTGCGCCTTGCTCGGCGGCTACCGCCGGAGCCTGCCCATCATCTCAATCGGCGGCTACTACATGGCGGGTAAGACGCTCGCCGACATCGGCCGCGAGATGGAAGCGTACCGCCGGGCCGGCATGGCCGGCTGCAAGTTCAAGGTCGGCGGCCTCTCGCCGGAGGAAGATGCCAAGCGCGTGCAGGCGGCGCGCAGCGCGGCGGGTCCCGATTTCATCCTGGCGGTGGACGCCAACCGCGGCTGGTCAGCCGATGACGCCGTGCGGTTCGCGCGCCTGGTCGAGCCTCTCGGCATCCGCTGGTTCGAGGAGCCGTGTCACTGGTACGACGACGCCGCGATGATGGCGCGCGTGCGGCAGGCCACGCGGATTCCGATCACCGCGGGCCAGTCGGAGATCACGAGCCACGGCGTGCGGCGTCTGGTCGACGCGGGCGCCGTCGACTTCGTGAACGTCGACGCCTCCGAGTGCGGCGGCGTCACCGAGTGGCGCCGGGCTGCGGCCTTGTGCGGCGTGGCCGGCGTCCAGATGGCGCACCACGAGGAGTCGCAGATCTCGCGCCACTTGCTGGCCGCGGTGCCGCACGGCACCTATGCCGAGTGCTTCGCCGATCCCGAGCGCGATCCCGTGTGGCAGACGATGTGGGCGAATCGACCGGCGATCAAGGACGGGATCATGGAGGTGGCGCCAGATCCCGGCTTCGGCTTGATCCTCGACGAGAGCCTGGTCCGGAGGTATCGCGCGGACTAGCGGCGACCGACGCGGTGACGCGGGCGCGCGCTGCCCCTGGCGAGGAACCCGTTACCCGGTCGTGACCGGCCAGGACGGCTGGGGTTGCCTCCGAGCTCCGGGCGGTCGGGGCCGGGGGCGGATGGAGCCGGGCCGCAGCGCGGCCTCGCTTCTGGGCTCGCGCGCTTCCACGTCTGCCTGACACGCGGTGCAGCGCTGGGCGAAGGGCAGCGCCTTGAGCCGCCCCGGCCCGATGAACACGCCACAGCCGCGGCAGATTCCGTACTCACCCCGCGCCAGCCGCTCGAGCGCGGCGTCGATCTGCGCGGCCTCACGGCTCTGGCGATCGAGCATGGCCATCTCGAAGTCCTCACCAAGCGACTGGACCGCGTTGGTGGCGTCCTCCGGACTCCGGCGCGGCTCCCCCGTCCGGCGCTCCACCATCCTCGCCCGGACGGCCTCCTGGAGCCTGGCGCGCCGCTCCAGGAGGAAGGCTTCAAGCTCCTTGACGATCGTGCGATCGAGCGTGTCTGTCGCCTCCATAGGCATCTTTATCTCCCGTATGGATCGTGTGCAGCGGACGACTCGGGAACGGCCTTCGGCCAGACCACGACCTGCTTTCCACTGGCGTTGTCGTGACGGACGATCGTCTGCACCTCCGTGCCGTCCACCGTGAAGACGGCAACGTAGATGACGCTCGCGTCCTCGTGACTCGACAAGATGATGCAGGGCGCGCGGGCGTTGTCGAGGCCAGTCCGGCACAGCGAGACCGCCTTGACATCGAGGCCCCGGAGCTCTTCCTCCTGGCCCCAGACTCGGAAGACGACGCTCAGGGCGAATGCGATGGTTGCCAGGAGGGTGAACACCACGTGCGTCGGCACCTCTCTCACCTCCCTACCTCATCGTGCGTGATCCGATTGTGTAGTGGTACCCCGGATGCCGTCGATCAGGGGGTTCACCGCTTTTCTGAAGAAACAACCCTAAGGTGGTATTCGGGCATATGCCTGCCCGTCAGGGCTCGGGGTGTCTGCGACTTCACGGCTGCGGATTCCGGAAATTCTGGGCGAGCGAACCGCCGGCTTCGGTCTGATCCTCGAGAACCTCGCAGGCTGCTCAAAAAGTCCAGGTGCGAGGCGGCGCCCGATGGCCGGACGCGAGGCGGATTCGCTGTACGTTGAGCGTGCGGCTCAGCGCGCCAACGACGCGGATGGGCCTTTTTCAGCAGCCTGCTTGTGGTCGACTCTCTACCTCCGTTGCGGATAGCGCGGGGCGGACGCATCGGGAACGACCTTCGTCCAGACCACCGCCTGCGTTCCACTGGCGTTATCGTGGCGGATGATCGTCTGCATCTCCCTGCCGTCCGGCGTGAAGACCGCGAGGTAGGTGACGTCCGCTTCCTCGCGCTTCGAAAGGACGACGCAGGGCATCCGGACGCTGTCGAGGCTACGCCCGCACATCGAGATCGCCCTGATATCGAGGCCACGCAGATCCGGCTCCTGGCCCCAGACGCGAAAGGCGACGCTGAGGGCGAAGACGAGGGTTGCGATGAGGGTCAGCACCACGCGCGTCGGCACGGCTCTCACCTCCCGCCTCGATTCGGTCTCATCGGATCCAATACCAGTCTTTCCCCCCGGCGCCCTGGACGTCGATCAGGGGGTTCACGTCTTGGCCGCTGGAATAGACCTCGGACGGTATTCGGGCATTCACGTACGGCGTGGTCGGTGGCGGGCTCCGGAAATGCTGGACTTTCCCGCGTGTCCGGAAATGGGCCGAATCGACTACCGGTCTAAAGGACGGGAGCGCGGAGGTGGTGCGAGACCCGGAGGGTTACGCGAGCGCGCCGGCCCGGAGGAGCGCCACGCTCACGAGTCGGCGAGTGCGACGGGCTGGGCAAATTTGCCCGGGAACAGCGAGGGGCCTTTCGCGATGGCTTCGAGCTTGTCGGATACGCCGCGCAAGTCCTTCGCCGAGAGATTGGCCATCGGTACGTGCAAGGAGTCGTTCACGCCGATGCGGTACCACGGCGCCGAGCCCATCGCATACGGCAGATAGAATCGCAGATTCGTTGTCCGGCAAAGCGCACGAAAACGGCGTTCGCTGATTCCCGCTTCCTCCACGGGCTGAAACAGATCCCAGATCGGCATGTACCAGGCCCAGAGCCGGGTGAAGTGCGACACCCGAATCGCCGTGGACGGGGTTTACGCGGGCGCGGCGGCCCGGACGAGCGCCAGATGCTCTTCGACCGTGTCCTTTGCGGTGATCGCCCGGATGATGATGTGATCGACGACGCCTTGCCACTGAGCGAGCCCGCGCTGGACCGCGTCCGGGGTCTGAGCGGCGATCGCCGTTTCGACCGGCTTGAGCCCCATGCGCGCGAAGTTGGCCGCGTACGCGGGAACCGCGGCGTAGCGGGCCGCCTCCTCCTGCAGCCGGTCAACCGCGGCGGGGCCGAGGGCGACGCGGACGTACGCGTAGAGCTTCGGCGGCTGTCGGCGCGCCGCCGCCGCGCCCTCGCGGACGCGCTCCGTCGACCGGCGCGCATACTCGGGCGTCAGCCAGTTGAAGAGCACGCCGTCGGCGACCTCGCCGGCCAGGCGACACATCTGCGGGCCGAGGGCCGCGACGACGAGCCGCGTCGACAGCTTCGCGCGCAGCTCGGCGACCCCGGCCCGCACGCGCTTCAGCGCCTCCGGGTTCGGGCTGCCGACCCCGAGGAGCAAGCGATCAAGCGCAAGCGCATTGGCCTTGACGCCCTCGACGATGCTCTCCGGCCCGCGCGTGTGGAGCGGGATCACTCCGATGCCGAGCTCGACACGCCGGGTCTCGCGCGCCGCATGGGCGAGCGCGGCGAGCCCGTCGGTCGAGCCGGGATGATTGACCCAGAAAGAGGCAAATCCGAGCCGTTCCGCCTCTCCCGCCGAGGCGCGGATGATCTCGGGCGTCGTGCCGGCGAACACCGCAAAGCCATGTGCCATCGCGAGTCTCCCCTCGAACTTCGATCAGTGGCGAGTGACGCCGCGCAGTATACTCCAGCGTGATGAGCGGACGAACAGGACAGGCGCGGACCGACGCCCGGACCATCACCGTGACGGTCACGTTCTTCGCCGACCTGCGGCGCTTCCTGCCGCGCGGCGCCGACGGCCCGCAGCGCTACACGGTCGCCGGCGGCGCCACGATCGCCGACCTGCTCGCGCTGATCGGTGTCGCGCCCGACGGGGACGTGACCGCCGCGGTGGACGGCGAGCTGGCGGCGCGCGACACGCCGCTCCACGATGGCGCCGATGTCATGCTGCTGAGCCCGATGGAAGGGGGAGCCGCAGCCGCAGGCGAGGCGACCACGGAAATGGCAGGGGGAGCCGCAGCCAACGGCGAGGCGACCACGTAGATGGAAGGGGGATAAGAGACGCCATGGACCGCTATGGCTACTGGAACAAGATCCTGCACGTCAACCTCTCCGACCGCACCACCTGGATCGAGGAGCCCGGCGACCTCTTTTTCCGGCGGTACGCCGGCGGGCGAGGGCTCATTGCCCACTATCTCCTCAAGTACGTGCCGAAAGGCGCCGACCCGCTGGGGCCCGACAATATCCTGGTCATCGCTCCCGGCGTGCTCACGGGCGCTCCCGTGCCCGGAGCCGGGCGTCACAGCGTCGGCGCCAAGTCGCCGCTCACCGGTGGCTTCGGCGAGTCGGAGTCGGGCGGGTACTGGGGCGCCGAGCTGAAGCGTGCCGGCTGGCCCCGGTCTACCTCTGGATCAACGACGGCGCCGTCGAGATCCGCGACGCGTCGCACCTCTGGGGCAAGATCACCGGCGACGTGCAGGACGCTTTGCTCGCCGAGGTCGGCGATCCGCGCGCGCGCGTGGCGACCATCGGCCCCGCGGGCGAGCACCTCGTGCGCTTCGCGTGCATCGCGAACGAGCTGAACGAGGTCGCCGGCCGCACGGGCATGGGCGCGGTGATGGGCAGCAAGAAGCTCAAGGCGATCGTCGTGCGCGGCAAGACGGCCGTGAAGCTGGCGGACCCGAAGGGCCTCACCGCCGTTGCCAAGTGGGTCTCGGGGACGATGGACGAGAAGCACCGCGCCTTCCACGAGTTCGGCACCGGCGCGGCGATGCAGGGTAAGAGCCTCGAGGGGGGCATGCCCGTCCTCAACTACCGGCTGGGCGCCGCCGACACGATCGCGAAGGTGGACGCGATCGCGGTGCGCGACCAGGTCCGCGTGAAGATGGGTGCCTGCTACGCCTGCTCCGTGCGCTGCAAGAAGGTCGTCCACATCGAGGAGAAGGAAGAGGCGGCGCGGGCGGCGGCGGAAACCCGATCCCCTCGGCCGCTACAGCGTCGACCCGCGCTACGGCGGGCCCGAGTACGAGTCGCTCGCCTCGCTGGGCGTCAACCTCGG
This sequence comes from Candidatus Rokuibacteriota bacterium, assembly GCA_003221635.1. GTDB lineage: Bacteria > Methylomirabilota > Methylomirabilia > Rokubacteriales > CSP1-6 > AR31. The sequence goes on along the minus strand of QHSR01000074.1, from coordinate 1,750 downwards.
CCTCGACGATCTCATCGCCATCTGCAAGTCGAACGAGATGTGCAACTACCTCGCGATGGACACGGTCTCGCTCGGCGCCACGCTCGCGTGGGCGATGGAGTGCTTCGAGAAGGGCATCCTCACGCTCGAGGACACCGGCGGCGTGCCGCTCCGCTTCCACGACGCCGACGGCGTGATCAAGCTGGTGGAGATGATCGCCTACCGGCAGGGCATCGGCGATCTGCTGGCCGAAGGATCGCAGCGTGCGGCGCAGCGGCTCGGCCGCGGCTCCGAGGCGTTCCTGACGACGGTGAAGGGCATGGAGATGGCGATGCACGACCCGCGGCACATGCCGGTCATGCGCGCCTCGTACCTGCTCGCCCCCACCGGCGGGGATCACATGCGCCAGACCAGCAACCGCAACGGCCTGCGCAACCAGGTCGGGCTGTGCCACTTCCTCGCCTACGAGGACGACCAGACGCTCCAGATCCTCAAGACCGTCACCGGCTGGGACATCACCCCCGAGGAGATGGTGACCACGGCGCATCGCGGGCTCACGCTGGCGCGCCTCTTCAATCTGCGCGAGGGCATGAGCCGCGCCGACGACCGGCTGCCGGCGCGCTTCAGCGACCCGTTACCGAAGCACGCGGGGCTCACTCGCGAGCAGCAGGACAAGGTCGTCACCGACTACTACGTCGAGCAGGGCTGGGACTCGGCGACGGGCGTGCCGACGGCGGAGACCATCCGGGCGCTCGAGCTCGAAGCCGACGCCGTGCACGCGGGGTAGCGACGCGGTCGCGACCGGGCCTCCCCCGCTAACTCACCGTCGCGAACGTGCGCTCGATGTTGGCCAGCACGCCCGTGCGCCACGGCCGATAGTCGCCGTACGTGGAGAACGGCTTCTCGTATCGAGGGGCCAGCTTCGCGGTGACGCGCTGCTTGACCTCGTCGAGCGTGGCGCCGGTGGCCGCCTCCTGGCGCACGGCCTCGACCATGTCGTGGACGTAGCTCCGGAACGTGGCGAGCCACTCGCGACCGGTGATATCGCCGTGGCCCATGACGATGTGCGTGAAATCGAGCTGGGCGAGCCGGTCGAGCGTCGCCGCCCACTCCTCCGGGTAGCCGTCGCCCATGAAGGGCGTCCAGCCGATCATCGCGTCCCCGGTGATGACGACCTTCTCCCTCGGGAGATAGACGAACACGTCGCCGGCCGTGTGAGCCCGCCCGAGATGCAGCAGATGGATCTCGCGGTCGCGCCGGTAGAGCTTCATCGTCTCCTCGAAGGCGATCGTGGGCAGCGCCGGCTTGAGCGCCTTGACCTCGGCCAGGTAGGCTTCGGCGAGCCGCAGGTCGGCCTCGAGCTTGGTGCGCTGCGACGGACTCGCCGCCTGCAGATCGGCTTTGAGCTTGGCGATCTCGCCGGGGACCTGGCGCACGTGGTCCTGGATGCGCTTGACGCCTTTCATGACCATGGCCTCGCGCGTGATCTGGTTGGTGACGATCTCGGCGCCAGGATAGGTCGCCGGGTACACCTCGTTGCCGTGCCAGTGATCCCAGTGGAAGTGCGTGTTGACGACGTAGCGGACGGGCTTGCGCGTGATATCGCGAAGCTTCTCGACGATCACCCGGGCCGCCGACGGTTTCGAGTGGGTGTCGACGATCATCACGCCGTCGTCGTTCTCGATGATGGCCGTGTTGCAGTTCACCTTGTACGCGGGCGCCGCCACGGCGGCATATACGCCGTCGGCCACTTTCTTGACGTCGAACCGCG
>QHSR01000143.1 GCA_003221635.1 Candidatus Rokuibacteriota bacterium | reverse complement strand
GTTCACCGCATCGAAGATCGCGATGTGGACGATCGCGAACGCCCGACTCGTTCGCCCCGGCCCTAATTGCTCCCCGAAGACCCGGTTCTCGCCGGGCGCCACTGGCGTGTGGTCGAGCGCGTTGGCGCCGATCGCGATCGCATTCCAGCGACGGACCGAGTCGGCCGCCCGCGGTGGCATGCTCGACGCTGCGCAGGGTTGCTGCGCCTTGAAGAGCGGGCCCCACGCGTCCCTCACACCGTCGGAGAACCCGAGACTCGAGGTCGTCGAGGTAAGACTCGGAGTCAGCTGTGCGGCGGCTGGCTGCTGGGTCAGCCACAGGAATGCGCTCACCACGGCGAGCAGGAGCCTCGTCTTCAATCCCTTGCTCATCGTCCAGCTCCTCGTGATAGGCCGGAATCATTTTCCGGAACTACTTCCGGAACATTTCCGCAAACCATCTCCCAACTTCCCCCTACGCTTGAATCGGGGGATCACCCGATATTGAGTACGGAGTTTCCCGTAAGAGGGCGCGGATGGTGGGATCGCAACCGAAACGTGCCGCGACCGGGTGATTGCCCTTATCCACCTCGGTGGACGATCACCGTCCGGATCGCGGTGTTGTTGGTCGCATCGGGATCCACCGTGACGCTACCCACCGAAGCCCTGTTGGTCACCTCGCCGCGAGCTCTTTCGACCCTGATGCTGATGTCGAAGCTCTTGCGGGTGCCTGCCGGCAAGTCGCCCAGGTTGCAGGTCAGGGTGTCATCACGCAGCGTGCAGCGGCCCGTGTCCGACAGGTAGGTCGTCTGCCGGACCGTCGGAAGCTCGTCGGTGACGACGACGCGCAGGGCGTCAGAGGGACCGTTGTTCACGACAATCACGGTGTAGGTGATCACGGACCACGGTTTGTACGTGGCGGCGTCCGACGTCTTGGTGACGGCGAGGTCGGCGCGGGCCTGGACCGCCGTCAGCGCCTGCCGTCGGGCGTGGTTGGGTTGACCCGGACCACGACGTCGATCGTGGCGCTGCCGCCGGGGGCCAGGCTGCCGAGGTTGCAGGTCAAGGGGTGTGAGGCGTCACCAGGCTCGCCGCGGTCACAGGAGCCCTGGCTCGGTGTGAAGCTCACCACGCCGACCTGGGCGGAGAGCACATCTTGGAGCACCACGTTGCGCGCCGTGGATGGTCCGGCGTTCGAGACGGTTACGCGATAGGCCAGGTTGGTGCCCGCCACCACCGGGTCAGGCGTGTCCGTCTGCGCGACGCCGAGGTCGGCCGAGCCGATGAAGCGGACGGCGCCTCCGGCAGTATTGTTTCCGGGGTTGCCGTCGGGCGTGTCGCTCGTCACCGTCACCGTGTCGTTGATCTCCACTGGCTCGGTTGCAGTGAGCGACACGAGGATGGTCGTGCGGCCGCCGGCGGGCTCGGAGCCAAGGTTGCATGTGATCGCCCCGTCGGCCATCGCACAGACGCCGTCCACGGGCGGGCTAAAGGTCGCGGACGTGATGGCGAAGGGCCCACTACCAATGTTGGTGTCTTTCACGACCACGTTCCGAGCGTCGGACGGTCCCAGGTTGTCGACAAGGATCTCGCAGGTCGCGGTGCCACCGGCCGGGAGCGGCTCGGCGGGCTTGCAGTCCTTGGTCAGCCTGAGGTCGGCGCGGTCGTTCACGGTCGTGGACGTCGAGGCCGTGTCATTGGACGGATCGGGGTCGGGCTCGTCGGCCGAGACGGTGGCCTTGTTGTTCAAGAGCCCGGCGCCGCTGGCCAGGACCAAACCCGGGTCGACCCGCGCCTGGATGGTGAACGTGCGCACCTCACCCGGCCTCAGGGTGCCCAGCGTGCAGGTGCTCTCGTTGGGTGCCGTCGGGGCGCACGGGACGGAGCTAGTCAAGAACGACGTCCCGGCGGGAAGGACATCGACCACCACCACGTTGTTCGCGGGGTTCGAGCCGTTGTTGGTGACCGTGATTTCGTAGGAAAGAGTCTCGCCGGCGAGGACCGGGTCGGGGCGGTCGGCCATCGTGATCGCCAGATCCGTGGCGATGCACGACGGGAACCGGAACGTCCCGACGCGCGTCCGGCGGAGCCCTCCTGCCGTCACGTAGTCGGCGGTATACCAGAACGTGCAGTCGTCCACCGGATCCACGTTGAGCGAGCTGTAGTCGCCCCAGCGCCTGCTGCCGATAAAGCTGCCGCCGTTGACGAGGACCTCCTCGCTCTGAGGCATCAGGCCCAGGGGATCGGTGCTGAGTCGTCCCGCGTAACGGATCGACGGGAAGATCGTCTCGCTGCTCGAGATGTTGTAACCGAGCGCGATGTTGCCGGCTTTGTCCATCGCGATGCTGCCCATCCAGCGATGCTGCCACGTGGCGATGGTCGGGTCCTGTGGGGCGAACGTCCCCTGCTGGAACACCGCCCACGCGTCACTGCCCGAGCGCCGCAGCTCGAACCAACGGATGCCCGCATGGTCCATGCCGTCGACGTCGACGACGAAGTTACCGACCAGGCTCTCGTGGCTGCCGAAGTTGCGGTACTGGAGCCGCCACATCGGCCATTCGTTGACAGGGTCGAGCGTCGTCGATGTCCCGGGCTGGGGGATGCAGGCGAAGCTGAAGAAGCCGCACAGGGCGGAGTCGAACGCCGCCAGTGGCAGGTTGGTTGGGCCCCTGAAGCTCGAGGCGGCCGGGTTGGCCCAGTCGGCCTGGAACTCCCAGATCTCGATGCGGTCGGTCCCACCGAAGTTGTTGCCGTCGACCTGGCGGTAGTAGGGGTTCGCGGAGCCCGTGGGAGGGGGCCTCGCGCCATCGAGGTCGCTGGGTAGCATCATGTTGCCCATCAGGCCGGGGAGCCCGGTGATGTTGAACTGGACGAAGGTGGCGGGGTTGCCGTTGAGCATGGCGGCGCGGTCGAAGGCCACCACCGTCACGTAATCGCCGACGTTGGCCGCCATATAGTAGGCGTCGGGCCAGACGCCTAACTTGAAGTAGTCGGGGAACGAGCCGACGTTGAACTCGTAGAGGTTGTATCCCCCGCTGACAGGACTCAGGGTGCGCGAGATGGCGATGCACACGTGCGAGGGGCTGGCGAACTGGCTGAGCAGCCAGCGATCCGCCAGCGGGTCATAGAGAACGACCGGGTCGCCCAGGTTCTGCGTCGCGCAGGGGCCGGTGGCGACGCCGGCCGACGTCCACAGCGAGTTGATCGCCGACGGCCCGGCCACTACGGTGCCAGCCTTGTTGTAGATCGTGAACACGGAGTTGATCATCTGGACGTAGTGGCTAGGCCCGACATCGCCGATCGGGTCGTGGGGGTTCGCTCCGGTCCGGGCGCCGTCGAAGTTGAGGAGCGGCGCGGTGAGCGCCCGCGCCGGGAGCTGGCTGCGGGAACGCGCGGCGTCCATGCTGTCCTGCAGGACGGGATCGCGCCTTGGCGGGGCGGCCACGCCGGCCGAGTACCCGCCGAGCCGCTCGACCGCCGCCGGCGGGTCCGCGGGGGGCGGAGGCAGGGAGCGGATGTCCTGGTCGAAGACGGCCGGAGACGCCGGCGCGCTCACGCTGGGCCCTTCGATGATGGGGCCTTCCGGCATCGCCTGTCCGTGGGCCGGACCCACGCCCCCGAACGAGGCCAGGAGCCACACGAGCGCTGCCGCTTGGGTCTTCGTCACCGTTCTGTTACAAACAGTGGCCTCCGAACCGGAGGACGTAAATAGGTGAATCCCCGAATTGAATAGAGGCAACCCCTGAGGGCTCGGGCGCGCAGCCTCCCGGACTCGCCGCGGGATCGAGCGCGCCTGCAATTGGTTCCTCGCCAGGAAGTGCGGATTGATGTACGTTTACGTCGGTGTAGCCATATGGCTGAACAGTGGAATGCGGATCGGTCGACCCTCGCACCGGCAGCGCCGCGGGCGCTGACCCAGAGCGAGATTGACCAGCGTGTGTTCGATCTCTATGACGAGTACTGCCACGGGAGCATCGACCGGCGCGAGTTCCTGCATCGGGCCGGCGCGCTGACGATCGGCGGCGTGTCGGCGCTGGCCATGGCGCAGGCCCTCTTGCCCCGCTATGCGCTGGCCCAGACGATCTCCTTCACCGACCAGCGGATCAAGGCCCGGTACGTGACCTACCCGTCGCCTGACGGCACCTCGGGCATCATGCGTGGGTACCTGGTGCAGCCGAATGCGCAGGGGCCGTTCGCCGCCGTCCTGGTGATCCACGAGAACCGCGGTCTCAATCCGTATATCGAGGACGTGGCTCGCCGAGTCGCGACCGAGGGGTTCCTGGCCCTCGCTCCCGACGGGTTGTCACCCGTCGGCGGGTACCCGGGCAACGACGACGACGGCCGCGCGCTTCAGGCCGGCCTCGACCAAACATGGCGGCGCTGGCGAAGATCGCCGAGCGGCATCCCGGTCTGAAGCTCCACATCGATCATCTCGGGCGCCACGGCGGCGGTACCGGGCAGGCTGACGACGCGGCGTTTGCCGATCTCAAGGACACGCTCGCGCTCGCCAAATATCCAAACGTCGCCATCAAGATGTCGGGCGCCCCGAGCTACTCGAGCCAGCCCTATCCGTACAAGAACATCCACGGCTATCTCCGTCAGATCTTCGAGGCGTTCGGGCCCGAGCGCTCGTTCTGGGGCACCGACATCACCCGCATGCCCTGCTCGTATCGGCAGTGCGTGACGATGTTCACCGAGGAGCTGCCGTGGCGGAAGGGCCGCGACCTCGAGCGGGTGATGGGCGGGGCGGTGGTCGACTGGCTCGGCTGGAAGCGTCCCGGCGTGGCCTGAGCATGTCCGTGACAGCCGAGCCCGATCCCGCGAGCCTGATCGAGGCGTATTTCGAGCGCGGCTGGACCGACGGGCTCCCGGTCGTCCCGCCCACCGAGAAGTCCGTCGCCGAGATGCTGGCGGGCGCCGGGCTGCGCCGCGACGAGATCCTGGGCGAGATCCCCGGCCGGAACACCGTTGTCGTCGCCGAGAAGGTGGCGATCAATGCCGTGCTCGCGGGCTGCCGGCCGGAGTACATGCCCGTGGTCGCGGCGGCGGTCCGCGGCCTCTGCCACCCCGACTTCGCCTACCACGGGCCGGCGTCGAGCACCGGCGGCTCGGCGATGGTATTGATCGTCAACGGCCCGGTCGCGCGACGCCTCGGGCTCAACTCCGGCAACAACGCCTTCGGCCAGGGCTGGCGCCCCAACGCCACGATCGGCCGGGCAGTCCGCCTGGTGATGATGAACGCCATGCAGACGCGACCGGGCTTGCTCGACCGCGCCGCGCTCGGCAACCCCGGGAAATACTCCTTCTGCTTCGCCGAGAACGAGGACGACCACCCGTGGGAGCCGCTCCACGTCGCGCGCGGGCTCAGCCCGGGACTGAGCGCGGTGACGGTCTATGCCTCCAACAGCCTCTACCAGGTCTACAACCAGCTCGCCGCCGAGCCCGAGCCGCTCCTGCGCTGCTTCGCCGACGCGCTCTCGAACCTTGGCCTTCCCAACGTGAAAGGCTTCAACCAGGCCCTGCTCGTCGTCGCGGGCGAGCACACGGAGGTTCTCCGGCAGAGCGGGTGGTCACGACGGCAGGTCCAGACCTTCCTGGTCGAGCACACGCGCCGCCGCGTGGCCGACCTGAAGCGCGCCGCACGTCTGCCCGGCGACGTGGCGCCAGCCGACGAGACGACCTGGCGTCACCTCTTCGAGAAGCTGGACGACATCCTGATCGTCTGCGCGGGCGGCCGCGCGGGGAGTTGGTCGGCGTGTCTCCCCGGCTGGGGCAACAAGTGGACGAAGGCGGTCACGATCCCGATAGGAGAGATCCCATGAGCTCACCCCTCTTCGACCCCACCGCAGCGCCCGTCGGTCGCGAGGTGATGATGGCGCCGCGGCCGGGCAGGCTCGACGGGCTCAGGATCGGGCTCGTCGAGAACACGAAGTTCAACTCCGACAAGCTGCTGCTACGGCTCGCCGACCGCCTCGGCCGCCGCCACGGCATGACCGTCGCCCGCATGGTGCGCAAGCGCTCGCCCAGCCACGAGGTGGACGAGGCGGCGATCGACGCGCTGAGGAGGCAGAGTGACTTCGTCGTCTCCGGCATCGGCGACTGAGGGTCCTGCTCGTCGAGCAGTGTGCTCGACGCGATCCTCTTCGAGCGGGCGGGCGTGCCGGCCATCGCCGTCGTGACCGAGCCCTTCCGGGCGACGGGTGAGGCCATGGCGACGAGCTGGGGCATGCCGGGCTACCGGTTCCTCGAGGTACCGCATCCGATCGCGAACCTCGACGACAAGCAACTCGACGAGCGCGCCGATCGCCTGGTGGAGGAGGTCGTGACGCTCCTGCGCGGGGCCTCGGGCTAGCGTCTATCCTGCCTGGACCATTGCTTGCCCTCTCGCTTCCACTTCGGTGAGCTTGCGAGCGATGAGCCCTTCGTAGAAGGCGAGCAGCTCGACCTCCTGGCCGGCGATGTCGCCGAGGACGTGAATGGCGAGGCCACCGTCCCCCGACCAGCGACACGCATCTCCAGGCCGAACCGGATGTTGCCCGCCTCGAACACGTCCGTCCCCCGATTGTGGCGAACCGTGCGGCGCTTGCAGACCGCCATCTCGCACGCCTTGGCCTCCACCTCGTCCAGCGTCAGTCGCGAACGACTACGTGTCAGTCGCGAAGGACTACGTGCGCTTGAAGGCCGGCATGACCTGCGCCGAGAAGCGCTCGAGCTGCTCCAGAATCACCGCCTCGGGCGTGCCGACCGGCTGGCCGACGTTGACGACCTCCAGACCAGGGTACTTGTGCTGGACCTCCATCAACTGCTCGGTGATCAGCTCCGGTGGGCCGATCAGCCACGTGCCTGCCTTGATCGCGTTGCGCAGAGTCGGCAGCCTGGCCTGACGGGCCCGCTTGGGGTCGGCGACCGCGTCGATCTGCTCTGGCGTCAGACCCGGCACGAAGCC
>QHSR01000142.1 GCA_003221635.1 Candidatus Rokuibacteriota bacterium | reverse complement strand
CTCCGCCACCGCGCGATCCGCCTGCTCGGCAGCGTAATTGTCGCCGCAGATCACCGTCGCCACGACCGTGCCCGCGTCGCCGAGCGCCTGCTGGACGGCGCGCGCGGCCCCGACGGCACCGTCAATCATCTGCGGCCCGACGCCGGCCTTCTCCTCGCCGCCGAGCTGGCCGAAGAACTGATTGAGGTAGCAGACCACGCGCAGCGTCCTGGTCGCCATCACCGCACCTCCGCCATCACCCGGGTCGCCCCGACCTGCTCGATCGCGCCACACAGCGTGCCGTAGGTCGCGCGCGTCTCGCCCACGAGCCTCGGCGCCAGATCGTCGGCGCCGACGATGCGGTCCATCGCCGGGAGCGTGAGCGGCTCCTGGCTGCTGCCCACGTTCACCAGCGCGTCCACCCCTGGAAAGTCGAAGAGCAGCATGCCCTCGGCGCTGCCGTCCGTCGACATGTCCTCGACGACCGCCGTCGTCTTCACGCCGAGCGCCTCGCACTGCGCGGCGGCCTGGGCCATGTCCACGTGGGGCGCGCCCCCGCCGATCTTGGTGAACACCGCGCCATCGGCGCCGAGCGTGTGCGCCACGAGCCCGGCGGTGAGGAGCGCCGAGCGCACGCGCTCCGGCGCGGTCGCCTGGGCGACGGTGACAACCACGCCCGCGAACCACAGCGTGCGGCCGTGCTGCGCGTAGAGTGCCTGGATCATCGGATGGTTCTGGGTGGCCCAGGTGGTGACGCTGCGCCCCATGAAGCCGCGGAGCACGGCGCCGTCGAGGACCTCGTTCGGATGCACGATCGTCGGCAGCATGCGCCGCACCGGATCGCCGTAGAGGATGCCCTCGTCGAGGCCGGTCGGACGCTGATGCGAGTGAATCTGGAAGACGTACGCCACGCGCGGCAGGTGCGCCTGCTCCGCGGGGACGCGCGGCGAGGGCGGCAGCGCGAACACCTCGACCCGGTCGGGCTCGGCCTCGCGCGCCGTCCGCGCGAGGCACACCGCCGTCTTCAGCGCGGCGAGCCGGACGGCGGCGAGATAGTCCGAGCGCTCGGTGCCCGGCGCCGGCCACGCCGAGATCACGAGGTTGTGGGTGGAGCCGAATGCCGAGAGCGCCGCGTTCGGCCCGGCCATGTCGATCACGGCGAGCGTGCCGACACTGGCCGTCTGCTGATCGGTGGCCACCACCGCCAGGCCCGCCAGCGCCAGGGTCCGTCCGTGGCCGGCCGTCGCCACGGCACCCAGCACGCCGGGGAAATCCTCGCCGCCGTCCAGCTTCGCACGCGGCGCGATGACGTCGAATACGCGCCCGATACGGCAGCGCTCGCCTGGGTGCACGATGTCGAGACGGATGCCGGTGAGCCGAGCGTCGGCGGACAGGAGCGAGCGCAGCCCGTCGAGATCGACCTCGAGCCGCTTCCCCGCCAGACGCGTGGCGGAGCCAGCCACCACCTCATCGACGTCGGACCAGCGCAGCTCGAGTCGCATGCTATCCGGTCAGGCTGCGCAGCTCCGGCACCACCCACAGCGGCGTCCGTCCGGCCTCCACGCGCTGGATGTTGTCGAAGCCGTTGCGGTACGCCTTCGTCCAGTTGTCCCACGTCGGCCCGGCGCTGTGCGGCGTGAGCGTGACGTTCGGAAGCGAGAAGAGCGGGTGGTTCTGGGCCGGCGGCTCCTCCACCATGACGTCGAGGCCGGCGGCAGCGATCGTTCCCGACTTGAGCGCCTGATACAGCGCGTTCTCGTCGACGACGGGACCGCGGCAGGTGTTGATGAGGACCGCGCTGCGCTTCATCATCGCGAGCTCGCGCGTGGACATCATCTTGCGGGTGACGTCGTTCAGCGGCACGTGCAGGGTCACGACGTCGGAGGTGCGGAGGAGCTCGGTGAAGAGGGCGAAGCGGACGCCGAGCGCGTCCTCCTGGTCCTCGCTGAGCCGGAGGATGTCGAAATAGCGAACGTCCATGTCGAAGCCCTGGACGCGGCGCGCGACCTTCTTGCCGATGTTGCCGAGGCCGACGATGCCGAGCCGCTTGCCCTCCACTTCGTAGGTGCGGACGGCGGCGAAATCGCCGACGCGCCACTTGCCGGCGACGACGTTGTTGTGGTGGTACACGAGCTTCTTGAGCACGGCGAGCATCAGCATGACGGCGTGCTCGGCGACGGCGACGGAGTTGGCGCCACCGTTGTTGGCGACGGGCACACCGGCCTTGCGCGCGGCCTCGATGTCGACGCGATCGTAGCCCGCGCTGGTCAGCTGCACGAGCTTCAGCTTGGGCGCGGCGCGGAAGAACTCGTTGCCGATGCCGCTGCGCGGCGAGCCCAGGTAGTACTCGGCGTCGACGGCCGCATCGTAGAACTCGGGCTTACCTGGATCGGCGACGACCAGCTCCATGCCGGGCGGGAGCAGCTCGCGCGCGATTTCCATGACGGGGGCGGGCTGGGGGGGCGTGAGGATCTTGGTCACGATCTCCTCCTGAGGATTGGATGCTGAGCCGCCATAGTATAGTCGCGTTGAGGTAAGCTGTGCCGCGAAGGAGGACGCCATGCTGATCGTCGATTCCCAGATCCACCTCTGGCAGAACGGCAAGATGAGCCCGCAGCATCGCCAGATCCCGACCTTCTCGGTCGATGATGCGCTGGCCGAGATGGCCTCGGCCGGGGTCGATTGCGCGGTGATCCATCCGCCCAGCTCGCTCGGCGAGGCGGTCAACGTTCTCGCCGTCGAGGCGGCGCGCCGTCACCCCGGCAAATTCTGCATCCTCGGCCATTTCGACCTCGAAAGCCCGGATCGCGAGAGCATCGTCGCCCATTGGCGCGAGCGGCCGGGCATGCTCGGGTTTCGGTTCACCTTCAACCAGCCGCGTCAGAAGGCCTGGTGGACCGATGGCTCGCTCGACTGGTTCTGGGGGGCTTGCCAGAGGGCCGTCCTGCCCATCGGGCTCCTGGCCGGCGGGGACATGGCGGCGCTGGCTAAGATCGCCGAGCAGCATCCCCGGCTGAAGCTGCACATCGATCACCTCGGGCGCAGCGGCGGCGGCAGCGGAGTCACCGACGCCGCGGCCTTTGCCGACCTTCCGGACATGCTGGCGCTCGCCAAATACCCCAATGTCGGGGTCAAGATGTCGGGCGCTCCCAGCTACTCGAGCCAGCCCTACCCGTACAAGAACATCCACGGGTATCTGCGCCAGATCTTCGAGGCCTTCGGCCCCGGGCGCTCGTTCTGGGGCACCGACATCACCCGCATGCCGTGCTCATATCGGCAATGCGTGACGATGTTCACCGAGGAGTTGCCGTGGCTGAAGGGCCGCGACCTCGAGCGGGTGATGGGCGGAGCCGTGGTCGACTGGCTCGGCTGGAAGCGCCCCGCCGCTGCCTGATCGCGCGACAGGAGATGGCGGGGCCGAGAAGAGGCCTTTGTGCCGCCTACTCTCCGCTCTCGCGGACGCGTCCTGCTGGCGGTCGCGGCTCCGATCTAACCCGAGCGAACCGCGAAGCCTTCGGCACGCTGAGCAAGTGGCGGTGCGAGCGAGTGAAACCGCTGCAAGAGGTATGGCGTCGACACCATGGCGCGGCTGCCATAGCGTCTGCCGGCGGGCAGTCCTTCAGATCAGGCGCAGTCCTGTGCCGAGATTCCCACTCGGGTCACGACGCCCGGAAATCTGACGGCCTCGATACTGTGGCGCTTCG
>QHSR01000141.1 GCA_003221635.1 Candidatus Rokuibacteriota bacterium | reverse complement strand
GGTCGGCGACGACCAACGCTAACAATCCCGCGAACGCATGGAACGTGAACTCCCAGTCGGCATCGCGCCGCTCAGCCTCCTCCGCCCACTCCTAGGTTTGACCGTCTCACCCCGCCGTCTTCTCGAGCCACGCCCGGACGGCCCGGGCGAACTCACTGAAGCGCGACGGACTTACTTGAAGGAAGTGGGCCACGCGGTCTAGGTCGACGCGAAGGTAGCCGTGCACGAGGACGTTGCGGAAGCCGCCGAGCCCCTTGAGCTCCTCCCGAAGCGAGACGCCGATCACGCTGTGGGCCCCGAGCTTGGCGATGATGTCTTCGTAGTCCTGGGCGCTGACGCCGAAGTGCGCGCTCAGGATGTGGTTGCCGACGTCGAGGACGATCTCGGCGCCGAGCTGGAGGCCGCGCTCCACGGCCCACACCTCGCGGAAGCCCTCGCGCAGCGTGCGGGCGTCGAGCCGACGGAGCTCCTCGAGGCGCGAGATGACCTCCTCGAGCCGCAAGAGGCGCTCGCGGACCGCTTCGCGCCTAAGAACATGTTGGCGCTCGGCGAGACGCTCGCCCGCCAGCCGCCATTGCTCGTCGCGGTATGGACGAAAGTCCCAGTATCTGGCGCGAGCACGCGTGACGAACTCGGGTTCAGCGTCGGCCGTCCGCGCATAGAGGCACACGCCACTCTCGACGATCTCGTGCGCGAGCACGATCGAGGCGTCGTTCAGTGAGACGAGGTCGATGGGAGCACCCGTCACCGAGTTGACGTCCGCCTGTCGCTTCGTGAGGTCCTCGAGCGTCAGAGGCGGATCGGTCAGGATCGCGCGGTCGACGTCCCGCACCGTGGCCCGATCCCGTTGGGTCGCAGATCCGAATCGGTAGACGAGCTGGACGCACGGGTCGCCTGCCAGGTAGTGCGCGGCGCGATCCGCGCTCTCGCGAGCGCCGATGGCCGATCGGCGTCTCCTCGGGTCCATTGCACCGAGGATAGCACCTGCTACCCGCACCCCGTGAACGTGATCGGCTTTTCAAACACTTGCGGACGGCCCTTTTTTGTGGCGTGATGGGCTCGATTTGAGGTTCTGGACCAAGGAGGTTTCACGATGATGGAGCTTCTCGATCCCACCGCAGAGGTCACGACGCGGGCCATCGCGTACGTGGACCGGCCGGCGACGCTCGAAGGCAAGCGCGTCGGCCTGATCGACAACACGAAGTTCAACTCCGACCGGCTCCTGGAGAAGATCGGCGCGATCCTCAAGTCGGAGTACGGCGTCGCCGAGACGCGCATGTTCCGCAAGCACAACGCGTCGGTCCCGGCGCACGAGGAGATCATCCGGGAGATCCAGAAGACCTGCGACGCGATCGTCGCCGGCGTCGGAGACTGAGGGTCCTGCTCGTCGGGCAGTGTGCTCGACGGAATCGTGCTGGAGAAGAACGCGGTCCCCTCGGCGTCGATTGTGACGGACGTGTTCGAGAAGACGGCGCGGGCCATGGCCGAGCAATGGGGCGTGCCGACCTACAAGTTCCTGATGATGGCGCATCCGATCGCCAACCTCACCGAGGAGGAGCTCGATCGGCGCGCCCGTGAGATCGCGCCGGAAGTCGTCAAGCTGATCCTGCAGGGCCAGGCATAGAGTCCGCGTTCCGGCCTCCCTGGTGGTGCCGGAACGCGCACGTCCAGACCGTCTGGGGCCCGCTCTTCCGCCGCGGCCGCGTTCGGTGGCGGCGGGAGCGGGTCGTCACGCGCGATGGTGATTTCGTCGATCTCGACTGGGCCGCGGCGGCGCCGCCAGAGGCGCCGTTGCTCCTGGTTCTCCACGGTCTCGAGGGCTCGTCGCGGTCGCACTACGTTGTCGGTCTCACGCACCAGGCGCTCGCCCGCGGCTGGCGCGCCGTCACGCTGAACTTCCGATCGTGCAGCGGGGAGCTGAACCGGCTCCCCAAGTTCTACCACTCCGGTCACACCGACGACCTCGACGAGGTCGTCCGTCTGCTCGTCGGGCGGGAACGCAACGTGCGGCTCGGCGCCGTCGGTGTCTCGCTCGGCGGCAACGTCTTGCTCAAGTGGCTGGGCGAGCGGGAGGCCGCGGTGCCGGCAGCGCTCGCCGGGGCTGTCGCGATCTCGGTCCCCTTCGACCTCGCGCCGTGCGCTCGCGCGCTCGACCGCGGCTTCTGCCGATGGGTCTACACGGCGAACTTCCTCGGTACGATGCGAGCCAAGCTGCGCAGGAAGTCGGACCGCGATCCCGACCTGCGTCGCGTGGTGGACCTGCCGCAGGCACTCCGCGCGCGGACCTCCGCGCATCCGCCGGCCGACCTTGCTCGTGAGCGCGCTCGACGACCCGATCGTTCCCCGCGAGGCGCTGCCGGACCCGGCGCTGCTGCCGCCATCGGTCCGCGCCGAGTTCGTGCCGCGTGGCGGGCACGCGGGGTTCATCCAGGGGCGATGGCCGTGGCGCGTCCACTCCTGGGTGGAGCGGCGCGCGATCGAGTTCCTGACGCCCCTCGTCGTCGACGCCGGCGGCGCGTCCCGGACCGCGACCACCGGATGACGCGTCCATTCACGCGCGCCGCGCTCGTCCTCCTCGTCGTGGTCGTGCTCGGCGCGTGCGCGACGCCGGGCGAACGGGCCGCCGGCGCCGACCTCGTTCGATTGACACTGTTGCAGATCAACGATCACTACGTCCTCGAGCCGGTGGATGGCGGACGGCGTGGCGGGATGGCTCGGCTGGCGACGCTCGTCCGCGATCTCAGGCGGGAAAGTCCGAACTCGGTCTTCGTCCTCGCCGGCGACACGCTTTCCCCCTCGGTCGAGTCCACGTTCCTCCAGGGCGCGCAGATGATCGCGGCGCTCAACGCGATCGGCCTGGACTTCGCGACGTTCGGCAACCACGAGTTCGACTTCGGACCCTCGGTCCTCGTCGAGCGCATGAACGAGTCGAAGTTCCGCTGGCTCTCGGCCAACGTCGTCGACCGACGCTCGGGCCGCGCGTTCGGCGGCGCGTCGCCGGACGTGCTCCTCACGCTCGGCGGCGTCCGGGTCGGGCTCTTCGGCCTCACCACTCCCGATACCGCGCACACCTCACGGCCCGGGTCGGACGTCGTGTTCGGACAGCCGGTTGCGCTCGGCAAGGACGTGGCCGCGCGCCTCCGAGCGCGGGGCGCCGACCTGGTGGTCGCGGTCACGCACATGGAGATGTCCGAGGACAAGGCGCTCGCCGCGGCCGCCGGCGTCGACGTGATCCTGGGTGGGCACGAGCACGATCCGCTGGTCGCCGAGGAAGGCAAAACGCTGATCACCAAATCGGGGTCGGACGCTCGCTACCTCGTCCAGGTCGATCTGTGGCTCACTCGCGACGGGCGACTGGTCGAACGATCCTGGCGCTTTCGTGAGGTCAGCCGTCGGGTGCCGCCCGACCCCACCGTCGAGGCGCTGGTCCGCGAGTACGCCCAGCGGCTCGACCGCGAGCTGGACGTCGTCGTTGGCCGTACCGCGGTGCCGCTCGAGGCTCGCACCGGCAAGGTGCGGACCCAGGAGACCAACCTGGGCGACTTCGTGGCCGACGTCATACGGGAGCGGCTCGGGAGCGACGTCGCCGTCGTGAACGGTGGCGCGATTCGCACCAACCGGGCGGTGCCACCGGGACCGCTGACCAAGCGCGACGTCCACAGTCTCTTGCCCTTCACCGATGTGGTGCTGAAGCTCGAGATGCGTGGACGCGATCTCCGGATGGCGCTCGAACACGGGCTCACCCAGGCCGACCGCGAGGGCGGCGGCTTCCTCCAGCTCTCCGGGGTGCGGCTCGTGTGGGATCGACGGCTGCCGGGGGGCCGCCGGATCGTCGACGCCACCATCGGAGACCGACCGCTCGCCGACGAGGCCGCCTACACGGTTGCGGTGCCGAGCTACCTGGTCCGGGGCGGGGACGGTTTCACCGCCTTCGCACGGGCCGCCGTCATCATCGGGGGAGCGAGCGGGCCGCAAGTCGCCCAGCTTCTCCTCGACGCGATCGCAGTGCGGGGCGAGATCGCGCCGGCCACCGACGGCCGCATCACCGAGGCGGCGCGGTAGCCGCGGCTTATCCACTTATCCCCAGGAATGCACAAAATCAAAATTGTCCCGTGTAGCGCGTCCGCGCAGCCGTCATCCCGTGTGCCATGAGCAAAAATCGGCTCGCACGTGTGCCGGCGTCTGATGTCGACGGTCCGGCGCGGGCTCGCGGCGTCGGTCCTCACGAATTGCGCATTCGGTGCGGCGATGTTCGTCGTTGATCTCGTCGCACTCGACGCCGTACCGTGCTGTTGCCTTGCTCAACCCACCGCGCGTTCTGGTCGTCGACGACGAGCGACACGTCCGGGGGCTCCTGTCGGAGTTACTGAGGGTCTGGGGCTGTGAGGCCGACGTCGCGGCGACCGGGACCGAGGGGTTGATGCTCTTCAAGCAGAAGAGCTATGACCTCGTCCTCACAGATTACGTCATGCCCGGGTGCTCGGGGCTGGAGTTGATCGAAAACGTTCGAAACAAGGACGCGACGGTCGGCGTGATCATGTTGACTGGGTCGGGAGCCGAGCTGGACAGCCAGGGTCGGCGGCTCGGGTTCACCCTGCTCCGGAAGCCACTCCAGATCGACCAGCTCGAGAAGGCCGTGAGGCAGGCTCTGACCGACCGGACGATCGAGGCGTAGCGGCGATCTTCGGCGGTCATTTCACCGCGGGCCCCCGCCGGCTGCTTACTTGCCGAGCACTTTCCGCGGATCGAGGGCGTCGCGGAGACCGTCGCCGATGTAGTTGATGGAGAGCACGGTCAGGAAGATCGCCGTCCCCGGAAAGAGGGCCCAGTGGGGCGCGAAGTCGAGGTTGTCTTTCGCGTCGAACAGGATCCGGCCCCATGTCGGGATGTCCGGGGGGAACCCGAGTCCGAGGAAGGACAACGTGGACTCGGCGATGATCGCCGCGGCGACATCGATGGTGCCGGCCACGATGACCGGGCCCATCGAGTTCGGCAGGATATGACGGACCACCTGTCGGAGCGGCGCGGCACCCAGGCTGCGCGCCGATTCCACGAATTCCTTCTCGCGCAACGACAAGAACTGCGCGCGCACGAGCCGGGCGACGGGCATCCAGCGCAGGCCGCCGATCACCGCGACGATCAGGATGAACACGCCGACCTCGGGACCGAGCGTCTTTCGAAGCGTGTCGCGGAAGAGGTAGACGATCAGCAGCAGCAGGGGCAGCCCGGGGAGCGACAGGAACATGTCGGTGATCCGCATCAGCGCGTGGTCGACCCCGCCGCCCAGGTAGCCGGAGCTCGCGCCGATGGCGGTCCCGATGGAGATCGCGATCAGCATCGCGGCGATGCCGACCGCGAGCGAGATCCGGCCACCGTAGAGCATGCGGGCCAGGAGGTCCTGGCCCAGGTCGTCGGTGCCGAGCGGGTGGCTCCACGTCGGGGTCTTGAGCTTCGCCTTGAAGTCGATCTCGTTGATCGGGAGGCGCCAGACGAGCGGGCCTCCCAGCACGGCGATCACCATCGCCAGCAGGATCACGGTGCCGACCATGGCAAGACGATGGCGCCGGAAGCGACGGCTGGTTTCCCGCCACAGGGACGACCGGGGCTCCGCCGCCGCCACCGCGAGCTTGTCGCCGACCGCGCTGGAAGCGACTCGGGCGACCATTATCGTCGCGTCACATATTGTCGCGTCATCGGTAGGAAATCCGCGGGTCGAGCCATCCGTACAGGAGGTCGGCCGCCAGGTTCGAGACCACGACCAGGCACGAGAAGATGAACGTCACCGCCATGACCACCGGCGTGTCGTTGGCGAGGATCGAGGCGATCAAGAGCGAGCCGATCCCGGGCACGCGGAAGATCTGCTCCGTGACGATGGCGCCACCGAAGATGTTCGGGATCTGGAGCGCGACGAGCGTCACGACCGGGATCAGCGCGTTCCTGACGACGTGCTTGACGAGGGTCGCCCTCTCGGACAGTCCCTTCGCGCGCGCGGTGTTCACGTAGTCGAGCCGGATGACGTCGAGCACGGCGGCGCGCATGAAGCGCGTCATCGAGGCCGCCTGGAACAGGCCCAGGCCAGTCGAGCTGGATGCTGAACAACAGGATGAACAGGAGGCCCGTGAAGAACGTCGGCAGCGAGAACCCGATGAACGCCAGCGTCGTCGCCGCCTGATCGAACATCGAATAGGGGCGGAGGGCCGAATAGGTGCCGATCGGAACGGCGATGAGAATCGCGAGGAACAGCGCCGAGCCGAGGACGGCGAGCGTCGCGGGCAGCCTCTGGACGATCAGCGTGTCGACGTCGACGCGACTCACGAACGAGAAGCCCCAGTCACCGCGGGCCATCGACACCGCCCAGCGCGCGTAGCGGAGGGGAAGGGGATCGTCGAGGCCGAACTTCGCACGGAGATTCATGCGCACCTCGGCCGGGACGTTCGGGTTCGTCGCCAGCTCCTCGAAGGGATCGCCGGGGGCCAGCGCGAGGATCGTGAACAGGACGGCGCTGATCCCGACGAGGACCGGGATCGAGATCAGCGTGCGACGGAGCAGGTACTTCGACATTCGCGTGAGCCGCGGCGGCCCGAGCAGGCTCGGCGAGCCTGCGGGGGCCGCCGGCGGCGTGCTATGCCTGCTTCGACCAGTACGCGAGCGCCCAGAAGTCGCTGTCCCATCCGCTCTGGGCCACGTCGCGCATCGCCTTGGAGATCGCGGCCACGCGCGGGCGGAACACCACGGGAATAACCGCGACGTTCTGGATCAGGAGGTCGTTCATCTTGACGAAGTGGACCGCGCGCTTGGTCGGGTCCATCTCGGCCTCGGCCGCCTTCCACGTCCGATCGTACTCCTCGTTGCGCCAGCGCGTGGGGTTCCGGCCCGTCCATTTGTTCTCCCGGGACGCGACTTCCCAGCTGAGGAACTGGTCCATGAAGCGCTGCGGATCGGGCTGGGTCATGGTCGTCGTGAACATCTGGAGATCGGAGGAGAAGTGCGGGAAGGTGTCGGGGTTCGCCGGATCCGACGAGAAGAACACATTCGCGGTGATCGACTTCAGCTCGAGCTCGATGCCGGCCTTGGCGCATGCCTGCTTGACGATCGCTTGCGTCTTCTGGCGCGGGGCGTTGATGGAGGTCTGGTAGAGGAATTTCAGCTTTTTGCCGTCCTTGGCGCGGATGCCGTCGGCGCCGCGCTTCCAGCCGGCGGCCTCGAGGATCTGGTTCGCCCTGTCGACGTTGAACTCCCACTTCGTGTTCTTGGAGACGAACCGTGAGGGCGCGTTGAGGAAGTTCGCGGTGGCGATGCCGGTGCGTCCATAGATCTGCTCCTGGACAGAGCCCCGGTCGACCAGGACATTCAGGGCCTGTCGCACGGCCGGATCGCTCAGCATCGGGTGCTTGGACTTGATCGAGGAACGCTCGCCGTCCACCTCCACCCACGGATCGGTGTTGTTGAGCTGGATGTGCTCGATGTTGCCGCCCAGGACGATGTCGACGCGCCCCTTGCCGCCCTGCTCGAGCCGCAGGAGGATGTCGTCCTCGACCTGCATGTTCCAGGCGTAGTCGAACTCGGCGGTCTGGATGACCGCCCGCGCGGCCGAGGGAGCGTCGCCGCCGCCCTTGAGCTCGAAGGTGTCGAAGAACGGCCGGTTGGACACGTGGTACGTCGGGTTGAGCTCACCGCGCACGATGTCACCCGGCTTGAAATCCACGAAACGGAACGGCCCGGTGCCGACGGGCTTGAGGTTGGTCGGTGCCTCGCGTGACTTGTCGCCCTTGTAGGCCTGGAAGAGGTGCTTGGGAATGATCATTCCCGTCGGACCGCAGAAGGCCGCAGACCAGAAGGGCGTCGGCGTCTTGAAGACGATCTTCACCGTGTGACCGTCGAGCTTGTCGATCCGCACGATGTCCCGGTACTGGCCGCTGGTGACGGCGGCCGTGCCCGGGTCCATCACGTATTCCCAGTTGAACACCACGTCGTCGGCCGTGAAGGGCTTGCCGTCGTGCCAGACGACGTTCGACCTGCCCGTTTTGCAGGCTGGGCGCCTCCGCCGCAAGTACGGGAACCACGTTACCGTCCGGATCGTAGGACGCCAGGGGTTCGTAGAAGACGCGCGAGGCGTCCTGGTCCTTGGTGCCGTTGGCGAAGTGCGGGTTCAGGAGCGTCGGCGCCTGCCACCAGAGCGTCTTGACCAGGCCGCCACCGCCCCGTTTCGTGGGATTGACGCTCCACTTGGTCTGCGCCTGCGCCGTGCCGGCCGACGCCAGCATTTGCGCGGCCAGGGGGGCCGTCAGACCGAGCCCGACCATCGTCTGGACGAAGCGCCGGCGGCTCAGGCGGCCGCCCTTCACCTCGTCGATCAGCGTCCTCAGCTCACGCTCGTCCATACAGTCCTCCGAAGGGAATCGATCTGGGTGGTCCCTGGGAACGCGTGGAGGTCATCCGAGTCCGATTACTATAGCAAGTGTGGACGAATCGCCGAGCGAATGTAGGGGTATACTTTTGCGTGGTTTCGACGTGACCGCGTCGACGATACGGGGGCGAACGTGCGGCGCAAGCTGGCGCTGACCGCGGTGGCGATCGGCGCGGCCGCGGTCGCCGGCGTGGGTCTCTTCGCCGCGCTGCGGCCGGTGGCGGACGCCCCGGCCGCAGCGTCGACGTCGGCCGGCACCGCGGCACCGCCCGCCGAGGACGCGAGCAGCGCCGCGACGGCCGGCCCGCACGCCGGCCAGGGGCTCGCGCTCGACGAGGGGGTGCGCGAGCTCGATCTCATCCGGCCGGCGCGGGCGAAGCGGGCCGAGGATTTCACCGTGGCGCTCGTGGGTGGAGAGACGCTCAAACTCAGGGCGCAGCGCGGGAAGGCGGTCATGATCAACTTCTGGGCGACGTGGTGCCCGCCATGCCGCGAGGAGATGCCGGCCATGGAGCGGCTCTATCGCCGGCACCGGGAGCGAGGGTTCGTGCTGCTCGCCGTCTCGGTCGACACCGACGCGTCGCTCGTGCGACCGTTCCTCGAGCACCACAAGCTGACGTTCCCGGTGGCGCTCGATGCGAAGATGGAGCTCGCCAACACCTACGGCGTCCGCGCGCTGCCCTCGAGCTTCCTCATCGACCGCAATGGGTACATGACGGCGCTGGCGCTCGGCCCGCGCCCGTGGGACAACCGCGCCGCCCACGCGCTCGTCGAGGGGATGCTCGGGCCGTGACGGGCGAGTCGCTCGGCGTCGCGGTCGCGTTCAGCGCGGGGCTCTTCTCGTTCCTGTCGCCCTGCGTGCTACCGCTCTTTCCCTCGTACGTGTCGTTCATCACCGGCATGTCCGTCGCCGACCTCACCACGGATCTTTCGCTGGCGGCGCGGCGGCGGGTGCTGATCCATGCGGTGGCGTTCGTCCTGGGATTCTCGCTCGTCTTCGTTGCGCTCGGCGCGTCGTTCAGCGCCGCCGGGCAGTTCCTGCTCGACTACCGCGAGTGGATCCGCCGCATCGGCGGGGCCCTCATCGTGGTCTTCGGACTCTATATCGTCGGACTTCTGAAGATCGGGTTCTTTGCGCGCACGCAGCAGTGGCAGCTCCGAGAGAAGCCCGCCGGCTATCTGGGCTCGCTCGCGGTGGGCATCACGTTCGCCATCGGCTGGACGCCGTGCGTGGGCCCGATCCTCGGCGCCATCCTCTCGCTCGCCGGCACGGCGGAGACGGTGCAGCGCGGCGTCGGCCTCCTGGTGGCCTATTCGGCGGGGCTCGGGCTGCCGTTCCTGATCTCGGCCGCGGCGCTCGGCCCCTTCCTGGCGTTCTTCAAGCGCTATCGCCCGTTCATCCCCGTGGTCGAGCGCGCGGCGGGAGTCGTCCTCGTGGTCGTCGGAGTCCTCGTCTTCACGAACTACTACGTCGTCCTGAACGCCTGGGCGATCTCGCTCACCCCGGACTGGCTGCTCAAGCGGCTGTAACCGGGTGCGCGTTCACGTCCGCGTTCCCGCTACCTCCGCGAACCTCGGCCCTGGCTTCGACGCGCTGGGCCTGGCGCTCGCTCTGCACAACGAGGTCATCGCCGAGGAAGGACAGGGCGTGACCGTGAGGATCGAGGGCGAGGGGGCGGATCGTCTCCCCAGGGACGGGGACAACATGGTCGCCCGGGGCGTCCGGCTCGCCTACGAAGCCGCGGGGCGGCCGTTCGAAGGGTGCGCGCTCGCGTGCGTGAACCGCATCCCTGCGGCGCGCGGTCTCGGCTCGAGCGCCGCTGCGTGGGTCGGCGGCCTGATCGCGGGCAACGCGCTCCTCGGCGCGCCCTTGTCGAAGGACACATTGCTGGGTCTCGCGGCGCGCGCCGAGGGCCATCCTGACAATGTCGCGGCGACGATCTTCGGAGGCTTAACGGTCTCCTGCGCCACCCCCGAAGGAGTCACAGCCGTCTCTCTGCCCGTTACGGCGAGCCTCGCGTGGGTGGTGCTGGTTCCCGAAGTCACGAATGCCACCGCCGATGCGCGGGCGCTTCTGCCGCGGTCGGTGCCACGCGAGGACGCCGTCTTCAACGTCCAGCGCGTCGCGCTGCTGCTGGCGAGCCTCCAGGCCGCGCGGCCGGCGGCGCTCAGGACGGCGCTCGAGGACCGGCTGCACCAGCCCTATCGCCTGAAGCTCTTCCCCTGGATGCCCGAGGTCGCCGCGGCCGCCCGAGCGGCCGGGGCACTCGGCTGCGTGCTCAGTGGCGCCGGCCCCTCGTTGCTCGCCGTGGTCGCCGGTGACGGCGGCGCGGTCGCCCGGGCCATGGAGGCCGCCCTGCGGAAGGCAGGCATCCACGGCACGGCGCGGGTGTTCGACGTCGACTCCGCGGGCGCCACGAGCCGGCTACTCTAGGGCCATTCCGGTCTCCTCACGGGCCACGATCGTTCTCGTCGTACGCCTTGACGGGCCCGAGCACGCGGTGCTAACTGGGTCGAGCATGAACGAGGGCGTCCTCTCGGATCGCGAGTTGCGCGTCGCGGCCCGCGACGGCTGGGTCGCCGCGCCGGGAGGCATCGAGGAGCGGCAGTTCCAGCCCGCCAGCCTGGACCTTCGCCTGGGACCGGACGCCTATCAGCTCCGCGCGAGCTTTCTGCCGTTTCGGGAGACCGTGCAGAGCCGCCTCGGCGAGCGCGGCCTCGCTGACAGCGATCTCGTCATCGACCAGCTGAGCTTGACCGGCTC
>QHSR01000140.1 GCA_003221635.1 Candidatus Rokuibacteriota bacterium | reverse complement strand
CCGACGATGTTCAACACGAGCGCCACGAGCATCGGCGCGCCGAGCGGCATCCGGTTGTAGAAGTCCCAGTCGTCGATGAACAGCGTCTCGCTGCGCGCCCGGCTGAAGCAGAGCGTCGACACCGCGAGACATGCAAGGGCGTCGATCGTGCGTTCACGTCGAGTCCACCGGCGGCGATCGCGGGGAACGGGCGGGTCCGGCTGGCGCAGGTCGCGGTACCACCACGGCAGGTCGGCCGCAGAGCCGCCGCCGGGGGGATCGGGCCGTCCTGCGGCCACGGGATCGGGCGTCGACCTTTCGTCCATCATCGCGCTCCGATCAGGAGGTCTCGGGAAAGATCGGCTGCCGCGAGAAGATCGCGCTCCCCGACGGGGAAGTCAAGCCGCCGTCCACCACCTGCGTAGGCATCCCGAACCGGCTGACGTGCTGAGGCTTCGCCGTCCGCCTTCCGACTATCTGACGAAGTCATGGGCTTCGCCTTCGACCGGGTCGACGACCTCTGGAAGTAAACAGCACGGCGACGTCGGAGAATCCCCGATGTGTTCCTAGGCAACCACTACGTGGACGGCGAGTTGCACGGGATGTCTTCCCGGAGAGCTAGGCCCTCGATGAAGAGGGCGTGATCTGAATCTCAGTCAGTAGGGTTCTTTGACGAGGATGAAGGTGGTGCCTCGAGACCGGGAGGATCGAGCGCCGCCGGTTGGGGCGGCGCTCGACACCGGCCGCCGCGCCTACGGGTTGTTGTACTCTTCGATCACCAAGGAGCGCTTGCCGGCCACTGCTCGTGTGCCGGGGTCCACCGGCGCATTGGGGTCTGAGCTCACAATGCTGTCCACTTTGATCTCAACGTAATGCACCCCGCTGCCAACATTGTTCCGGTAGAAGTTGAAATGATTCGCATTCTTGGTTTTGAGGAATAGGTCCAGCGTGATTGAATCCGTGATCTCCACCGTGAGCGAAGAAAATTGAAGACTCACGGTCTGCAGGCGGTCGCAGTATACGACCTGCCCGGGTTCGGCTGCCACACCGTCGACGTAGGCGGTGACATTCACGGCAGCCCTGGCCGAGGAGGTAGTCTTGCCGCCACCCCTCGTGGCCGTGGTGCTTGTCGAGGTCCACAGTGCGCACTCCATCGAGAACCCGATCAGCAAGTCGCCGACGCTTGACGTCTTCATGTACCCGGAGAGCACGACGCCGCCATTCGGGTTGAGGATCTCGGCCGTGCCGGAGCTGAAGGACGCTTTCTGGGACGCCACGTTCTGAGCGTGGACGGTCGGCGCGGCCCACAGCATACCGACGACCGCCAGGAGCGAGACGACGAACGCCTTTTTCGCCTGAACCATTTCTGATCGTCTCCTTCGTTTGACGTTCTGGCTTGCCAGAGACCGAGGACCACCCTGGCCCTGTAGGTCTCTTCTCTCGGCTATAGGTGCACGGTGGGTGCCAGGCAGCGACCGCGTCGGTCGAGGCGCCCCAGTATCAGGAAATCGTGGAGCACCGAGCGGCCGCGCGGGGTGCGATCAGGATTTCGAGTAGAGCGATCGACTGACGGCCAGATGACACCTTCGAAGGTGAGGCATGCCCATTCGGCATTCTCGACCTTGAGAATCGCTTCCACAACTTCATCGCTTCTTGGAGTTGCGTAGCAGCTTGTCGCGACGATGAAAGGTGAGATCGACAAGGGGCAGGTGACCATGTCGGAGCTGAAGGGCAAGCTCACCGTCAACATGGTCGAAGCGATCCTCTTCGATTCGGGTAAAGCGGAAGTGAAGCCCGAGGGGCTCGTCGTCCTCGGCAAGGTCATCGAGATCCTCAAGACGGTGAACGATAGAGCGTAAGAGACCTTCGCGATGTCCTGGACCGTGGCCAACAACCCGCTCTTCCTCGACCTCTATCGCCGCCACGGCCGGGACTGGAACTTCCTCGGCGTGATCTCGCTCCGGACGGAGTGGGCCCGCTGCCGCCGCCCTGGCGCTACGCCGCGCCGTCATCGACTGGCTGCTGAAGGGCTCCCCCGCGAGCCGTCGGTGAAGCGCGCGTCAGCCTAAGTGGTCGGCTCGGGACCGCGTTTCTCAAAGCTGCGACGTCAAAATTCACGGCTATCGCCGTCGAGCGTTGTCCCGAATGGCACACGCTGGTTCCGCTCGGGAACCCTGACCTGCTTGGACTCGACGCTCGAGGGCCAGGGAATTTCGGGATCTAGCTCGCCCTGACCCGTCGGAACCACTCGGTGGCACCATCTCTGCACTAACCGCCACATCGAGAAGACCTCTCCCGACAAGAGCACACCCGTCGTGAGGCGGGGCCGCAAAGCCACGGGTCAAGCGTGACGCTTGACAGCCGAGCTACCGAAGGAGGGCGCAGGGCCTCCCGGGATCAATGGTGGTCTTCATCAGAAGGGGGACACCATGTCAAGCAGACGCAGGACGCTCATCATCATGGTTCTCGGCCTCGTGGCGCTCCCGACCTTGGCCCTCGCCGCAATCGTTAAGAATGCGACGCAGATCTTCAGCGGGCGGGTGGCCATCGGCGGCACCATTCCGCCTCTCGCGCGCCTAGATGTCCGCGGGGACGCCGATACCAGGATCCGGGTCGACGGAAGCAACACCTCGGGGCTCTCCTTCACGCGCGTGGGCATCGACGGCGGGACCCTCCGATCGACCGCCACGGGGCTGGAGGTGTGGACCAGCATTAGCGCCCTGGCGCTGGCTCTTCAAGGCACCGGCGCCTACTTCCCGGGGTCGGTGCAAGTCGACGGCAACATCTCAGCGAAATACCAGGACGTGGCAGAGTGGGTTCCGGGGCCAGCGTTGCCGGCGGGGACGGTGGTCGTCGCCCAGGGTTCGAACCGCGTGGCCGCCAGCGACACGGCCTACGACACGCGCGTGATCGGCGTCGTGTCTGATCGGCCCGGGGTCCTTCTTGGCGACCAAGGGACGGACAAGATCAAGGTCGCCCACAGCGGCCGCATCCGCGTGAAGGTCGTGGCGCCGGTCGCCCCGGGCGACCTCCTCGTGGCGAGTGCGATTCCTGGCCACGCCATGCGCTCGGCCCCTCGAGAGGTCAGGCCGGGGACGATGCTCGGCAAGGCGCTCGAGTCGCTGGAGCGGGGAGAGGGCGCGGTCCTGATGCTACTGACGTTGCAGTAGGTCGTCATTCGCGCCTGCGAGGCGCCATGCGTTGGGCGGGGCCGCGCTCGCGCCGGTGGAGTGAGCCCCGCCGGTTAAACGACGAAGTGACCTCCGACCAGACCGGCCACGCTCTCAACCCGGCGCAGATCGAGCACGAAGTGGGGGAATGACGCCTCGTGCTCGTGAAGGCGCCGCTCGATTTCACGATAGCGGCGCGATCGACTGATCCAGAAGCGAGGCAGAAGCACGCCGAGTCCGATGGCCACCGCCACCAGCGAAACGATGCTGACGCGGTAGATGAAGTTGACGATGAAGGCCGCGATGAACGGAATGAGGCCGACGAGGCCCAGGCGATCGACCCACGCGCGAAAGCGCCAGTCCTTCTCGCCCAACAGGGTGATCTGCTCCGCGCGGAAGGCGGCGCCACCGCGCTCACCCTGCCCCACACCGAGGACGCTGACGGAATAGTTCCCGGGCGGCACGTCCAGCTCTCGCGCGCCCGTGCAGGCTGGGACCCGACACGGAGAGCGTAAGAGACATAAACGCCCCTTCTCGAAAGTTCCTGCCCCTCCAAGCCGCACCGGGACTGGTCGACGCACCCCGGATACAGCCGCTGGGTATTCGGACGGGGAACGGAAGTTCGGCTCCGCGCATCCGGCGAAATTTCCTATTCCCGACTATTCCCGCGTAAAAGCCTTAGTTTTCGCAACGTTGGCTTTCCGGAACTTTAGGGGCTTCTGCTGGTAGACGGTAGAGGATTCCCTT
>QHSR01000073.1 GCA_003221635.1 Candidatus Rokuibacteriota bacterium | reverse complement strand
ACGTCCCGGCCGGCCGCTCGAAGACGACGGTCACCGGCTTGGTGAAGCGGTCCTTGGCAGACGCCATCACCTGCATGGCCGCAGGGCCGATCGTCAGGGTGATCGTGTGCGCGCCTTCCGGCAACGTCACGGTGGTGCCGTAGTGGAAGCCCTGGCCGCCGACCATCGGTGAGAGCTTCACCGCGCGCGCGGGCTTGCCCGGGGCGCGAATCGTCGCCGTCAGGGGAAGATACGGGACCGGCTCGCCGCTCACGCGGTCGCTGACGAAGACCATCAGATGGCCGGGTGCGGCCGGCGCCGCGTGGCCAGCGCGGCCGCTATGCGCGCCGTGGTCGCCGTGGCCGTCGCCACTCCGGTACTCGAGCCGGATCGCATACTCGCCGGCCGTCTTCTCCACGGGCGGCGCGCCGTGGCCGTGCCCGCCGCTCGTGAGCCCTTTGAGGAACGCGACGAGATCGACGAGCTGGTTGACGCTCAGACTGTCGGCGTAGCTCGGCATGATCGATTTGCCGTCCGGACCGGTGTAGCCGGGGCCGTCCAGGATCACGGCATTCGGCGACAGGATCGACTCGGCGAAATATTCCGCGGGGTGCATGCCGCCCATGCCCGTCAGCTCCGGGCCGACGTTCTTCGCGTCACCGCCTGCCGCCGGGACGCTCTCGCCCTGGATCGCGTGGCATTTGTAGCACTCGAGATCGGCGAAGAGCTGCTTCCCCCTGACCGGATCGCCGGCCGGGAGCGCGAACTTCCAGCCGCGCGGCACGCCGCCCTGCCGATGCAGCTCCTCCATCGTGACCTTCCGCGGCGCCGCCGCGCCCTGCGGCGTCCCGCCGGGCGTCGTGGCAGCGGGCGCCACCGCGCCGTGCCCCTGGTGCTGCGCCCGCGGCGCGGACACCGCCACCGCGAGCGCCACGACCCCAAGAATCGCGCCGCCAATCACCTCTCTGGATCTACGACTCACGCCTCACCTCGGTTCCTCCGCATTCAACGTCCTCCCCGTCGCGGGCGGCCGAGGGGATGGCGGGGAAGGGGTTGCTGAGACCCGTTCCCTCCAAGCGGCGACGGACGCACCCGCGCCGCGATGCCCCGCCATCCCCTCGGCCGCCCGCGACGGGGGGACTACTACGAGAGGTCAACCCAAACAGTCTTGGTCTCGGTGTAGTGCTCGAGCCCCGCCGACCCCAGCTCGCGCCCGAACCCCGATTCCTTGAAGCCGCCGAAGGGCAGCGCCGCATCGAAGAGGTTGTAGGCGTTGACCCACACCGTGCCCGCGCGGATCGCGCGCGCCGCCTTGAGCGCCTTGGCGACGTCGCGGGTCCACACGGCGGCGGCCAGCCCGTAGGTCGTCGCGTTGCCCTCGGCGATCCCGTCTTCGATCGACTTGAACGGGATGACCGAGAGGACGGGGCCGAAGATCTCTTCCCGCGCGATCTTCATTCGGTTCGTGACGCCGTCGAAGATCGTCGGCTCGACGAAGTAGCCCTTGCCGGAGCCGACGTTCGCGCGGCCGCCGCCGGCGACGACCCGCGCGCCCTCCTTCTTGCCCGCGTCGATGTAGCCGAGCACCGTCTCCATCTGCTGCTTGGACACGACCGGGCCCATGCGCGTCGCCTTGTCCATGGGATCACCGACCTTGAGGGTCTTCACGCGGTCGGTGAGCTTCGCCATGAAGTCGTCGTGGATCTTGTCCTCGAGGAAGAGACGGGAGCCGGCGGCGCAGACCTCGCCCTTGTTGTAGAAGATGCCGGTGAGCGCGCCCTTCACGGCCGCTTCCATGTCGGCGTCGGCGAAGACGATGTTCGGAGACTTGCCGCCGAGCTCGAGCGAGATGCGCTTGAGCGTTCCGGCGGCCTCGCGCATGATCCCCTTGCCCACCTCGGTCGAGCCCGTGAAGGCGATCTTGTCGACGCGCGGGTCGCGCACCATCGCCATGCCGACCTGGCCGCCGGGCCCGGTGACGACGTTGAACACGCCCTCCGGCAGGCCCGCTTCCTGGGTGAGCGTCGCGAACTTGAGCGCGGTGAGCGGCGTGAGCGAGGCGGGCTTGAGCACCACGGTGTTGCCCGCCGCCAGGGCCGGGGCGATCTTCCACGAGGAGAGCAGGAACGGGAAGTTCCAGGGCACGATCGCGCCGATCACGCCCAGCGGCTGACGCAGCGTGAAGGTGAACGCGTTCTCGCGGAGGCCGAGCGTCTCGCCGTGGATCTTGGTGGCCCAGCCGGCGTAGTAGCGGAAGACTTCCGCGGCGAACGGGATCTCGACCTTTCCCGAGTCGAAGAGCGTCTTGCCCGTGTTGAGGCTCTCGAGCCGCGCCATCTCGTCGAGGTTCTGCATGATCAGGTCGCCGAGCTTCCACACGATCCGCCCGCGCTCGGCCGCGCTCAACCGCGGCCACGGTCCCGAGTCGAACGCCTTCCGGGCCGCGGCGACGGCGAGGTCGACGTCGCGCTCGTCGCCCCGGCCCACCTGCGCGCTCGCCTCCTCGGTCGCGGGGTTGATCGTGGCGTAGGTGGCCCCGGAGAGGGGCGGACGCCAGCTGCCGGCGATGAAGAGCTGTTCGGTGTTCATGGCGTGACTCCCTCGAATGCTAGGGACGGTTTGGCGCGGTCACGGCGTGAGGACGCGGCCCGTGCCGAGCGGCGTCATGCGGCCGCCGTCCACGACGACGGCGCCGTTGACGACGACGTACGGGATCCCCGTCGGATAGCGGTGAGGATCGGCGAAGGTCGACTCGTCCTTGACGGTGCGGGGGTCGAAGATCGCGAGGTCGGCGGCGTAGCCCTCGCGCACGAGCCCGCGGTCGCGCAGGCGTAGCCGCGCGGCGCACATCCCCGTCATCTTGTGGACGGCCGTCTCGAGCGGGAAGAGCTTCTGCTCGCGGGCGTACTCGCCGAGAACACGCGGGAACGTCCCGTAGGTGCGCGGATGGGGCTTACCCGAGCGGGCGGCGTCCCCCTCGTAGAGCGGGATCGAGTCGGAGCCGATCATGAGCGCGGGATGCGCCAGCACCTTCGCCACGTTCTCGATGCTCTGCGAGAAGCTGACCATGCCGACCGTGCACTTCTGCTCGAGCAGAAGGTTCATCAGCGTCTCGGCGGGCGCCAGACTCGACTGGCGCGCGATCTGGGCGAGGCTCAGACCCTCCAGCTCATGCCGCCGGCAGGTCGCGATGAAGACCTGGTCGAAGCCGATCCCTCCCTGCGAGAGGGTGCCCCAGCGCTCGCCGTCGATCAGGCACTCCTCGACGATGCGCCGCCGCGTCGCACGGTCGGCGAGCCGCTCGAGCAGCCTCGCCGTGCCCCCATCGTGAGCCCAGGCCGGTATCATGTTGTCGAGCTTCGTGCTGCCGGCATTGTACGGATAGACGTCGCCCGACACGTCCACGCCGCGCGCACGTGCCGTCTCCAAGAGCCGCAGCGCGGCGTCGATCTTCGGCCAGTTCTCGCGGCCCGAGGCCTTCACGTGCGAGACCTGGACGCCCACGCCCCCTTCCTCGCCGATGCGGATCGCCTCGTTGATGGAGTCGAGCAGCATCGAGGACTCGCCGCGGATATGGGAAAAATAGTAGCCGCCGCGCGGGGCGATCGCCTTGGCCAGCGCGATCAGCTCGCGGGTGTCGGAGTAGGCGCTGGGCGCGTAGACGAGGCCGGTGGAGAAGCCGAAGGCGCCAGCGTCCATCGCCTCGCCGAGCAGCCGCTGCATCGCCTTGAGGTCGTCGGCGCCAGCCGGCCGCGCATCGAACCCCAGGGCGGCGATGCGCAAGGCACCGTGGCCGACGAACTGCGCCACGTTGACCGAGGGGCGGATCGCGCGCAATGCGTCGAGGTACTGCGCGAAGGTCTCCCAGCGCAGGTCGAGGCTTGCGCCGATGCCGCCCGCCCAGCCCTGCACGATCTCCCGCTGATCGGCGCGCAACGGCGCCTGTGAGAACGAGCACATCCCGACGACCTCGGTCGTCACGCCCTGCCGGACCTTCGATTCCGCCGACGGGCAGCCGAAGTAGAAGAGGTCGGAGTGCGAGTGCATGTCGATGAAGCCGGGCGCCACCACGTGCCCGCGGGCGTCGATCGTACGGGTGGCCGCGCCGTCGAGCCGCGGCGCGACGGCAACGATCCGGTCGCCCTCGACGGCGACGTCCGCCGGCCGCGCGGGCGCGCCGGTGCCGTCGATCAGCGAGCCGTGGCGGACGAGCAGCGACCAGGCCACCCGCTACTCCTCCGTGATGGCGACCGACGTCATCCGGTCGCCCTGCTTGATGCGGTCGACGAGCTCCATGCCCGACACCACGTGGCCGAACACGGTGTACTGGCCGTCGAGGTGCGGCGTCGACCCGTAGCAGATGTAGAACTGGCTCCCCGCCGAGTCGGGGTCCTGGCTGCGCGCCATCGCCACCGTGCCCCGCACGTGCTTCTGCTTGTTGAACTCCGCCTTGATCTGATAGCCGGGCCCGCCGGTGCCGGTGCCCTTCGGGCAGCCGCCCTGGACTACGAAGTCCGCGACGACCCGGTGGAAGTTGAGCCCGTTGTAGAAGCCCTTCTTCGCCAGCGTGACGAAGTTCTCGACGGTCTTCGGCGCATCCGCCGGGTAGAACTCCAGCCGGATCTCGCCGCCCTTCTCGAGCGTGATGACTGCGGTCTGTTTCACCCGGTTCTCCTCAGTTGACCTTGACCGACTTCACGCGGTCGCCGACCTTGATCTTGTCGACGACGTCCATGCCGCTGACCACCCGGCCGAACGCGGTGTACTGGCCGTTGAGATGGCTGGCGGGACCGAGCATGATGTAGAACTGGCTGCCGGCCGAGTCGGGTTCGTTCTTTCGCGCCATCCCGAGCATGCCGCGGTCGAACTTCCGGTTGTTGAACTCGGCCTTGATCGTATACCCCGGACCGCCGGTTCCCATCGCCGGATGGTCCATCGAGAGCGTCTTCGACTGCGGGTCGCCGAGCTGGACGACGAATCCCGGCTCGACGCGGTGGAAGCGCTGGCCGTCGTAGAAGCCCGCCCGCGCCAGCTTGAGGAAGTTCTCGACGTGTTTCGGCGCGTCGGCCGTGAAGAATTCCAGGGTGATCTCGCCGCCCTTCTCGAGCGTGATCACCGCCGTCGGCGCCTTGCCGGCGGGCGTGGTCTGGGCCAGCGCGGGCGCGGCGACGATGACGGCCACGACGAGAGCGAGCAGGCGGTTCATGTGGACGACCTCCGGAGATGGATGCGAGCGCCATTATACATGCCGGAGCCCGGGGCTCCGCACTCCGGCGTGATACGATGGAGCGATGCAGCAGCGTGAGAACGTCAGGAACATCGCGATCATCGCCCACGTCGACCACGGCAAGACCACGCTCGTGGACGCGATGCTCTGGCAGTCGGGGCTCTTCCGCCAGAACGAGTCGGTGCCCGAGCGCATCATGGACTCCATCGACCTCGAGCGTGAGAAGGGCATCACGATCATGGCCAAGAACACGGCCATCACCTACCGCGCCGTCCACATCAACATCGTGGACACCCCGGGCCACGCCGACTTCGGCTCGGAGGTCGAGCGGACGCTGACGCTGGTCGACGGCGTCCTGCTCCTGGTCGACGCCGCCGAGGGGCCGCTGCCGCAGACCCGCTTCGTCCTCAAGAAGGCCCTCGAAGCGGGCCTGCCGCCCATCGTCGTCATCAACAAGATCGACCGGAGCGACGCGCGCCCCGCCGAGGTGCTCGACGAGGTCTACGACCTCTTCATCGACCTCGAGGCGACGGAGGACCAGCTCGAGTTCCCCGTGCTCTACACCAACGCCCGGACCGGCACGGCCACCGCCAAGCTCGCCGAGCCCGGGCGCTCGCTCGAGCCGCTGTTCGAGACCATCGTCGCCACCGTCCCGGCACCGCGCTTCGAGCCGGACGCGGGACTCCAGTTCCGTGGGGCGATGCTCGACTGGGACGACTACGTCGGCCGGCTCGTCATCGGCCGCATCTTCAACGGCCGGGTTCGCCAGGCCGAGCGCGTCGCCGTCGTGCACCGGGACGGCTCCGTCGAGTTCGCGAAGGTCACCGTCCTCTACGGCTACGAAGGGCTCAAGCGCGTCGAGATCGCAGAGGCGAGCGCCGGCGATCTCGTCGCGATCGCGGGCATCGAGTCGATCGAGATCGGCGAGACGGTGGCGGACGCCGAGACGCCCGTGGCGCTCCCGCTGATCCGCATCGACGAGCCGACGGTGTCGATGCTCTTCTCGGCCAACGTGTCGCCGCTCGCCGGCAAGGAGGGGCGCTTCGTCACCTCGCCCCAGCTCCGCGAGCGACTCATGAAGGAAAAGCGCATCAACGTCGGCATCCGCGTCGAGGAGACGGACTCGCCCGACACCTTCCGCGTGTCGGGGCGCGGCGAGCTCCAGCTCGCGATCCTGATCGAGATGATGCGGCGCGAGGGCTTCGAGCTCGAGGTCGGCAAGCCGACGATCATCACGCGGAGCGAGGGCGGGCAGACGCTGGAACCGATGGAGTACCTCGTCATCGACATCCCCGAGGAGCACATCGGCGCGGTGACCCAGAAGATCGGACCGCGCCGGGGCGCGATGGCCAAGATGGTGAACCACGGGACGGGCCGCGTCCGGCTCGAGTACCGGATCCCCGCCCGCGGCCTCATCGGCTACCGGACCGAGTTCCTCACGGACACGCGCGGCACCGGGCTGCTCAACCACCTCTTCGATGGCTGGGACGTCTGGCAGGGGGAGATCGCCCACCGCCAGAGCGGCGCCCTGGTGGCCGACCGCGCGGGGCGCACGACCGCGTACGCCATCGACAACCTCCAGGCGCGCGGCGTCATGTTCGTCGGCCCGGGCCTCGAGGTCTACGAGGGCATGATCATCGGCGAGAACGCCCGTGACAGCGACATGGACGTGAACATCACCAAAGAAAAGAAGCTCACGAACATGCGCGCGTCGACCGCCGACGAGGCCGCCAAGCTGACGCCGCCCCGCACCATGAACCTCGAGCAGTGCCTCGAGTGGATCCGCGAGGACGAGCTGCTCGAGGTCACGCCGAAGTCGCTCCGTCTGCGCAAGCGCGGCATGCGCGGCCGCCGCCGCTTCTAGTCCCCGCCCCCTCGCCCTCAGAGCTGCAGCACGACGATCCCCGCGACGGTGACCGCCGCGCCCAGGATCGCCCGGGCGGTCAGCCGCTCGCCGAGGAAGACGACGGCCAGCGGGATCGCGAACATCGGCGCCGTGGACGCCAGCACCGAGGCCACCGCGACGCCGGCATGCTTGACGCCGGCGACGAACATGACGGAGCTGACAGAGGTCAGCGCCCCCAGCACGCCGATGCGGATCCGCGCGCCCCGGCTGCTCAGCGCAAGCGCCCTCGGAGCCGAGCGCGCCCACGGCGCCAGCGCCACCGCGGCAAGGGGCAGCCGAATCGCCTGCGCCGTCACCGCGTCCATCTCGGCGAGCGGCGGCTTGACGAGCACGGTCGAGACCGCCCACGCGAGCGACGCGAGCGCCGCCGTTCCCACGCCGAACCCGAAGCGCTCCTCCGGCGCGCGCTCGGCCCATGGCGCGACGATGAGGGCGAGACCGGCCAGCGTGACGAGTGTCCCGACGGCGATCGGCAGGGTGACCGGCTCCCCGAGGAACAGGGCGGCGATCGCCGCGGCCCCGACCGGATAGGTCGTCGAGATCGTCATCGCGCGGCCGAGGCCGAGCGCGCGCGAGCTCTCGAAGAATACGGTGTCGCCGATCGCGACCGCGATCACGATCGAGAGGGTGAGGAGCACCCACGCGCTCGCCGAGACTCCAGCGAACGCGCCACGCCCGGCCGTCGCGAGCACCCAGGCGACGAGGAGCGCGCCCCCGATCGTCGAGCGCACGGCGTTGATCACCACCGAGGTGAGCTCTGGCATCAGGGAGCGCGCGAGCAGGCTCGTCACCGCCCACGCCATCGCCGCGCCCAGCGAGGCGAGGGCGCCGAGCGTCGTCTCGGAGATCACCGGGAGATGGGAACGCCGGCGTCAGGGCGAGCGGGATCATCCGCTCGACAACTCGGGCATCGCACGGCGAAGATCATACACCGTGCGGTCTGTCGTCTACCCGGGCCTTGTCGTCGGCGCGTTCGTCCTGCTGAGCCTCGTGAGCTTCTGGCTCGCGGTGCGCCCACCGCGCGTGGCCATTCCGCTTCGACCCGAGGACTTCGGCCTGGCCGTCGAAGACGTCACGATCACGGTCGACGACGGCGTGAAGCTCGCCGCCTGGCTCCTGCCTCGCCGCGGCGCGCCGGCGGTCGTGCTGCTCCACGGCTATCCGGCCGAGAAGGCGGACATGCTCCCGATCGCCGCGGCGCTGGCGCCGCGCTTCACGGTCCTTCTCCTCGACCAGCGGTACTTCGGGCAGAGCGGCGGCCGGGTGACCACCATCGGCTTCCGGGAGCGCGGCGACCTCCGGCGGGCGATCGACCTCCTCGCCGCGCGCGGCGTCCGAGAGGTCGGCGTCTTTGGCTTCTCGCTGGGCGGGGCGGTGGCGCTGCTGACCGCCGCCGAGGACCCCCGGATCCGCGCCGTCGCGGCGTATGCGCCGTTCGCCGATCTCCGGACGCTCGGCCACGAGCTGTACGGCTGGCTCTGGGTGCTCAAGTATCCGTTCGTCGGGCTGCTGCGCGGCTGGTCGTTGCTCTTCCTCGGCCACGACATCACGGCGGTCTCGCCCGAGCGCGCGGCCGCCGTGCTTTCGATTCCCGTGCTGCTGATCGCCAGCCGTGAGGACGAGCAGATTCCCTTCCACCACGCCGAGCGGCTGCGGCAGGCGCTCGCCCGGAACGCGCGGGCCGAGTTCGTGATGATGGACCACGGCCGGCACGGCGAGCTGCCCGCCGGGTTCCCGGCGCGCCTGGCGCAGTTTTTCCTGTTATATGTGAGGTGACATGGAGCAGCACTCCGAGCTCGTCAATCGCCTCATCCGTGACTTCGTGCCCGCCCACGACGTCCCCACGACGCGCGGGACGGCCCCATGACGAAGGAGGCGCGATGATCGTCGGCGTCCCGCGCGAGATCAAGCCCGGCGAGCAGCGGGTGGCGCTGACCCCGGCGGGCGCGCGCGCCCTGGTCGAGGCGACCCAGGGCGTGGTGGTCGAGCGCGGCGCCGGCGCGGGAAGCGGGATCCGCGACGACGAGTACGCCGCGGTCGGCGCCGATCTCGCCACGGTCGACGACGTCTGGCAGCGCGCCGAGCTGGTGCTCAAGGTGAAGGAGCCGCTCGCGCCCGAGCTCGCGCGCCTCAGAGCCGGCCAGATCCTCTTCACGTACCTCCACCTGGCGCCGGCGCCGGAGCTGACGCGCGCGCTCCGAGACACGGGCGCGATCGCGATCGCCTACGAGACGGTCCAGCGCGCCGACGGCAGCCTCCCGCTCCTCACGCCGATGAGCGAGGTGGCGGGACGGCTCTCGGTCCAGGAGGGGGCCTTCTACCTCGGCCGCGCGCACGGCGGCCGTGGCATCCTGCTCTCGGGCGTTCCCGGCGTCCCGCCCGGCAACGTCGTGATCCTCGGCGCTGGTACGGCCGGGCTCAACGCCGTCAAGGCCGCCGCCGGGCTCGGCGCCGACGTGTCGATCCTCGACGTGAACCTCGATCGGCTCCGGCACGTCGATGATCTCTTCCGTGGCCAGGTGGTCACGCTCATGTCGAACAGCTTCAACATCGATCAGGTCGTTCGGCGGGCGGACCTGCTCGTGGGCGCCGTGCTGGTGGCCGGGGCGCGAGCGCCTCTCCTCGTGACCAAGGAGATGGTGGCGCAGATGAAGGAAGGCTCGGTCATCGTGGACATCGCGGTGGACCAGGGAGGCTGCGTCGCGACCATCCGCCCGACGACGCTGCTCGATCCCGTCTACCTCGTCGGCGGCGTCGTCCACTACGGCGTGGCCAACATGCCCGCGCTCGTCCCGCGCACGTCGACGTTCGCCCTCACGAACGCGACGCTCCCGTACGCGCTCGAGCTCGCCACGCGGGGCGTCGTGGCGGCGGTGCGCGCGAATCCCGCGCTGGCCAAGGGCGTCAACGTCTGGGGCAGGAAGGTCGTCCACCCGGCGGTCGCCGACGCGCTCGGCGAAGCGCCTACGCCGCTCGACGCCTGCCTGCCTTGAAGGTCCACGTCGGGACCTCGGGCTACAACTATCCGGAGTGGAAAGGCACGTTCTACCCCGCCGATCTGCCGGCCGCGAAGATGCTCGTGTACTACGTCGAGCGCTTCTCCACGGTCGAGATCAACGCGACGTTCTATCGCATGCCGAACGCGAAGACCGTTGCGGGCTGGGCCGCCACCGCGCCGGCCGGCTTCACCTACGTCTTGAAAGCCCCGCAACGGATCACCCACTTCGCGCGGCTCCGCGGTGTGGACGAGCCCCTCCGCCATTTCTGCGACACCGCCCGCGCGCTCGGCGACAAGCTCGGACCACTCCTCTTCCAGCTGCCTCCGAATTTCAAGAAGGCCAGCGACCGGCTCGGCGAACTGCTCTCGCTCCTCCCGGCCGGGCTCCGCGTCGCCTTCGAGTTCCGCCACGAGAGCTGGTTCGACGAGGAGGTGTTCGCGCTACTCGGGACGCGGAACGCCGCCCTCTGCGTCGCCGACACCGAGGAGGGCTCGACGCCGGCCGTCGCGACAGCCGACTTCGGCTATCTCCGGCTCCGCGCGGTGGAGTACACCGACGACGGCTTGCGGCGATGGATCGAGACGATTCAGCGCGTCGGGGCCCCCTGGCGTGAGGCCTTCGTGTTCTTCAAGCACGAAGACTCCGGGTCCGGACCGGCTCTGGCCCGGCGGTTCCTGGCGCTCCGCGAGGAACCCGCGCCACGTACGTGACACGCGATTTCGCCCTCGGCAGCAGCTCGGCTCGCGTTCTGGAGGTCTTGCGGGTCGCGACGCGTCTGGGGCTCACCTCCTTCGGGGGGCCGGTGGCGCATCTCGGCTACTTCCGGGAGGAGTACGTGGTCCGTCGCAAGTGGCTGGACGAGGCGACGTACGCCGACCTCGTGGCGCTCTGCCAGTTCCTTCCCGGCCCGGCCAGCAGCCAGCTCGGCATCGCCATCGGCATCACGCGGGCCGGCCTGCTCGGCGGCGTCACGGCCTGGCTCGGGTTCACGCTGCCCTCGGCCATCGCGCTGGTGGCATTCGCGTACGGCCTCCGAGTGCTCGAGGTCACCGATGCCGGCTGGCTGCACGGGCTCAAGGTGGCCGCGGTTGCCGTGGTCGCCCTCGCCGTCTGGGGGATGGCGCGCGCCCTCGCGCCCGACCGCGAGCGCGCCACCCTCGCGGTTCTGTCGGCCATCTGCGTGCTCCTGTGGCCGACGGGACTCGGACAAATCACCGTCATTGCCGCCGCCGCGCTGGTGGGGTTACGGCTCTTGCCCGGTGCCTCCGCGCCGGCGACCACACCGAGGCAAATGCCCGTCGCTCGCCGGTTGGGCGCCACCATGCTCGTGGTGTTCTTCGGCCTGCTGGTCGCGCTGCCGATCGCTCGTCAGCTCGTGCCGAGCCACGCGCTCGAGGTCTTCGACAGCTTCTTCCGCGCCGGGTCGCTGGTCTTCGGCGGGGGCCACGTGGTTCTTCCACTGCTCCAGGCGGAGGTCGTGCCTCCCGGCTGGGTGACCGGTGAGCAGTTCGTCGCCGGCTACGGCGCCGCCCAAGCGGTGCCGGGCCCGCTCTTCACATTCGCCGCCTACCTGGGGGCGGTCATGGGACCCCGGCCGAACGGCGTCGCGGGCGCCGCCCTGGCGCTCGTGGCGATCTTCCTGCCATCGTTCCTGTTGATCGTCGGGGCCCTGCCGTTCTGGGACGCGCTTCGTGGGATATCCGGCTTCCAGGCCGCGCTCCGTGGGATCAACGCGGCCGTCGTCGGGCTGCTCCTGGCCGCTCTCTATCAGCCGGTGTGGACGAGCGCGATCCGGGGACCGGCCGATGTCGGTCTCGCCCTCGCGGCCTTCGGCTTCCTTGCGCTCTGGAAGGCGCCGGCGTGGCTCGTTGTCGCGTTCGCCGCGTGCGGCGGCGCTCTCATGGCCCTCGTCGTCCGTTAGATGGCTCGATCGAGCCGGCTCGAAGAATCAGGGAGAGAAAAGCATGATGATCGCAGCGCGCGCCCTCGCGATTCTGGCCGTCAGTCTCGTCATCGGACCGGCGTGGGGGCAGCCGCCCCCATCGGCGGGCGACGTTCTCAAGCTCCTGCGCGCCGGCGGATACGTCATCGTGTTCCGCCACGGGGCCACGCATGCCGACCAGGCCGACACCGATCCCCTGAACCTCGACAACGTCGCCAAGCAGCGCCAGCTGAATGACAAGGGCCGCGCGGACGCGAAGGCGATCGGCGAGGTGTTCCGGGCCGCCGGCGTGCCGATCGGCAAATCGCTGTCCAGCCGGTTCTATCGAGCCGTGGAGACGGCGCGGCTGATCGGCGGCAAGGAGCCACACGCCACGCTCGACGTGAGCGAAGGCGGACAGGTGGTGAGCCCGAACGAGAACAACCGACGAACGCAGGCGTTTCGGACGATCGTCGGCACCCCGCCCGACGCCGGAACCAACACGCTCGTCGTGACCCATAAGCCGAACATCCTCGACGCCCTCGGCAAGGACTGGTTCGAGGTCAGGGAGGGCGAGGCGTCCATCTTCAAGCCCGAGGGGAATGGAAAGTACTCGTTGGTCGCCCGCGTGCAGATCGGCCAGTGGGCGGGCGCGACGAAATGAACTTCGCGGCGACCGGGTAGGCCTGCTACGCGAGGGAGCGACGCAGGTCGTCGAGCGTCGCGAGGAAGGCGTCGAGCACCGGCGTCCGCGGCTTGTCCCAGCGGAGCCGATCGAGCTCCTGCATGGCGCGGCCGGCATGCGCCAGCAGCAGCTCGCCCGCCTTGGTCGTATAGGTCCGCTTGCCGACGCGCTCGAGCAGCGGCAGCCCGAGCTCACGCTCGAGCTGGCGCACTTGCATGCTCACCGCCGGCTGCGTGAGCCTGAGCTCACGCGCCGCCCGCGAGAAGCTGCCGTGGCGGGCCACCGCCGCGAGCGTCTGCAGGTGCGCGAGCTGGATGGTCAAGGTGGAAGTCAAAAAATATCTGATCATAACGATCATGACAATTGATTTCCCTGATGGGCAGGCCGTGTCCCCGGACGAGATCGACGAGATGATCGCCCGCCTCACGACGAGTCTCGGCTAGCTAGCGACGGTCGCGTCGTCGGGGCTGGGGCTCAGCGATCGGGCGCGACACGACGTTCGAGCTTCCGGAGGGCGACGGCGACGTCGATCCGCCCGGAGAGCACCGGGGCGAGCGGGTCGCCGAGCTTCTCGAAGCGCGCCGGCGCCGTCCTGATCGTGAAGCGCGCGGGGTCGAGCTTGGCGGTGACTTCCTCCCAGCGCAGCGGGCACGAGACCGGCGCCCCGGGCAGCGGACGCACGGAGAACGGCGCCACGATGGTCTGGCCCCGCCCGTTCTGGCCGAAGTCGATGTAGACCTTGCCGCCGCGCGAGCGCAGCGGCCGCGCGATCGTCGAGATCGCGGGCTCGGCCTCGACCCCCATCACCGCGAGGAGCCGCGCGAAGGTGCGCGTGACCTCGTAGTCGTAGCGGGCGCCGAGCGGCAAGAGGATGTGGAGCCCCGTGGCCCCGGAGGTCTTCACGTAGCTCGGCAACGCGAGCTCGTCCAGGAGACCGTGGAGCGCGCGCGCCACCTTGACCACGTCGGTGAACGGCGCCCCCTTGGGATCGAGGTCGAGCACGAGCCAGTCCGGGTGATCGAGCGACGGCAGACGCGAGCTCCAGAGGTGCAGGGGAATCGTCCCGAGGTTCACGACGTAGCGCAGACTCTCGCGATCGTCCACGATGAAGTAGTCGATGTCGCGTCCCACGTCGTCCGAGTGAATCCGCGCGGTCCTGATCCAGGACGGGATCCATCCGGGCGCGTCCTTCTGGAAGAAGGACTTCCCCTTGATCCCATCGGGGTAGCGCGTGAGCACGAGCGGACGGTCCCGGAGATACGGCAGGAGCCACGGCGAGACAGAGTCGTAGTAGTCGATCAGGTCCGACTTGGTGTACCCCTCATCGGGCCAGAACACCTTCTTCGGGTTCGTGATGACCACGCGCCGCTCGTCTCTCCCCGCCGGATCCGGCGCCGTGGACGAAGAGGATCGAGAAGCCCGCGTGCGACCACCCGCGCGACCGCGTGGGGGCGAGGCGGGGGTGGAGGGGCCGGCGGGGGTCGCCGGGACCCGTTCCCTCGACGTGGCGTCGGCCCCCCCGCGCCCAGATGGAGCCCAGCCGCTATCGGGCAGCGCACGCGCGCACGCAGTCCTCCGGGCGCTTGTCGTCACGCAGCCCCAGGAAAGCGGGATGACGGATCCCCCCGTCGCGTGTCCATTCGGAAAAGCGGATCTCGCCGACCAGCCGGGGTTCGACCCAGTGGTGGCCACGCCCGCCGGGCGTGCCCCGAGCGAAGGGCGAGGTCGCCCGCGCCAGCGGGCGGAGCTTTTCGCTGACGAGCTCGAGCGTCCGGTCGTCGAAACCCGTGCCGACCTTGGAGACGTAGACGAGCTCGCCGTTCTCGTACAGACCCAGGTGCAGCGCGCCGAAGTGGGCGCGCGTACCCTGGGGGGTCGTGTAGCCGCCGATGACGAACTCCTGCCGGAGCTGACACTTGATCTTGAGCCAGTCCTTCGAGCGCTTCGCGACGTACGGGCTGGCACGCCTCTTGGCGACCACGCCCTCCAGACGCCGCTCGCAGGCGGCGGCGAGAAACTCGGCGCCGTGGCCGCCGACATGATCGCCGTAGGAGGCGACGCCGCGCGCCGGCAGGAGGAGCTTCAAACATTCCTTGCGCGCCTCGAGCGGGACTCCGCGCACGTCGTGTCCGTCGAGCCCGAGCGCGTCGAAGAAGACCACGCTGACGGGCACTTCCGCCTCGGCCCGTTCGATGTCGGCCGGGCTCGTGAGTCCCATTCGTTCCTGGAGCCGCTGAAAGCTCGAGCGCCCCTCGTCGTCGAGCGCGACGATCTCGCCGTCCAGCAGGAATCGCGGGAGCGGCAGCGCGCGCAGGGCCGCCGTCACCTCGGGATAGCGGCTGGTGACGACCTGGCCGCTCCGCCCGCGGAGCTCGACGTGGTCATCGGCGCGCGAGGCGAGGACGCGAACGCCGTCGTACTTGATCTCGAAGAGCCAAGCCGGATCCGAGGGGACCTCGTCGACGAGCGTGGCGAGCATCAAGAGCTCCCCGCGCGGCGCGATCTCGGCGCGCGGCGCCCGGAGCTCGACCAGGCGCTTGCGCAGCGTCTCGACCCGTTTCGGGCCGTCGCGCAGCTCCTCCACCGTCAGGCCCGAGAGCACCGATTCGGGGAAGCGCTCGATCGGCTCCGTCTCGCCGGCGTACCCGTCCGCTTTCTTCAGCAACAGCCACTCGCGCTCCTTGCCGCTCATCCGGGCGAGGGTCCACCGCCCCCGGAGCTTGAAGCCGAACAGCTCGAACTCGAGCTTCCCCCGCTCGAGCTGCTCGCGCGCGGGCTCCGGCTTCACCAGGCGGAACCGGCCGGCGTCCCAGACGATCGACGGACCCGCGCCGTAGTTGCCTTCGGGGATCACGCCCTCGAAGCCCGCGTACTCGAGGGGATGGTCCTCGACGTGCACGGCGAGCCGCTTTTCGTGCGAGCGCACCGACGGCCCCTTGGGCACGGCCCAGCTCTTCAGCACGCCGTCGATCTCCAGGCGCAGATCGTAGTGGAGCCGCCGCGCCGAGTGCTTGTGGACGACGAACCGGCTGCCACCGGTCTGGCCCGGGCCGCCGAACGGTTCCGGCGTCAGCGCGGGATCCCGCTTTCGCCGATATTCCTGGAGATCGCGGCTAGCCACGGAGCACCAGGATCACGCCCAGCGAGGCGATGAGGTTATCCGCCGCGTGCGACGCGATGGAGGGCAGCAGGCTGCCCGTGCGCTCGTACGCCCATGCCCACAGGAACCCGCTCCAGAAGACGGCGGCGAATCCGAGGACGCCGTAGCCGTGGGCGACGGCGAAGATCGCGGCGCTCAGCACCGCGGCCACGCTCCACCCGAACCTCCGGCGAAGGGTCGCGAACAGGAGGCCGCGGAAGACGATCTCCTCGAACACCGGCGTGAGGACGACGGTGTCGAGGAGCGTCACGCCGACCACGACGGGGGCGCCCCACACCAGCTCGCGGTCGAACCACTCGGTCCAGTGCGCGGACAGCCCGAGCCATCGGCCGGCTACGTCCATCACCCCTTCGCCGAGCTGGCCGATCGCGAGAAGCGTGAGGAACACGAGGGCGAGGTTCCGCCCCCTGCCCGCGACGGGCACTAGCCCCAAGCTCTCGCCGAAGCGCAGCCCGGACGGCCGTAGCAGCCGGCGATAGGCGAGGACCAGCACCGGCACGAAGGCGAGATTCGTCGCGGTTCCGAGCATCACCCGGGTGAACGGCCGCTCGGGGCCGACGACGGAATAGAGATACAGGGTGCCGAGCGCGATCACGCCGAGCGCGCCGCCGCGGACAAGGACGACCACGCCCTCCCAGCCCCGCCATGGCGGCGGGAGGAGCGCGGCGCTCACCCGGGCCAGCGCGCCGCGCCGCCACGCCAGCCGAATGAGCGCGAGCAGCCCCGCGCCGAGCAACGCCAGCTCGATCGCGATCATCGGGCGCATGCGGAGCAGCCGCTGGGTGGACCGGGCGATCTGCGCCGCCGTCACCGCGCCCAGCAGC
Organism: Candidatus Rokuibacteriota bacterium; assembly: GCA_003221635.1. GTDB lineage: Bacteria > Methylomirabilota > Methylomirabilia > Rokubacteriales > CSP1-6 > AR31. Next base: position 2,357 of record QHSR01000073.1, on the reverse strand, counting down.
TCGCCGTCGCCGGTACGGGACGCGATGCGCGCGGCGATGCGGTCTCTGAACCAGCCCGGCTCGAGCGTCTCTCCGAGCGCCTCGTCGAGGGGCATCCCACTCGTGTCCAGGTCCTCGCCGAGATAGGCGGCGGCGACGAGACGCGCGAGCTCGGGCAGCGGGTCGGGTCGGCGCTCCCACTCCTCGGTCCGGCGCAGCACGCTGTCCAGGTGCCCGGCCTCACCCTCGAGGATCGCAAGGTGCAGATCGACGGCGGGATCGAACGAGGCGTCGGCGAGCTCCTCGTACCAGCGGATCGCCTCCTGGAGATCCCCGGCGGGCTCGGTCGACATCACGCGGTAGATGAAGCGCTCCCACCGGGGCGCGCGCGCGACCGCTTCGTCGAGATCCATGGTCCGGGCGACGATCAGCGCCAGCGCGCGCTCGGGCTCCGCCACCGCCTCCAGGCGTGATCCGCCGTACTGCAGCCAGGCCATCAGCGCGAGGAAGGCGATGAGGGTGAGCGCCGAGAGGGCGGTCAGTACCCCGATATGTTGCCGTTCGACGGGCGCGGGCACGCTATCTATAGGAGTGGCCATGCCTGCAGCGCATCATAGGGAGCATCGTGCTATGGTGCAAACCATGGCGCCGCACTCCATCGGCTCCGGGACCATCTCCTTCGGCCTGGTGTCGATCCCGGTCCGGCTCTACACGGCCGCGTCCTCGGCAAACGTGTCCTTCAACCTCCTGCATGCGAAGTGCGGCTCGCGGATCAAGCAGCAGACGTTCTGCCCCACGTGCAACGAGGTGGTCGACCGCGCGTCTCTCGTTCGCGGCTACGAGTTCTCGAAGGACCAGTATGTGCGCGTGGCCGACGAAGAGCTGAAGACGCTCGAGGGCGAGGCCTCGAAGGTCATCGACATCGCCGAGTTCGTACCGCTCCAGTCCGTGGACCCGATCTACTTCGAGAAGACCTACTACCTCGGGCCGGACAAGGGCGGCGACAAGGCGTACCGCCTGCTCGCCGACGCCATGGAGAAGGGCGGGCGGGTCGCCCTGGCCAAGTTCGTCATGCGCGGCAAGGAGAGTCTCGTCCTCATCCGACCGGCCCGGGGCGGCCTCATGCTCCACACGATGTACTTCGCCGACGAGGTGCGGGACTTTGCCGAGATCGACCGTGGACAGTCGGCGAAGATCAAGGCGGGCGAGCTCGAGCTGGCGCTGCAGCTCATCGAGGGCCTCGCGAACGACGAGTTCCACCCGGAGCAATACGAGGACGAGTATCGCCACCGCGTCCTCGATCTGGTCAACCAGAAGGTCGAGGGCAAGGAAGTCACGGTGGCCGGGCCCCAGGTCCAGCGCGCCCAGGTGATCGACCTGATGGAAGCGCTCAAGGAAAGCCTGGCCAAGCGCGTCGCCTCCGGCGAGAAGAAGCCCCTGGCGAAGGCGAAGCGTGGCGAGCCGCCGGCGGCCGTCCCCGCGAAGAAGGCCCAGGCCGCAAAGAGGTAGCTCCCGGCCGCCGGCGCGTTAGAATGGATCTGGGCCGCCAATGCCCAGAATCGTCCTCGAACCTCGGTTCCCGGTAGAGTACCTGTCGATCCTCGACAGCGACGGCAACCTCGACACCGCGCTCGAGCCCAAGCTTGCCGCGGACGACCTGAGGTCCCTCTACCGCGCGATGGTGCTCGGCCGCCGCCTCGACGAGCGCATGGTGCGGCTCCAGCGCCAGGGACGCATCGGGACCTTCGCGCCGATCAAGGGTCAGGAGGCCTCCCAGATGGGCAGCGCCTTCACCCTCAGACGGACCGACTGGATGGTGCCGTCGTTCCGCGAGACGGCGGCGATGATCTGGCGTGGGTGGCCCATCGAGAAGCTCCTGCTCTTCTTCGCCGGCCATCTCGAAGGGGGCCAACCGGGACGCGACCAGCACGACCTGCCGATCACCATCCCGGTCGCGACCCAGCTTCCCCACGCCGTGGGCCTCGCCTATGCCGCTCAGTACCGGGGCGACGACGTGGTCGTCATGGCGTACTTCGGCGACGGTGCAACGTCCGAGGGCGACTTCCACGAAGCGATGAACTTCGCCGGGGTCTGGCATGTGCCCGTGGTGTTCGTCTGCCAGAACAACCAGTGGGCGATCTCGGTGCCGCTGAAGAAGCAGACGCACTCCCGCACGATTGCCCAGAAGGCGCTCGCCTACGGCCTGCCCGGCATCCAGGTGGACGGCAACGACGTCCTCGCCGTCTACGCCGCCGCGCACGAGGCCGTCGATCGGGCGCGCGCCGGCGACGGTCCCACGCTGATCGAGTGCGTGACGTATCGTCTCGGCGTCCACACGACCGCCGACGACCCGACCAAGTACCGGGCCGACGAAGAAG
>QHSR01000072.1:11219-42399 GCA_003221635.1 Candidatus Rokuibacteriota bacterium | reverse complement strand
TAGAGGCCAAGCACCCATCAAGCCAGGGTCCGCACCAAGCCGTAGCCGATCGCCATCCGTCCGGATATTCGCTCAGGCGGGCCGCCCGTGTCCAAAGGGGGTTGACGCACCACGACGTTGACGCGCCAGGGCATTGACACTGCAGCAAAATCGGGCATAATCCCCACACTCTTCGACGCTCGAACCTCTCCCGCTCGTAGTCGGGTCTGCAGCCGATGGTGAGGAGACGACTCATTGAGGATCAGGCCGTGAGGGACAGGACGCTATGAAGAAGTACATCGTCAAGCGGCTCGGGTTGGCGCTCATCTCTCTCTCTCTCCTCTCGATAACGATCTTCCTCTTGATGCGGATCACGGGAGATCCCGCCGTGCTCCTCGCGGAGCCCGGTGCCAGCGCGGCGGATCTCGACGCGATTCGACAGCAGTTCGGCCTCGACCGGCCGCTCTGGACCCAGTACGTGAGCTTCCTCACGCATCTCCTCCGCGGGGACTTCGGCCAATCGTTCTACTACCGCACGGACGTCTTCGAGCTCTATCTCTCACGGCTGCCGGCCTCGCTGCTGAACCGGGATCATCGCCGCGGTCCGGGTCAACCAATGGTGGGACAGCGGGGGGAAGATCTTCGCGCTGCTCGGGCTCTCGATGCCGTCATTCTGGGTCGGCCTGCTCATGATCCTCTTCTTCTCGGTCTACCTCGGCTGGTTCCCTTCGTCCGGATCTGGGACGGTGTTCCACCTGGTGATGCCCGCCATCTCGCTCGGGTGGCTCTTCGCCGCCGTCCACATGCGGCTCACGCGCTCGTCGATGCTCGACGTACTCGGCTCCGAGTACGTGAAGCTCGCGCGGCTCAAAGGGTTGCCGGAGGCGCTCGTCATTTCCAAGCACGCCTTCAAGAACGCGCTGATCCCGGTGCTCACGCTCGCCGGGATCAACCTCGTGATCATGGTCAACGTGGCGGTCGTCGTGGAGACCGTCTTCGCCTGGCCGGGCGTCGGCCGCCTGCTCTACGAGGGCATCGCCTTCCGCGACTTCCCGGTCGTGCAGGCGACGGTCCTGCTCGGCGGAGTGATGATCGTCGTCGTCAATCTCGTCGTGGACATCCTGTATGCCGTCATCGACCCGAGGATCAGATATGAAGCCTAGGAGAGCATATGAACGGTAGCGCAGCGTATAGCCGGTCCGCGTCCGCGATCCTGACCCTGCCCCGGCGTCTGGCTGGCTTCCGCACCCAAGGATTCCCGCTCATCCCGATCTCGATCCTCCTGACTGTGATGCTGGTGGCGCTCTTTGCGAATGTGCTCGCCCCGCACAATCCGGAGGTCGGCGTGCTGGGCGACCGCTTCCGGCCGCCGGCGTGGCAGGCAAACGGCACCATCGACCATCTCCTCGGGACCGATCATCTCGGACGCGACGTCCTTTCGCGGCTCATCTTCGGCGCTCGGATCTCCGTGATCGTGGGCCTCACCGTCGTGATCGTGGCCGGGTTCATCGGCACCCTCCTCGGCATCATGTCCGGCTATCTCGGCCGCTGGGTGGATCAGGTCATCATGCGCATCACCGACGCCTGGCTTGCCCTGCCCGGGGTCACCTTCGCGATCTTCCTGGCCGCCATCTTGGGGCCCAGCGTGTCCAACATCATCATCATCCTGGCCGCCGTCTACTGGACGCGCTACGCGCGCGTCGTTCGGGCGGAAGTGCTGTCCGTCAGGGAGCGGGACTTCGTGCGCCTGGCCGTCGTCGCGGGCTGCTCGAAGGGGACGATCATGCGCCGCCATATCCTGCCCAACGTGGTCAACTCCGCGATCGTGCTGGCCACGCTGCAGCTGGGCCAGGCGATCATCGCCGAGGCGACGCTCTCGTTCCTCGGCGTCGGCGTACCGCCGCCCCAGCCGGCGTGGGGACTGATGCTGGCCGACGGCAAGAAGGGCCTGATGGCGGGCTACTGGTGGCTGACCGTGCTGCCGGGCTCCTGCATCATGCTGATGGTCCTCTCCGCGAACCTCCTGGGGGACTGGCTCCGGGTGAAGTTCGATCCACAGCTCCGCCAGCTGTGAGCGGCCCGCTCCTCGACGTCAGGCATCTCTCCACGCACTACGTGAGCGCCCGCGGCACGCGCGTGACGCGGGCGGTGGACGACGTCTCGCTGGTGCTCGACGTGGGCGGGACGCTCGGGATCGTCGGCGAGTCCGGCTCGGGGAAGACCACGCTCGCGCTCTCGCTGCTGCGGCTACTCCCGACCGCCGCCCGGATCGTCGGGGGCGAGATCCGCTTCGAGGGCGAGGACCTGCTTCAGAAGTCCGACGGCGAGATACGGCGGATCCGCGGCAAGCGCATCGCGATGATCCTCCAGGACCCGATGATGTCCCTGAACCCGCTCTTTACCGTCGGCGATCAGGTGGCGGAGCCGATTCGCGTCCATGAGGGCGCGTCCCGCAGGAGCGCGTGGAGCCGGGCGACGGAGCTCCTGAAGGCCGTCCGCATCGCGGCGCCCGAGACGCGCGTACGCGAGTATCCCCACCAGCTCTCCGGTGGCATGCGCCAGCGCATCGTCGGAGCGATCGCGATCTCGTGCGAGCCGCGGATCCTCATCGCCGACGAGCCGACGACGAGCCTCGACCTCACGATCCAGGCGCAGTACCTGAACCTCCTGCGCGATCTCCAGCGCTCCCACAACCTGGCGCTGATCTTCATCACCCACAACCTCGGCATCGTCGCCAAGATGTGCGACCAGGTGGCGGTGATGTACGCGGGCCGCCTGGTGGAGTCGGGCCCGGTCAAGCAGATCTACAACACGCCGGCACACCCCTACACTCAGGCGCTCCTCGAGTCCATTCCGCGGCTCGGTGACAGTCGGAAGCGGCTCACCGCGATCGACGGCCAGCCACCGGACCCGTCGGCGCCTCCTCCGGGCTGCGCGTTCCACCCGCGCTGCCCCAAGGTCATGGACCGCTGCCGCTCAGACGCGCCGCCCGAGTTCCGCGTCGCGGACGCTCAGACGAGCCGGTGCTGGCTGTCGGACCCCACGACCAGGTGATCGACTAGGGCAATGGCCGGTCCGGTCCTCGAAGCCAAGAACCTCGTCAAGCACTTCCCCGTGAAGCGCGGGATCTTCTCGCGCCAGATCGCCGTGGTCCGCGCGGTGGACGATATCTCCTTCGCCATCGACCCGGGCAAGACCCTCGGGCTCGTCGGCGAGTCGGGGTGCGGCAAGACCACGACGGCGAAGATGGTGCTACTCCTCGAGCAGCCGACGGGCGGCATCATGCGCTTCGAGGGACAGGACCTCCAGGGGCTCGACGGCGGGAACCTGCGCGCCTATCGACGCTCCGTGCAGGCCGTCTTCCAGGATCCGTACGCATCGCTGAATCCCCGCATGCGCGTCGGCTCGATCATCATCGAGCCGCTCGTCACCAACGAGTCGCTCCCGTCGGCGGAAGCGCGCAAGCGCATTCTGCGCCTGCTCGACCTGGTCGGGCTGCCGGAGCGCTCGGCCGACCTGTTCCCCCACGAGTTCTCGGGCGGCCAACGCCAGCGCATCGCGATCGCGCGAGCCCTCTCCCTCTCGCCGAAGGTCGTGGTGCTCGACGAGCCGGTCTCGGCGCTCGACGTGTCCATCCGAGCCCAGATCCTCAATCTACTGAGGGATCTCCAGGCCCAGCTCGGCGTGTCGTACCTCTTCATCGCTCACGATCTCGCCGCGGTGTCCCACATGAGCCACACGATCGCGGTGATGTACCTGGGAAAGATCGTGGAGGTCGGGGACGCCGACATCGTTTCGAAGACACCCAAGCACCCCTACACGCAGGCGCTCTTCTCGGCGGCGCTGCCGTCGCACCCGGACCAGCGACGCGACGACGAGATCATCCTGACCGGCGAGGTCCCGAGTCCGCTGAACCCGCCGGGCGGCTGCCGCTTCCATCCACGCTGCCCCCACGCGCTCCCGCGTTGCTCCAGCGAGGAGCCGAAGCTGCTCCCGGAGTCCGCTCGCCTGGTCGCCTGCCACCTCTACCCGAAGTAGGAGTCGGTTGGTCCTTCCCCGCGGACTTTCCCCGGGACACCGCCGGCAAGCTCATCAAGCGAGTGCTGCGCGACCCGTACTGGGCGGGACACGAGCGGAAGATCTGAGCGCGCTCAGGAGCGCTTCAGCTGGAGGACGTTGAAGGCGGCCACGGGCTTCGAGAACCCTTTCAGCGTGAGGCCGCCCAGCTCCTCCACCTCGAGCAGCGCCTCGACCGCCCCCAGCACGCGCTGCGAGATGAGGATCTGGCGCGGCCGGGCCTCGCCGCAGAGCCGCGCGGCCAGGTTGGTCACGGTGCCGATCGCGCCGTAGTCCATGCGGCCCTCGAAGCCGATCGCGCCGATGGTCGCGTACCCCTGGGCGATGCCGATTCCGAAGTCGAGCTCGTAGCCGCGCCGGCGCCACTTCACGAGGAGCTCGTCCACCCGGTCGCGCATCGCCACCGCCATCCGGACGGCGCGCTCCGGGGCGTCGGGCACCAGCACCGGGTCGTTGAAGAAGATCATCATCCCGTCGCCGGTGAAGCGCTCGAGCGTTCCCTCGTGCTCCAGGATGACCCGGCCCATGGCGGCGTGGTACTCGCGCAGCACGCCCATGACCTCCTCCGGCTCGGACGTCTCGGCGAAGGCGGTGAAGCCGCGCAGGTCGAGGAAGACCACGGCGACCTCGCGCCGGTGGCTCTTCAGCGGGTCCTCGGCGTCGCCGCTCACGATTAGCTCGGCGAGCTGCGGCGAGAAGAAGCGCTTGAGACGCTCGAGGCGGTCGAGCTGGGCGAGCTGCTGCTCGACCCGCTGCTCGAGGTTCCGGTTCCACTCGGCGAGCTCGTCGTGCAGCAGCTTGATCCGCAGCAGCGATTTCACGCGCGCCAGGAGCTCGGGCTGGTTGATCGGCTTGGTCAGGAAGTCGTCGGCGCCCGCCTCGATCCCCTTGACGCGCTCCTGCGCGGGGTCGAGCGCCGTCACCATGACCACCGGCAGCATCGCCGTCGCCGGGTTCTCGCGGATCTTCCGGCAGACGTCGTAGCCGCTCATCCCCGGCATCATGACGTCGAGGAGCACGAGCCCGGGCTGCTCCTTCTCGACCTTCACGAGCGCCTCCGCGCCGCTCGCGGCCGTGACGACCGTGTACCCCTTCACCGTCAGGAGGTCGGCGAGCAGCTTCACGTTGACGGGCATGTCGTCGACCACGAGGATCCTCTGGGGCATCGGGACGCGCTAGCCTGCGGCCTGCCGGTCGAGCGTCTCGCGCACCGCGTCCATGAATTCCCTCACCTTGATCGGCTTGGTCTGGTAGCCGTCGAAGCCCGCGGCCATGATCTTCTTGCGGTCCTGGGTCATGGCCGACGCGGTCACGGCGATCACCGGAATCGCGCGCGTCGCCGGATCGGCGCGAAGCTGGCCGAGCGCGGTGATGCCGTCGATCCCCGGAAGCTGGATGTCCATGAGGATGAGCGCGGGGCCGCGCTCCCGCGCGAGCCGCACACCATCCTCGCCGGTGCCCGCCTCGATCGTCTGATACCCCTTGTACTGGAGCACGTCGCGCACCAGCTTGAGGTTCTTCTCGTTGTCCTCGACGATCAGGATCAGCTCGTTGGCCATGGCGTCACCGGGAGTGTGAAGGTGAACGTCGCTCCCTGGCCCAGCTGGCTCTTCACCCAGATCTTGCCGCCGTGGAGCTCGACGAAGCGACGCGAGAGGGTCAGGCCCAGGCCCGTGCCCTCGTGCTTCTTGGCATAGTCGGTCCCGACCTGGCGGAATTCCTCGAAGACCGCCTCGTGATCTTCGGGCGCGATCCCGACGCCGGTGTCGGTCACCGAGATCTCGGCGAAGCCGTCCGAGAGCCCGGCGTGGACCTCGACGCGACCTCCCTCGGGCGTGAACTTGATCGCGTTCGACAGGAGATTCAGGAGCACCTGTTTCACCTTCCGCTCGTCGCCCTTGATCGCTCCAAGTCGCGGGTCGACCCCGATCTCGAGCGCGATCGCTCGGCGCGCGGCACGCTCGCGCACCAGCGTGATCGAGTTGTCGATCGCCTGCGGCAGATGGAAGTCAGCCACCTCCAGCTCCATGCGACCGGCCTCGATCTTCGCGAGGTCGAGGATGTCGTTGATGAGCGACAGCAGATGACGGCCGGAGCTGAGGATATCTTGTAAATACTCCTCCTGCTTCGCATTGATCTCGCCGAACATCCGTTCGAGGAGGACCTCCGAGAACCCGATGACCGCATTGAGCGGCGTGCGCAGCTCGTGCGACATGCTGGCGAGAAACTCGGACTTGTGGCGGTTCGCGACTTCGAGCTGGCGGCTCTTCTCCTCGATCTCCTGGAACAGGTGTGCGTTCTGGATCGCCAGGGCGGACTGGGTCGCGAACGTCTTGAGTAGCTCGACCACTTCGGCCGGGAACTCGCCGGGCAGCTTTCGAGTCAACGAGAGACTCCCGATGATCTCGTCTTCGCGCACGAGCGGGACCGACACGATCAGCACATCGCGCAGACGGCTCTGATAGGCTCCGGGCACCGCGATGTCCGGGATCTGAATCGGCTCGCGCATCTGCACGGCGCGGCCCATGACCCCCTCGCCCTTCCGGAGCCGCACCGCGCGAATCACCGCCACGAAGTCCGCGTCGTAGTTGTGGGCCGCCCGCATGCGGAATTCCTCGGCATCCCGGTCGTACTCGTAGATCGTGCATCCGTCAGCCCCCGCAAGCTGGCTCGCCCGTGACACGATCGTGTGAAGGACGGTCTCGACGTCGAGCGTGGAGCTGACCGCGCGCCCGACCTCGCCGAGCGCCTGCAGCTCGTCGACCGACCGCGCCAGCTCGCGCGTCCGCGCCTGCAGCTCCTGGAAGAGCCGGACGTTCTCGATGGCGATCACGGCCTGGTCGGCGAAGGTCTTGAGGAGCTCGACCTGCTTGTCCGTGAACGGCTGCACCTGCGTCCGGCGGATCACGATGGCCCCGATCGACGCCCCTTCGCGCACGGACTGAATGTCGTGGATGTGGATCGTCTCGCGGTCGACGACCGCCCGCCCGGCGGGCGACCCACGGCCGATCGGAATCAAGTCTGGCAGTACCGTTCGAAGCGACCCGAACTGGGCGACCCGCCGCAACCCATCGCCGTCGATACGCCAGATGATCGCGTCGTTCGCGCCGCAGACGCGGGCGGCGTTCTCGGCCACCGCGTCCATCACGGGTTGCAGGTCGGTCGGCGAGCTCGAGATGACCCGCAGGATCTCCCCCATCGCCGTCTGCTGCTCGAGGGACTGCGTCAGCTCGCGCGTCCGCGCCTCCACCTTGCGCTCGAGCCCCGCGTACGATTCCTTGAGCTGGGCGGCCATGCTGTTGAACTGGTCGCCCAGCGCCTCCAGCTCGTCGCCCGTCCGGACGTCGATGCGCTGGTCCAGCTCTCCCGCGCCGATCCGGGCCGCGCCGACCCGGAGCGCCTGGATGGGCGTGACCATCCGTCTGGCGAGGAACAGGCTCGCCGCGACCGCCAGGAGCACGCCGAGAACGAGGAGACCGATCGTGCGCTGGATCGAGGCGTAGAGAGTCTCGAACGCCTCCCCGAGCGGCTGCTCGACGAAGACCGACCACTTGAGCGGCGCGATCGTGGCGTACACGGTCATCACGCGCCGGCCCTTGAGGTCGCGCGCGATCGTGACCTGCTCCCGCGACTCGCCCGGCACCGGCGCGCCGGCCAGGGCGGACTTGACCTGGTCGAGCCCGGCGAAGGTCGTCTTCTGGAGCACGAGGCTGATGTCCGGGTGCGCGATGAGGACGCCCTGGCCGTCGAGCACGAAGGCGTGGCCGGCCTTGCCGATCTTGATCTGAGAGACGACGTCCCAGATGAATTTCAAGTTCACCTCGGCCACGGTGACGCCGGCGCCCTGGCCGCTCCCGGCCATCGCGATCGTCATGTAGGGCTCCGATTCCTTCCGGAAGTACACCGGCCCGTGGTAGACCTTCCCGGCTTTGGCCTCGAGAAACTTCGGCTCGAGCGAGAAATCGGTCTGGCTGCCGGCGACGTCCATCGCGAGGCGCGAGACGCGGAGCTGCTCGCGCCCCTCGCCGTCGAGATGGCTGATCTCGGTGATCATCAAGGCCTGGCGCAGAAGGCGCAAGTAGTCGACGCGGCGCTGGTACATGGCGGCCGACGGGGCGCCGAGCTGAGGCTGGGTCGTCCAGCCGATCTGCCGCTCGATCTCCTTGATGAACCCCTCGATTCGTGACGCCACGCCGAGCGCCTTCTCGCGCTGGAGCGCGACGAGGGCGTCCCGGTTTTCCCGGTAGGAGAAGTAAATCTCGGTCAGGCCGGATACGAGCAGGGCCCCGCTCACGAGACCCGCAAAGACGATCACGTACTTCCGAAAAAGGCGCCCGCGGGGCGTCATGCGTCTGTCATGGGCTGCCGCTGCGGTACGGCCACGTCATCCGGCCCCCTCCGCGTTCACCCCGACAATATCATCAGCAACCGGCCCACCGATTTTTCCAGGCAGCGCTTGATCTCGTCGCGGCACGCGCGGAAGACGTCCTCGCCCTGGGTGGCGGGATCGTCGATGTCGCCCTCCTCGCCGGCGAATTCCCGGAGCGTGAACACGGACCGATCATGAGCCTCGGCGAACGCGCCGAGCATCTGCTTCTGAAAGACGGTCATCGTCAGGATCAGGTCCGCCTCGGCGAGGAGGTGGCGGTGCCGCTTCAGGTCGGTCGAGGCGAAGTCTGCCTCGGCCAGGTGGATGCCCTCTTCGCGCAACGCCAGGCGCGCGTCGAGCGAGGCGAGCATGCCGTCCCGCGCGTAGTTGGCGATCCCTCCCGACCTGACGCGGATCGCGCCGTCGACGCCCCGTCCCTCCAGTATCCGCTCCAGGAGTGCCTGGGCCATCACGCTCCGGGCGGTGTTGGCGTGGCACACCAGGAGGACGGTTTTCACGGCTCCTCGTACCGGGACTTCCAGAAGCGCCGGCCCGCACCGAGGTCGCGCCACTCGTCCCCGGGGCGCTCGTCGAGCTTCTGCCCGAATTCGATACTCGGTGGCTGCTTGAGGTTGGCGCCGAGCGTCTCGGGAAAGATCTTCACCAGCTCCTCGGGGTCCCAGCGTCGGTCGGCCCTGATGTGCCGCACGGCGTGCGGCTGGGCGAGCAGCGTGTAGCCGTAGCCCCGGGCGTGGAAGACCTGGCCGTTCACGTTCGCGGCTTTGTCGCTCGCCAGGTAGACGACGATGGGCGCGACGTTGTCGGGGTCGCGGTCGGTTCCCGCCGCCAGCTCGCTCGGCCACTTGCCGGTCGACTCGAAGACCTGCCGCCCGCGCGGGGTGGAGTCGATCATGCGCGTGGCGCCGCTCGGCATGATCGCGTTCACGGTCACGCCGTACTTCGCCATCGCGTTCGCCGTGGACCACGTGAGGCCGATGATCCCCGCCTTCGCCGCGGCGTAGTTGGGCTGGCCCGGCGCGCCGAGCGCGGACACCGATGACATGCTGATGATGCGTCCGCCCTTCTGCTCGCGCATCGAGGCCGAGGCGGCCCGCACCACATTGAACATCCCATCGAGGTGCACGCCGATGACCGCGTCCCACTCGGCCTCGGTCATGTTGAAGATCATCCGGTCGCGCAGGATGCCGGCGACGTGCACCACGATGTCGATCCGACCCCATGCGTCGACGACCTGCTGGACCATCGCGGTGGCCTGGGTGAAGTCCGCCACCGAGCCGTAGTTGGGCTGCGCTGTTCCGCCGGCCTTGACGATCTCGTTGACGACCGTCTGGGCGGGGGTCGCCTCGACGCCCTCACCGCTGAGCGAGGCGCCGAGGTCGTTGACGACCACCTTCGCCCCCGCCGCCGCGAGCGCGATCGCGATCCCGCGGCCGATGCCGCGTCCGGCGCCTGTCACCAGTGCTGTCTTTCCGCTGAGCATTCCCATTGGTCACTCCGGTAACGGTCGATAGTAAGGGTTCCCTGCCTGGACCCACGCCCCGAGCATCTCGCGGAACTTCGGCCCCATCGGATCGATCCCGCGCATCGGCATCGTCCCGCGTCGGATCGTGAAGTCGTGGGGCGCCAGCTCGCCGGCCCTCACGAAATGGCGCGCGGCCGCCTCCGTCCGTCCCATGGTGTAGAGCCACTCGCCCAGCCCCAACTCGGCGCGCGCCTGCTGGTCCCCGTCCGTCGGCAACGACTGGAGCGCACGGGCGCGCGCCTCTGGCATCGCCGTCGCCTCGCCGCGCACCCAGGCCCGGAGCGCCGCGAGATGCCGGGCCGCCTCGAGGCCGGTGATGTGCTTGAAGATGTCGGTGCCGAAGGCGACGTCGTTCGGTCGGACGATCCGACCGCGCTCGTCGATCCAGAGGATCGTGGGCACGTTCACGATGTTGTAGAGGTCGGTGAGCACGTGCGCGGTGTCGATCAGTGCGGGGTGCGTGGGCTTCGCCGCCTCGATCCATGGACGCGCGTCCTCGACGCTCCGGTCGATCGCCACCGTGATGACGGTGAAGCCATGCCCTCGCAGCTCCTCGTACACCGCCTGCCAGACCGGCAGGTCGAGGCGGCACCCTCACCACGAGCCATAGGCGACCAGGAGTAGCTTCGTCCCGCGGTGCCGGGAGAGCGAGTGCAAGCGGCCGTCGAGGTCGGGAAGCGTGAAGTCCGGCGCCTCGAGCGAGGCGAGCGCCGTCGCCCGCTCCCGCGCACTCACGCCCAGGTAGGCGACGCGTTCGTCGGGGTCGACGGCCACCGGGCGCCCCGCCGCCTCGGCCCGCCTGGCGAGCTCGACGCCCTCGCGCGCGCCCACCTCGGCCACGCGCCCGCCGTCGATGATCGTGAACTTCGCCTCCGCCATGCCGTCTCCTCGCGAATCAGGGCCCCTCGAGCGCGCCCATGTGGCGATAGTACTGTAACGGGGGCCGTGAGGTCGCCGTGGCTTTGCGACGCCGCCGGGCGGACGCGTGCCTACTTCCAGGCCCAGGTCGGCTGCTCGAAATGGGCGACGCGCGTGGGCCGGCCGTGGACGAGGACCTCTCGGACCTGGTAGAGCACGGCGGCAGTCGGCGCGTGGATGAGGGACGACAGCAGCGGAACCTGGATCACCGGGCGATCGCTCTCGGGAATGGTGGTCAGGCGCGGGACGTCGGGCTTGTCGAGCTCGGCGAGCGGCACCTGGTACACCGAGGCCACCTCGGCCGGATTCGGCACCAGCTCGACCTTCTCCCCCGCCCAGACGACGACGGGCGTGATGATGAATCCGGAACGCGTGCCGTAGTCGTCCAGGAGCCCCAGCACCGATCCGGCGTCGAGCACGAGGCCGACTTCTTCGCCGAGCTCGCGCAGCGCCGCGCCCTCGGCGCTCTCCCCCGCGTCGATTCGGCCGCCCGGCAGCGCCCACTGGCGGGCGTGGGCGCGGAGCGTCGCCGTACGCCGGGTCAGGAGAAAGCACGCGCGACCCTCGTCGTCGGCGAGCAGCACGACCGCCACCGCGGCCGGACGGCGCCCGTCAGGGGCGATGGGCTTCCGCTCGAATCCCGCGAGGTTCTCCCGAACCCGCGCTTTCAGTCCGTCGTAGAAGCGGCCCGCGTCGAGATCGGCCACGCGCTAGCGGGCACTCATCCGAGTCCCCAGCTCCGCACGCGCGAGGGGACGATCCGGAACATGACGCGATTCGCGGGCATGGCCTTGCCGTTCCAGAGCTGCTCGAGACGGCGGTACTTCTCGTGAAAGTGATCGACGAGCGCGCGACGCTCGGAACCGTCCGACAGGAACTCGGCGCTTCCCTGCACGGTCACCCCACGCACGTCCCCGCTAGCGCCGACGGCCTCGGCGACCACGCACACGCGCGGGTCCCGGCGCAGGTTGCGGACCTTCTGGGTGTCCGCCACAGTGATCATGGTCAACGCCGCGGAGCCGTGTAGAAACCACATCGGCATCGCGAGGGGCGCGCCGTCGGCCTGAACGGTCGCCAGCACGACGACATCCCTGGTGGCCAGGAATCCCTGGATCTGAGCCTCGTCGAGGCCCATCCCTAGTATGCGGGCAGCGTGCCGGCCTTCACGCCGGTCTTCCGGATCACCGCGACCTCTTCGGTCGCCTTGGCCGCCATGAACCGGCTGTCGCTCGCGAGCGTGACGAACTGGTAGCCCGCCGCGATCATCTTCTGCGCGTAGGCGGCGGTCGCGTTGTGGATCCCCGCGGCGACCCCGTGCCGCTTGCACGCCTCGACGATCTTCTGCTGCGCCTCGACCACTGGGGGATCCGTCTGGTCCAGGCGCGGCTTGCAGCCGAGCGTGAGCGAGAGATCCGACGGGCCGACGTAGACCGCGTCGATGCCGGGCACGCGCAGGATCTCGTCGATGTTCTTCACCGCTTCGGCGGTTTCGATCATGGGCATCACGATCAGATCCTCGTTGGCATGGTCGCCGTAGTCGGCGCCCCCGTAGATGGATGCGCGCACGGGGCCCCAGCTGCGGTAGCCGCGCGGAGCGTACTTGCACGCGCCCACGAGCGCCTCGGCCTGAGCCCGCGTGTTGATCATGGGGCAGATGACGCCGTAAACGCCCGCGTCGAGGATCTTCATCAGGAGCGCCGGATCGTTCCACGGCACTCGAGCCAGCGGGATGACCCGCGTCGTGGAGACGGCCTGGAGCATCGTCACCGCGGTCTGGTAGTCCACGACACCGTGCTGCATATCGACGGTGAGCGAGTCGAACCCCTGATGGGCCATGACCTCGGCGGCAAACGAGCTCGGAATCGACAGCCACCCGTTGACGACCGCCTCACCCCGCGCCCAGATCTTCTTCACCGTGTTCTCTCTCACGACGCTCTCCTGTTTATTTGGAGAAGGGGGCTCCGCCCCCCTCTCGACTCCCCCGCGAAACCGGCGGGGCGTCGGCGCCGCCCCCCGCTCGACTCCCCCGCGAACCCGCGAGGCGTCGGCGCCGCCCCCCGCTCGACTCCCCGGGCCATCACGCGAGCTCCGGGCGGCACACGACCCGGAAGTTACACCACTTGCAGATTCTCAGATCCTCGGTCTTCTCGAAGTCGGCAATCGCTCCGACGTTGGCGGCGGGGTCCACGAGGTACGCCTTCATCGAGCGGATCGAGAGGCGGAGCTGCTCCTTGATGGCCGCCAGCCGCTCGTCGCTCCATTGAAGCTGCGTCACCTCGGGCTCGCGTAGGTTCGCCTCGAAGAGCTCGACCTTCGCGGGCGGCACGCCGAGCACCTCGGCGGCGTAGAGCGCGTAGCAGCCGAGCTGGAACGCGGCGCCGTCCGGGGTCGCACCCCCTGTCTTCCAGTCCACGAGCGCGAGCCGGCCGTCGTCCGTCCAGAAGCCGAAGTCGGGCGCCATCCACACCGGTGTGCCCTCGAAGTCGAAGACCTTCGACCAGTGCTCGATCGACCAATGCTCGGACGAGGTCGTCCGAATGGTCGCCAGGAGCGGCAGGCGGAAGAAGTTACGCAGGCAGACGGCGACGTTGCGGGAGAGCGCCTGCCACACTTCTGGCTTCAGGTCGATCGCGTACTCGTGCTCGAACAGCGCCACCGTCTTGGGGCTTTCGCGATAGCGTCCGGCTTTCGAGGAACGCCACTCGCCGCGCATCCGTTCGACGACGTCGGCGATGAACGGCTCGACCGGAAGGTCCCGACCTCCAGCGAAGGCGTGGAAGGCCATCTCGATGGCGTCGTGGACGACCCGTCCCGCCCACTGCTGCCGTGACGCGAGCTGCTTGAGGATGTAGAGCCGGCGGATGTCCGCGGGGGCTCCGGCATCCCATCCGCCCCACGAGCCGTAGTAGTGGAGGAAGTAGCGGCGCCGGCAGTCCTGAAAGGTGTTGTCGCGACTACGCGACCAGGAAAACTCGTTGGCGATTTCGCCCATCCGCGGCATTGTCGCACGGCTTGACGCCCTCCGGGCGCGCTGCTAGCTTGACGCCATGGCCGGACCGTCGTTCACGGTCGAGTGTCCGTGCTGCAAGGCGAAGCTCACGCTGGATGCCGAGCTTCAGGCCGTCATCTCGCACGAGGCGCCGCCGCCCACGCGGTCGGTCGACGACCTCGGCGCCGCCTTCGACAAGCTCCGGACGAAGTCCGCCGAGCGCGAGGAGCGCTTCAAGGAGCAGCTCCGCGCCGAGGGCGAGAAGGGCAAGCTTCTCGACCGCAAGTTCCAGGAGGGCCTCAAAAAGGCCAAGGATACCCCCGGGCCGCCGAAGCGACCGTTCGACTACGAGTAGCATGAGCGGCGACCTGGGCGACCTGCTGGGCAACCTCCTGCGGCAGGTCAGCCGCAGCTTTTACCTCTCCCTCGCCGTCCTCCCTCGGCCCCTGCGCGAGCCGATCGGCCTCGCCTACCTGCTCGCACGCGCGGCCGACACCGTCGCCGACACGCGCCTCATCAGGCGCGCGGACCGTCTGGACCATCTCGAGACCCTGCGGCGGGCGTGCGCCGGTGAGACGGCCGATGTCGGGGCGCTGTCGCGTGCGTGCGCGGCCCATCAGGCGCCCGCCGAGCGCGTGTTGCTCGAGCGCGTGGGCGAGGCGCTCGCCCGCGTCGAGGCGTTGGCGCCGGCCGACCGGCACGAGGTGCGCGCGGTGCTGGCGACGCTGACGTCGGGAATGATCTTCGACCTCACGCGCTTCCCGGGCGAGGACTCGAAGGGCCTCGCGGCCATCGAAACGCTCGAGGAGCTCGACCACTACACGTATCTGGTGGCCGGTTGCGTCGGGCCGTTCTGGACGGTGCTGCACATGACGCACCGGCGGCGCCTCAGCGAATGGGCGCTCCGCGAGATGAGCGAGCAAGGGGTGAGCTTCGGCAAGGCGCTGCAGCTCACCAACGTCCTGCGCGACGTGCCCGGCGACCTCGCCCACGGCCGATGCTACCTGCCGGCGCGCGAGCTGGCGGCGCTGGGTCTCGGGCCCCGCGACCTGCTCGAGCACGCCGGAGCGGCTCGCGCGCGGCCACTGTACCGCCGCCTGCTCGGCCTGGCGCTGGAGCACTACAACGTCGCGTGGGATTACACGCTCGCGATCCCGCGGCTCGAGTGGCGGATGCGCCTGGCGTGCGCCTGGCCGCTGTTGATCGGGCTCGCCACGCTCGCCGACCTGGCGGCACACCCGAATCCCCTCATCGTGACGACGCCGATCAAGATCCCCCGCGGCGCGGTGCGGGCGCTGCTCGCGCGGTCGACTCTCACGGTATGGTCCAACCGCGCACTCGCCGCCCACGCCGCGCACCTGCGTGCGCGGATCGCGGTGTAATTTCCCTCTTGCGCTCGCGAGGGCTCGACCGCAGGGTAGGGCAGGCGCGAGCCGACCGTCCTCACATGGAGGCAACGATGGAACGCATGTTCGGTGAACCCGAGCCCTGGACGCCGACCCCAGCTCCGGCGGCACCGCCGGTCCCCGCACCCGCCCCTCCCAGGCCCGCGCCGAAGGCGCCGCAGGCGGCGAAGCCCAAAGCCAAGGCGAAGGCGAAGGCCAGGAAGAAAGCCAAGGCCAAGCCAAAGCGAAAGGCCAAAGCCAAGGCTCGGAGCAAAGGCAAGAAGAAGGCTAAGGCGCGCCGTCGGCGCTAGTCGAGAAGCGAAAGGCCCAGGAGGGCCGCCGGGTCGATCCTGGCCGCGCCCACCTGGGCCCCGAAGTGCAGGTGCGGGCCGGTGGCTCGCCCGGTAGCCCCCACGGTCCCGAGCGTCTGACCCCGCTCCACGCGCTCACCCTCGTCGACCGAGGTCGTGTCGAGGTGGAAATAGAGCGTGTAGAGGCCGAGACCGTGGTCGAGGATCACCAGCCGACCCTGGAAGAAAAACTCGGCGACGAGGGCGACCCTGCCGGCATTGGCCGCGACCACCGGCGTCCCTCGCGGCACCGAATAGTCGATGCCGCCGTGAGGTGAGCGGGACTGGCCATTGATGATGCGGCGCGCGCCGAATCCGGTGCCGGCCGCGGGTCTTCCCACGGGCTTCGTGAACTTGCCCCGCCAGAGCCGCTCCGGGGTAATCGTCCGGTAGAGTGTCGCCAGCACCTGGCTCTCGGCCACCGCCCGCCGCTCGGTCTCGGGGTCGAGATCGACCATCGTCTGAGGCAGCGTGAGTCGCTCCAGAGGGAAATCCCGTCGCGCGACCAACAGCTTTCCCTGGGCGATCCGCGGCTCGCGCCCGTGCTCGACGACCCCTACCCGCCACGCATGAGCCCCGGGCTTCATCTCCAGATCGATGCCCAAGAGCGCGGCGTGACCGCTCGCGTACGGGAAGAAGGTCAAGGGCCGGCCGTCCACCGATCCCTCGACCGTAGCGATCTCGGCGACGTTCTGCACGTGAAGCCAGGCGACGTCACCGAGCCGGGGTCTCGACGGATGCCAGGCGACGCTCGCCTTCTCACCCGCGCCCGAGGCGCCCGAGACCAGCAACAGGCCGAGCGCAACGACCCCGATTCGGTCCCAGGTCACTCCGGACGCTGCTGGCGGAGGAACTGCTCGATCTCGGCGACGAGCTCGGAGGCCGGCGGGAGATCGCTCGGTCCAACCGGCCCAGCCGGCGGGGGCTCCTCGGCGGCGTCACGCGACTCGAGCTTCTTGACGTAGTTGGCGATCTTCGCGTTCTGCGCGACGATCTCTTTCAGATTGGCGTCGAACTGCTTCACCGCATCCTCGAGGTCCCCGACGTCGACCGGGGCGCCCAGCAACGGAGCCACCCGTCGGACCAGCGCCAACGTCGCCTTGGGGTTTTCGATGCCCGAGATGTAGTGCGGGACATTGGCCCAGAGGCTCGCCGTGGCGAACCCCTGCTCACGGCAGATCGTGTTGAGAACGCCGACGATTCCCGTGGGGCCTTCGTACTTCGTCGGGCGCACCCCGAGGCGCATCGCGAGTTCCGGGTCGGAGGCGCTGCCGGAAAGGCGGGCGGGCCGGGTGTGCGGCACCTCGGCGAGCAGCGCGCCCAACGTCAGCACCAATGCCACCTCGCAGCGCCGCGCGAGGTCGAGGATCATGCCGCAGTAGGTCTTCCAGCGCAGATGCGGCTCGACCGCCACGCCCACGATGACGTCGCGGGCGAGCTCCGACGCCTGGGTGATCGAGAACTCGGTCGCGGGCCAGGTGATCTCACGCTCCGTCTCCGAGCCTTGCTTGAAGCGGACATAGGGACGGGAGAGGCCGAAGTGATAGAACTCCTCGGGGTCGATCTCGGCGAACTTCTCCGCCCGGAACGACGTGCCCAGGTACCGCACGGCCGTCGTCGCCGACTCGGCCGCGTCGTTCCAGCCGCCGAACGCCATGATCAAGATCGGTCGGCGCAGGCCTGCAGGGTGCGAGTGGATCTTCAGGGCGTCCATTCGACCTCGATCGGGAGCCAGTCCCGCATCACGATCTCGTAGACCATCTGTACTCTCCTCGACGTTGTACTGGGGAGTCTAGCACGAACGGCCAATTGACCGGTCCCCCCCACGACGGTAAGCTGTGCCAGCTTCGACTTCCTGAGGAGGGCTTGCATATGCTCTGGCGATCGGTCCTGGTCGGAACCGCACTGCTCGTAGTGGGGGGCTGCGCGAGCAAAGAGGAGTTCGATATCTGGCGCTCGAACACGGCCCACTTCGCGTCCAAGGAGCACTTCGACTTCTCCATGAAGAACAGTGGGGAATCGAAGGCGACGGTGACGCGGAATGACGTCGCCATGGCACAGAACCAGAACTGGTTCGGCAGGGCAATCACGGTGGCCCAGGAGCAGATCCTCGAGCGCTAGGGACTTCTCGGCCACGCAGGCACCCGCCTGACGATTCGGGGGGCAGTTTGGCGGGTGGAGTGTCCTTCCGCGAGTCGAAGAGCCTCGATAATCCGAGGGCATAGAGGTCCCGGCCAACTGGCACGGCGCATGCCTCGCATGTCAAGCATGACAAACACATTGCTCGCACGTGCGATTCTCGGACTGACTGCGGCTGCGATGCTTGCCCTGGGCGCCAGTCGCGCCGTGGCCGCCGCAGACCCTCCCGACCGGGTCCTCCAGGTCGACCGGTACACTTCCGATAAGGGGCGCGCGCTCGGGCAAAAGTTCCAGGGACCCCTCCGCGACCTCAACGCGAAGGTCTATCACTGCATGCCATGGCTGGAAGTGAAGACGGAAGGCATCGGCTTCTACAAGCCCAAGCACCTCGATGGCGACGTCCGCTATCTATCGCTGAATGTCACCGTCGACCAGCAGCCGGCGCCCGAGTTCACGCGCCTGTCCGTCCAGGATCGCGTGTCCGCGATGTTCTCGCGCTACGTCCCCCACCTGCTACGCTCCATGGCCACCAGCGACATGCTCAAGGAGCCCACGCTCGAGGGGTTCACCGTGATCGTGAGCTGGCTGAAGGCCGAGCCGACGGGCGGACAGCCCCCGGTTCTGGAGACGGCCGCGGCCTTCATGCCGAAGGCGCTGGTCGAGAACTACCTCCGTGGCCGCGCCAGCATCCCCCAGCTCGCGGAGGGTGCCCATGTACTGGCCTGGGACGGGGAGACGAAGATCGGAAGCGTGAAGCCCAGGGCCTGGGCGGACGACTTCGTGTTGACGTACAAGGTCGCCGGGTACACGCCGGATCCCAAGGCCACCTGCCCCTGAGCTCCCTGCGGTAGGAGAACAAAGCCCGGCGCGGGCGCTCACGCCCCGCGGGGCGACAGCCCGGTCGCCCCGCGGCTCGACAGCGCGGCGCGAATCCCGTCGGCGATCCGCCTCAGTGCCCGGGCCGACTCGCACCAGGGTGTCGTGGCCATGAACGCCTCGCCCCGATCGGCGGCGACGGCGAGCGCCGGGTCGAACGGCACGCTTCCGAGAAAGGGGATCCCGGCGTCGGCAGCGAGCCGGGAAGCATCGGGCCCGTGAAAGAGACCCGCCATGTTCTCGACCAGCCCGAGCACTGGCGCCTTCGTGTGAGCCGCCACGGTGATCGACTTCCGCACCACCAGGTGCGATACCTCGGACGGAATCGTCACGACGACGATCCCGGCGAGCGTCGGAACGAGCGACGCGACCGTCGCGAGGCGATCGATGCCGGGCGGCAGGTCGAGCAGGAGCGCGTCCAGCGCACCCCAGTTCGTATCCGCCAGGAACTCGCGGACCGCGTTGGCCTCCATGGCCCCGCGCCACGTGTGCGCCTCGTCCTGGACCGGCGCGTCCCAGGTGAGCGGCGCAGCGTCGTCGGGCAGCAACAGGTCCATCGACATCACCTTCACGCCCAGCTCGGTGCGCGGCGGCTCGACGCCCCCGTCGGCCAGGACGAGTCGCCGGCCGCGCACGCCCAGAACCTTGGCCTGCGTCGGACCGTTGAGATCCGCGTCGAGGACGCCGACCTTCCAGCCGTCGAGCGCAAAACAGCACGCGAGGTTCGCGGTGAGCGCCGATTTCCCGACGCCGCCCTTGCCGGAAACGACGGCGACGACCGCCCGCACCGTCTCGAGCCGCTGCCGCAGCCTGCCCTGCTGAGCCTCGACCTGACCCGCGATGTTCGAGCCGCCGTCGCCCGCAATGTCCCTGTAGCGCTTCACGCGGCTTTCTCCGCCCAGGCCGCCCGAGCGACGAGGGCCAGCGCGGCCACGGTGACCACCACAAACACGATGGCGCCGGCGCGGAAGGTCATCTCGCCGCCCCAGGGGGTGGACACGCTGGCCGTGTCCGGGCGCACGGCAACCCTCAGGACGTGCCAGGCCCGCAAAGCCATGAACGCGGCGAGAATTCGCGCGAAGTCGCGGCGGGAGAGAATCCAGCGCTCGAACCACGCTCGACGGTGCGCGAGAAGGTACGGAATCGCCGCCACGAAGACGAGCCCCAGGACGATCCACACCACGCCCGGCTGCAACATGCGCCCGCCGCGGACACCGACGCCCTGCGAGGCCAGATAGACGCCGCCGATCCAGTAGATCACTCCGTAGACCAGGTACGCGCGGGCGGCGAGTCGAAACCGGTCCATCAGGACTGCGGCCGAAAACGGGAACCCCACTTCGAGCGGACGTCCGCGAGGAGGCTCTTCGTGATGGTGGTCTCGCCCCGGCCCCGCGCGTAGGCCTCGACGGCCTTGATGACCATGCCGCGCGCGAACGACGGGATCGCCTGGAGCCGCGCGCGCGCCTCCTCGTCCCAGACGAGCTCGTAATCGAGGGGAAGCCCGAACGTCAGCGACGGCGGCAGATCGATCGGCTCGCCGCCGTGCGCGCCCGGCTGGTAGGCGCACGCCGGATCCTCCGCGAGGTAGTCGCCGTGCGCCGCGTACGCGCGGCAGCGGCAGCCGCCGCAGATCTTCGAAAACTCGCAGGCGCCGCAGCGGCCGCCGAGCCGCGGCTCCCGCAGGTCGGCGAACAGGGGCGCGGTCCGCCACAGATCGGCGAAGGATCGTTCGCGCAGGCTGCCGACTGCCAGGGGCATGTAGGGGCAGGGCGTGACGTCACCCTCGGGAGTGATGCGACAGTAGTACTTGCCGGCCGGGCACGAGCCGTGCGCGTAGTTCCGAAGGAGCGGCGAGGACGGGCTCATCTCGTAGAGGATGCGCCGGAAGTGCGGGGCGCACTTCGCGCGAATGAGGAGCCCGTCGGCGCGCCCCACCGGGGCCGACCACGGATCTTCGAACGTCTGAGGGCCGGGGCGCTCTCCGATGCCGAGCAATGTCTTCACGAACGAGGGCGGGCCGCCGCCTACCCCTTGGATCTTGGCGAGATCGGTCAAGATGCGCTCGTAGGCGACGGGATCGATGTCCGTGAGGTTCTTCCCGCGACCGGTCCGCACCAGAAAGAAGAAGTTCAGCACCTTGGCGCCGAGCTCCTTCGCCAGGTCGATCATCGCGGGAACCTCGCCCACGTTCCAGTCGGTCACCGACATGTGGAGAGAGAAATCCAGGCCGGCGTCGGCCAGTACGCGGGTGGCGCGCACCGCGGCCTCCCAGGCGCCCGGCAGGTGGCGGAACGCGTCGTGCCGGGCGCCGTCCGTGGAGTCGAGGCTGATGGAGGCGCCGAGGACGCCGTGCGTTCGCATCAGCTCCGCTTCGCGCTCGCGCAGGAGCACGCCGTTCGTGCCGAGCACGGTCGTGAACCGCTTCTGCGAAGCGTAGGCCGCGATGTCCCAGATGTCCTTACGGAGAAGTGGCTCCCCGCCGGTGAGGATCAAGAAGACGTTCGGGTTGACGAGGGCGATCTCGTCCATCACGCGCCGGCACTCGTCGGTCGACAGCTCGCCTCGCGTATCCGCGCCCGCGAACGCCGACATGTAACAGTGTGAACACTCGAGATTGCACCGCCGCGTAAGATTCCACGACACCGAATACGCCGTGTACGGCGTGGCAGCTGCCGACGTCGCCGATGCCGGCGCCGCGCCACGCTCGGACGGGGAGTCCGTCACGACGAGAGACCCCAGGACGAAGGCGCGGACATGGCGTTCGGGATCCGTGGAGGCAGGGGCGAGGGGGTGAGGATGCCTGTCGGGATCCATGGAGACGGGGGCGTGGGGGTGGAGATGGGGGTGGCTGCCAGGGTCCGTGTAGTCAGGGTCGCCATCGCGCGAAGCCTCAGAATGGGCCGAACCGGGAATTCGGCAGTCGGACCCCGGCAGGCACCCCCATCTCCACCCCCACGCCCGCGTCTATCGCGGTTTCTTGTTCGAGACGTACCCCGCGATCACTTCGTTCATCGTCTCGCGCGCGTGGCCGATGCCTTCTTCGCACACGGCGAGATCGATGGTGGTCACGCCCTTGGCGGACGCCACCCGCTCCACTTCCTCGCGCGTCATGTCACGCATGAACCCGGCCGGGACGCGGTTGAGCCGCGCCGTCGCCTCCTCGGTCCACGCGAAGGCGGCGCTGTCGCCCCTCGGTGAGGCGCCGGGGAGCTCGGCCGGCTCGAACTTCGTCTTCGCGAGCAGCGTGTCCCAGCCGGCGCCGAGCTTCTCCCGCCCGACCGTCTCCTCGATCATCGGCAGGGCGAGCTGGCAGGTGATGACGGGGATCTTCCGCGAGCGCGCGTACTTCTCGACCCGCGCCTTCGCGCGGCGCCGCAGATAGGCGTCGGTCACCTCGCGGAGCGCGTCGCGCGCATCGGCCGACCATTTCACCTGGACACCGGGCAGCGACTCCTCCGCCTCGACCCCGCCCTCCTGGGTCGCGATCGCCTCGACCGCTTCCTTCGAGATGATCTGGAATTTGTCGGCGGCCGCCTTGCAGACGGGGCACGTGACGACGGGGTTGGGCCCCTTGACCGTGTAGCCGCAGACGGAGCAAATGGCCGTGGCCGGTTGGGTCTCGGCGCGGAGCTGCGCGACCGCGACGTCCTCGGCGAGGATCTGCATCCGCTCGGCCATGCGCGTCGGCATGAAGATGGCCATCGCCTCGTCGATGACCTTGTTGGTGACGACGGTGTGTCCCTGCTCGATCGCGTAGCGCAGCAGCGCCGTGCGCGCGACGCCTTTCACCTGGGGCGGTACCCGCTCCATCCGCGCCTCCGCTTCCTCCGTCCAGGAGATGATCTCCTCGGCCTTGACGTCGAGCGGGGGATAGAACTTGCCGCCCGTGAGCAGCACGTTGCACGGGGCTAGCCGCAGAATGTTCTCGGTGTTGGAGCCGAGGTCGACTTCGTTCTCGTCGGAGTGCACCCCGACACGCCCCAGAATGAGGAGCCACGGCTGCTCCTTGCGAACGAAGGTCAGGATCTTCTCGAAGCACTTGCCGTCGAGGAGGGTGATGGCCAGCTCGACCCCGGCCTCGGCGGCGAGTTTCCGGCCGATCTCGAGATGCGACTGGTAGATCTTGGCGAGGCCGGTATCGATGATCTCCTCGTGGAGCTGCTCCTGCTCCTTGAAGCGGAAGATCTTTGACGCCTTCTCGCTCAGGACACCGACGATGCCGTTGAACATCGCGTAGTGGAGATACGGATCGTAGACGGCGACGGCCTGGAGCGGTCGGCGGAGGGCCGTCGCGAGCTCGATGCCGAGCTTGAGACCGTTGAAGGACTGGGGCGAGCCGTCGAGGCAGACGACGATCGCACCCTGCCTATCTGGCGACGCGTCGATGTTGCGCACGATCAGCGTGTCGCGGGCCACGCGGCGCACGAACCGCTCGGTGACGGAGCCGAGCTGGCTGTCCTTCACCGCGCCCATGCCGAGGGCACCCATGACCACGAGATCGTAGTCGGCGGCGAGGCAGTCCTCGACGAGGACTTTGTAATGCTTGCCGTCGATCATCCGGGGCTCGAAGGCGAGCCCCGCCTCCGCCGCCTGGCGCGCCATCACGTCGAGGTACGACTCGGAGATGAGCTGCAGCCCCATCGCGATCAGCGAGTCGTGGATTTTCCGCTGGCGCTCGAGCTCGTTCTCGTCCTTATACTCCTCGGGGAGCGTGTACTCCATCTGCTTGAACCGGTAGTCGTGGAGCCGCGCCGCGTACACGTGGATGCCCGTGAGCTTCGCGCCGCACGTCCGGCCCAGCTCGACCGCCAGGTCGATCGCGCGGTTCGAATGGTCCGAGTTGTCCACCGGAACGCAGATGTGCTTGAACATGGAGTCCCCCTGTTACCGCAGCTCGAATTCGATCGTCGCCGTGCCCTTCGGCGCGATCGTCAACTCTTTCGTCATGGTCCGAGGCTCGTCGTAGACCGGCCGGGCGTCCTTGTCGGCGCCCTTCGGCCGGAAACCGGCGTGCCACATCGTGACCTTGTAGGTCCCGGGTGGGATGTCGCCGATACGGAAGGCGCCCGCGGCGTCGGTCACCGTCACGTACGGGCTATCGTGAACGATCATCCACGCGAACATGTGAGGGTGCGCGTCGCACAGCACGCGCACCACGCCCGGCTTCTGGAGCCGTTTCGTGATGTCGATCATCTGGTCCTTGTTCGGCAGCGCCAGGTTGAAGACGGTCGGCTGGCCGAGGAACCCGTGGGTGTTGTGGAGAATCGGGTCCGAGTTGCGGACGCGCACCCGGTCGCCGGGCATCACCGCCGTCACGTGCCCGACGAACAGACAGTGACGGTTGTCGACGATGACGTCGCCCGTGCTCTTCTTGCCCCGGACAACACCCTCGATCATCACCACGGTGTCTCGCACACCCCGCTCCGGACCGAGCACAAGGGCTTCGGACACTTTCTGGTCGCCACAGACGTCGCGGTTCTTGTTGACGGGAATCGGGCTCAACGTCGGCGGGGTCCCGACGAACCGGACGACGCCCGTCAGGGTGCCGCCATCCGGGACCGTGACGACCTCGTACGCGCCGGCCGCCGTCGCGAGCACCGACAGGGCCAGGACCAGGCTCGCGGCAGCCACGCGTGGGCGCCTCAGAGCTCGCGATTGATCAGCCACTCGAGGGCGAGCCAGAGGCTCCGGCTGTACCGGAAGAACCACAGCGGGAACAGGATCACGACCGGCAGCAGCAGCGCGAGTTGCGCCGCCGTGGAGAGGGCCGTCAGGCCCCAGAGGAGGAAGAAGCCGCCGATCGTGAGGACCGCGGTCATCGCGTAGTTGACGTAGATCGCCCCGACGAAGTAGCCCTGCGCCCGCTCGAAGCGGAGGCCGCAGAGGGCGCACGCCTCGGCCATCGAGAACCAGCCCCGGAAGAGCGGGGTCTCGCCGCAGCGAGGGCACCGGAGACGGACCGCCCGGCCGAGGGCTCGCGTGAGACGATCGACCAGTCGCTGCGATTCCATCGCTCACGCCGCCGGCCTCAGGGCGGACCACTCAGTGCTTCGCGGGCTCGGTCGTTGCCGCCTTGACGCCGACCGTCCGCTTCACGACCGCGAACCCGTCCGGCAGCAGCACGAAGATCAGCAGCGTGGCGATCACGAGCGGCGTGATCGCGACCAGGCCGAGGGCGCGTGTCTCGAACCTGAGGTGCATGAAGTACATCGCGACCAGCACCGCCTTGCCCAGAGCGAGCGAGCACAGCAGCACGCCGATCGTGAACTTCGCCAGCGGCATGTAGATCACGGCGATCTCGACCACCGTGAGGATCGCGAGGTACCAGAAGATCGCCATGTAGTTCGGATGCTTGTGCTCTGCCGTCGCCATCGCGTCGACCCCCTACAGGAGGTACATGAAGGTGAACACCATGATCCAGACGAGGTCGACGAAGTGCCAGTAGAGCCCGGCGATCTCGACCGGGTTGTAGCTCGCCGCCGGCGAGGGGCGCCGGGCGACGACCCGCATGATCGCGAGCAGGTAGATGACCCCGCCGGTGACGTGCAGGCCGTGAAAGCCCGTCACCAGGAAGAACGACGTGCCGAAGAGCGAGGCGCCCCACGGGTTACCGTTGATGTGAAGCCCCCGGTGGATCAGGTGAGTCCACTCGTAGGCCTGCAGGCTGACGAAGATCGCGCCACCGAGCGCGGTGAAGAAGAGGAACCTGATCGCTCTGCTCTTGTCGCCTTTCCCCAGCCACTCGAGCCCCTTCACCATCGTCACGCTCGAGCAGATGAGCAGGAAGGTCATCAAGGCGGTCAGGTTGATGCCGAGGACCGCGTACGGCGAGGGCCAGTCGGCGCTGGTCGCCCGCATCGCGCCGTAGCCGGCGAGCAGGGTGCCGAAGCCGACGGCGTCGCCCGCCAGGAAGATCCACATGCCGAGCTTTCCCCAGCTTTCGGGGGTGAGCGGCGACTCGGCCGGCTCCACCGCCCCGTGCATCGAGGCTACCTGACTCATGTCGTCTCCTTGATGATCTCAGGAACGTCTTGGGGCGCGAAGCGGGCCGCGAGCCGGCGCACCATGGTCCGCGGGTGACAGCCGGCGTGGTACGCGAGAGTACCGACGACCGCGGCGATCAGGACGAACGGCAGCAGGATGAGGCCGAGATACGGCCAGGTGTAGGTGCGGTCACCGAACGGCGACGCCATGCACGTCGCGCACGCCAGCGCGGAGCGTGGCACCAGGACCAAGGCCAGCGCGGAGAGCCCCCGGGACGTCAAATGAGATAGACCGTCACATAGAGGATCGGCCACAGCGCGACGACGAAATGCCAGTAGATCGCACACGCCTGCAGCGGTGCCGTCCGGCCGTCGGCGAACCGGCCGCGGGCGGCGAGCACGACCGTGACACCGACCCAGACGACCGCCGCCAGGACGTGCGCCGCGTGCGTCCCGATGAGCGTGTAGAACGTTCCGCCGTACGCGCCCGACGAGACGGTCAGCCCGAAGCCGACGAGGCGGACCCACTCGTAGCCCTGCACCAGCAGAAAGGCGGTGCCGAGTCCCGCGGCGACCAGGAGCCGTCGCACGAGCCCCCGCGTGTCGTCACGCCCGAGCGCCCGGCTCGCCGCCACCATCGCGATGCTGGAGGCGAGCAGCACGAGCGTGTTGACGCCGGTCACGCCGACGGGCAGCCGCGGCTGGAGCGGCGGGGGCCACAGGGCCGCCGTCACTCTCAAGACCAGAAAGGCCGAGACGAGGCCGCCGAAGAACATGATCTCGCCGCAGATGAGAAAGAGCATCGCCAGTTTGACGTTGTCCAGCAGCGGACGTCGGGGTCCCGGCTCGCGCTCGGGATCGTCGCCGCCGCCCGTCGGCGGCGACGGCGGCAGGCGGTGCCCGTTGGTCCGGCGGGCGATCGGGGGGTGCTCGGTGAGGGTTGTCACCAGCGGATCCCGATGAGAAACGCCGAGACGACCAGCGCGCCGATGATCGTCAGGAGCACCCGCAGCGTCTGCCGGTTGCGCGCGTCGCTCGTCATACCTTGTCGAAGGCCAGCAGGGCGAGAAGCGCCGGCAGGTAGAGCAGCGACGCGAACAGAACCCGGCGGGCCGCGCCCGCCGACGGCGTCAGCGCCTGGCGCGTGCCGAGGGCGACGAAGGCCGCGCCGAGCAGGAAGGCGCCCACGAAGTAGATCGGGCCAGCCAGGCCGATCAGCGTCGGCAACAGGCTCACGGCGAGCAACGCAAGGCAGCCGGTGACGATCTGCCGTTCGGTGCTCGTCCCCTCGGCATCGACGACGGGCAGGAGCCGCACGCCCGCCCGGGCATAGTCGTCGCGATAGAGGCGCGCGATGGCCAGCGTGTGAGGCAGCTGCCAGAGGAACAGGATGCCGAAGAGCACCCAGGCGCCGATCCCCAGGTCTTCCCGCGAGGCCACCCAACCCGTCACCGGCGGCAACGCGCCGGGCACCGCCCCGATGATCGTGCAGAACGGCGTACGGAGCTTGAGCGGCGTGTAGGCGAACTGATAGAGCACCGTCGTTATCGCGGTCACGAGCAGGGCGAGCGTGCCCACGAAGGCGCCGAGGTAACCGAGTCCGGCGACCGTGACCGCACTGCCGAAGAGGAGCGCCTCGAGCGGCGCGAGGCGCCCGTCCGGCAGGGGGCGAACCCGCGTGCGCGCCATACGGGCGTCCACGTCCCGTTCCCAGTACTGGTTCAACGCGAGGGTCCCGCCGGCGGCGAGCATCGTGCCGATCAGCAGATGGACGAGCCTGACGTAGTCTGGTGTGCCGATCAGCCCGACGTAGTATCCGACGACCGTCCGCGCAACCGCGACAACCCTCGCCTCGGTCGACACGCTGGCCGTGTCGAGCGTCGGCGGCGTCATGCGACCCCCGGTTCGGCGCGGGCGGCGGAGACTCGCACGGCGAGGATCACGATGGCGGCCAGGATGAGGCTGCCGACCAGCCTGTGCGCCACCGGCAAGGCGACCACCGTGAGCTGCTCACCGGGAATCCAGAACGCCGAGAACCGCGCCACGAAGCTCCCGACGCCAAGCAGGAGCTGCACGCCGAGCAGGACGAGCAACAGCCGCGAGAGGGGCACCGCGACAGGGTCGTCGGTCCGGCGAAGCCGCGCCGTGACGATCGGAACCACGGCGAACACGAGGGCCGCGCCCGCCAGGTGGAGCGCGATGCGTCCCGCGTGGGTCAGGAGCGCGCCGGCCACGATCTGGGCATATACGAGCGCCGCCGCCAGCACGGTCAACCCCTTCAGCGCCGGCTCGACCCGGGCACCAGCCACGCGCCCGCGCGGAGCGGTCAGCAGCGCGATCGCCGCGAGCAAGGCGAAGAAGGCTGGGGCCAGACTGCCGTGGAGGATCGCCAGCGCGTCCTCCAGGAGCACGACGCGAAGACCGCCCAGCACGCCCTGCGCGAGAACGACGGCCACCGCGAGCAGGCCGAGCCGGCGCAGCCGGCCGCCCTCGCGCCACAGCGCGCCCCCCAGCGCCAGGGTCAGCAGGCCGACCAGCGCCCCCATCAGCCGATGACTGTGCTCGTAGAAGACGCCGCCCACCATCCGCGACCACGGGAAGAGCACCATGTTGTAGCCGAACGTGCTCGGCCAGTCGGGCACCGCGAGGGCCGCGCCCGTGTTCGTGACGAGCCCCCCGAGGAGGATGAGCACGCACGTCGCGGCCAGAGTCGCGAGCGCCAGACGGTGCGCCACCGGTCTCCTCGCCTCGCTTAGTGCCGCCGCGCTCCGGCCCCCACCGGCGGCGTGGTCTGTGGCAGGAAGTCTTCCTTGGACTCCGGAGAGCTGTACTCGTACGGACCCCGATACACCGTCGGCAGCGTCGGGCCCCAGTTCAGATGCGGAGGCGGCGACGGCGCCGTCCACTCGAGCGTGGTGGAATTCCACGGATTCAGCGGCGCCTTCTTGCCGGCGAACAGTGACCAGAAAAAGTTGATGACGAACGGGATCTGGGAGATCCCGAGGGCGAGCGCGCTGTAGGTGATGAACACGTTCCAGTGCTGCTGGTGCTGGAGGAACTCGTACTGCGTCGGGTTGTAGATGCGCCGCATCTGACCACCGACGCCGATGATGTGCATCGGGAAAAAGGTCAGGTTGAAGAACACGAAGGTCGGCCAGAAGTGCAGATGGCCGAGGACGGTGCTCGTCATCCGCCCGAACATCTTCGGGAACCAATAGTAGATCGCGGCGAAGGCGCCGAAGATCGAGCCGCCGAAGACGACGTAGTGGATGTGCGCCACGATGAAGTACGTGTCCTGGATATAGATGTCCACCGGCGTCGAGGCCATGAAGATGCCGGAGAGCCCGCCGATGACGAACATCGAGACGAACGCGAGGGCGTTCAGCATCGGGACGGTGAACTGGATCCGCGCGCCCCACAGCGTTCCCAGCCAGTTGAACGTCTTGATCGCGGAGGGCACCGCGATGACCATCGTCGTGACCGTGAAGGCCATCCCGAGCGCCGGGCTCATGCCGCTGACGAACATGTGGTGGCCGTAGACGATCCAGGACAGGAACGCGATCGCGATCATCGAAAACGCCATCGCGTGGTAGCCGAAGATCGGCTTGCGGCAGAACACCGGCAGGATCTCGGAGGCGATACCCATCGCCGGGAGGATCAGGATGTACACCTCCGGATGGCCGAAGTACCAGAAGAGGTGCTGCCACAGCAGCGGCTCGCCGCCGCCGGCGGGCTTGAACCAGCTCGTGCCGAGCGTACGGTCGAACAGCAGCATGGCGACGCCCGACGTGAGCACCGGCAGGGCCAGCAGGAGCAGGATCGCCGTGATGAAGAGCGACCAGACGACGAGCGGCATGCGGAAGAGCCGCATGCCCGGCGCCCGCATGTTGATGATGGTCGTGATGTAGTTGATCGATCCCATCATCGAGCCCACGCCCATGATGAAGAGGCTGATGCACCAGATGTTCTGCCCCCAGTTCACGCCGGTGTACGCCGGGACCGCCGAGAGCGGCGCGTACGACGTCCAGCCCGCCGCCGCGTGGCCGCCCTCCACGAAGAAGCCGGAGAGCATGATGAGGCCCGCGCTGCACGTCACCCAGAACGAGAGCATGTTGAGGAACGGGAACGCCATGTCGCGCGCGCCGATCATCAGCGGGATGCAGAAGTTCCCGAAGGAGCCCGCCAGGATCGGCATGATCACGAAGAAGATCATGATCGTGGCGTGCATCGTGAACGCCATGTTGTAGGTGCCGGGCTCCAGAATGCCGCCCGTCTCCTTGAGGATGCCGCCGAGGCCGGGCACGGGGGTTTCGGGCCAGGCGAGCTGCCAGCGGACCACGAGCGCGAGCAGGCCGCCGAGGATCATCATGGAGAGCCCCAGGAACAGGAACTGCCGCGCGATCATCTTGTGGTCCGTAGAGAAGATGTAGGTCCGCACGAACCCGAGCTCGTGGTGACCGCCGTGCTCGACGTGCGCGTGAGCGGTCGCGCTGGTGGCGCTCATCTCTTGGCTTTCCCCTCTTTCTTAGGCTCGGCCTTGCTCGGCGCGTCCTGCCTGTCCTCCGGCTTCGCCTCGGCGACGGCCGGCGCCGCCTCCGCCGTCAGGTTCTGCGCCGCCCACTTCTCGTACTCGTCGGGGGTGTGGACATAGATCCAGCCCCGCATGCCCGAATGCCCGAAGCCGCATAGCTCGGCGCACGGCCACTCGTACCTGCCCGGTTTGGTCGCCTCGAACCACTGCCGGATCTCCCGGCCGGGCACCGCGTCCTGCTTCATCCGGAACTGGGGGACGAAGAAACTGTGAATCACGTCCTGGGATTTCAGGATGACCCGGACGACCTTGTTGACGGGGACGTGCATCTCGTCCAGCAGGGTCTTGTCGTCCGCGGTGCCGAACTTGCCGTCGGGTCCCGGATAGGTGACCTGCCAGTTGAACTGCTTGGCGGTCACCTGCACGATGAAGTCCGTGTCCGGCATGGTCATCTTGATCTTCGACCACGCCGGGACGCTGAGGATCGTGAGGATGACCAGGATGAGCGCCGGCACCACCGTCCAGACGATCTCGAGCGCCGTGTTGCCGTGGGTGTAGCGCGCGCGCCGCCCGGGGCGATCCCGATACATCACGAGGAACGCCAGCATCGTCACGAAGACCAGGACGAACGTCACACCGGTGATGTAGTAGATGAGGTGGAAGAGCCAGTCGATCTCCTGGCCGTAGGTCGAAACGTTCTCCGGCAGCCACCAGTCAAGCATGCTCGTCCGAGCCTCCTGGTTCTTACTTCTTCATCTCGATCGCGACTTTCACGGTCTGCCCGGCCTTGACCTCCACCTCCTTCGTCTGCTTGCCGAGCGTCTCGTGCCACGCCTCGACGGTGTACTTGCCGGGCGGCACGTTCTCGATCTTGGTCGCGCCGCTCGCATCGGTGACGCCGAAGAACGGGTTCGGCATGACGGCGGCCCATCCGAGCATCCAGCTGTGCACGTCGCAGGTGAGCTTGATGATCTCGGGCTTCTCGAACTTCTCGGTCATCACTTTCTTGAACTTCGGCTGGGCCTTGTTGATGGACGGATT
>QHSR01000072.1:0-11072 GCA_003221635.1 Candidatus Rokuibacteriota bacterium | reverse complement strand
TTGTTGGCGCCGACCACGACCTTCTCGATCACCGCCTCGGTCCCGCACTTCTCCGTGTCCTTGTTCACCTTGAGCTTCTCGACCGCCGGCGCGCCGGCGTACGTCACCGCCGCCTCGATGGTCCCGCCTCCCTGCGCCCCGGCCGGCCCCGGGCGGTGGGCGACGGCGGCGACGCCCACGACGAGCGCGATCGCCAGAAACGCTCCGATTACCTTGCGCATTGCCCTTGCTCCTCCTGCATTCGAGTTAGGCCCGCCTGTTCGCGACTCGCACCACGAGCAGCATCACTGCCAGAGTGAGGATTGCGACGACCGGAGGAATGACGAAACGTCGGTTCGACTGCGGCTCCTCCAGCCGCAGATAGTACCATGAGGTCAGCGACATCTTCGTGCCGGTCTCCCCGGCGCCGCCGTCCCAGGCCTGGAACGCGACCGGCGTGAACACTGCGGGCGTGAACGCCGGGCGCGCCGCGTCCCCGGCGCCCAGCGGGCGCTTGATCACGAGGCGATACTGGCCGTTGGCGTAGACCGCTTTGCCCCTCGCCTCGGCGCCCGCGAGCGGGGCGATCTTCGCGGGGCCGTTCGCCGTCGCCTCGCTCACGCCCTTGCCGTTCTCCCAGCGCAGGAGGTAGACGGCGTCCGAGCCGTCGCCCATCAAGAAGTACGGCCGCTCGAGACCCGGCGTGATCTGGGGGGGGAATTGGAGCGCGATCGCATCGGCGTAGAGCTTGCTCGCCGGATCGGCGGCGGACTGGGTCGGGTCGTCCCAGGTCAGGTGGAAGGCGATCTCCTTGTCGTTGTAGACGGCGCGCACGGACACGAGATCGATCGCCGGATTGAAGTTCCGCGGGTCCACGATCACCTGCCCCATCAGCGGGATGTTGCTCGGCGCCAACTTCTTCCAGTAGTCGGCGTTCGCGTCGTCCGGGATCGCGTCGGAGACCGCCGTGACCGTGACGAGCGTCGCGTAGCGTGGGGACTCCGGCCCGAGCGAAACAATGAAGTTCGTCAGGTGCCAGATATCCTCGGGCTTCTCGACGCTGTCGAGAAAGGCGGGCATCGGGGTGCCGAGGACGCCGTTGGCGAGGCGGGTGGCGATCTCGGTCCGGCCCGCGCCTCCGCGGAAGGTCCACCGCTTGGTGAGGTTCGCGGGCGGGATCGGGTTGCCCCACTCGTCCTTCAGCTCGGCGCGCGACGGGCCGTCGGCCCGCCCGTCGGTGCCGTGGCACTTATGACACTCGATCGCCTCGAACATCTCCTTGCCGCGCTTGATCGACTCCGGGGACGAGGCGACGTCCTTCGGCAGCTCGAGGTTCTTCGGACCCTCCTTGAACTTCTCCGCCGCGAACGTCTTGACGTACGCGACGAGATTCCACCGGTCCTTTTCGGGGAGTACCGCCCACGGGGGCATCGACGTTCCGGGCATGCCGTCCGTGATGACCCGGAAGATATCCTGGTCCGTCGGAACCTTGTTCGCCGTTGTCCGGATCTTGTAGAGGCCCGCGGTGAAGTCGCGGGGCTTCGGGGACAGCAGCTCGGCGGCCGGCCCCTTGCCATCCCCCTTGTCACCGTGGCAGCCCGCGCATTTCCTTTCGTATACGGTCTTTCCCGCGCCCGCGTCCCCCGCCTGCGCGGCAACGAACGACGGCACGGCGACGAAGGAAAACACAACGAGCGCAGCAACAGCGAAGAGCCGCGCACTCGCATAGATCTGGGACCCGTTCCCTGCGAGTCGCGGGCGGACGCGCCGCGCCCAGATGGAGCCCAGCCGCGCCCGGAAATGCGCACGCGCGCCGCGTGGTCCCAGCATCCCTCCCCACAACGCCCACCGCCCCGCCCCACCCGCCAGTCGACGAGCGCCGGGATCAATGCGATTCCTCCCATCGCCGCGGATGCTGCCCCGTCGCGTCGTAGAGATAGATGATGGCCTCCCAGATCTGCTCCTCGGTCAGGCGCTCCTCCCAGGCGGGCATGACCGAGTTCCAGGGGGTCGACTCCTTCGGGAGCCCGGGCCCGCCCTTCGCGATGCGCCAGAAGAGGTACGCCTCCTGGAGCATCGCGATGGTGCCGGGGTCCTGAAAATTCGCGGGCGGCGGGTTGAACCCGTACGCGAAGTGGCCCTTCCCGTCGAGGTTGTCGCCATGGCAGTACACGCAGTTGCGGATGTAGATCTCCGCGCCCGCCGCGACGTGCTTCTTGAAGCTCGCCTGGTCCTTCCGGAGCGGGTTGTCCAGCCCCGTGATCTGGATCTCCTTGCCGCGGTACTGGATGGATCCCGGCGGCGCGGGGTGGACCGCGCGCAACTCCGGCGGCGCCTGCGGCTTGGCCGCGGCCTGCGTGTAGGCGTAGTACCCGAACAGCAGCGGGAGGGCGATCAGCAGGCCGAGCCGCGCACGGCGCCGGTCCGGACTGACCAGCGTCGCGCGGATCGGTCGGACGAACTCGCGCCACGAGTCGGAGTCCGAGGACACGAACACGAGCACCGCGAGGAGCACGATCGACATGTAGAGGGTCAGGACGCTCCACGGCGCCGGCGGGCGGATGCCGAACCGCAGCACGACGAAGGCGATGACCAGGACGAAGACGGCCTGGACGAAGCGCGAGCGCAGGAAGCTCATCGGCTATTTCAGCGTCATCACGAAGGCCACGAGGTCCACGAACTCCTTCGCCGTCAGTGTCTGGCCGAACATCGGCGGCATCACGCCCTTGGGATAGCCCGCCACCGTCCCCGCGCCGGCCGGATCCAGGATCTTCCGCATCACGTAGTCCGGCGTCTGGATCTTGGCGATCTGCGAAGAAGACCGCCTCACCGGCCTTCGGGTCACCCGGAATCTTGAGCTCGACCGCCGCCCCGCCGCCCGCGGCGGCGCCAGCGGTCTTCGGAATATCGTCCAGCGTGACGTCGACGGTGCCGCCAAGCGACTCGAGGAACGCCGTGAGCGCCCAGATCTCGGAGCGGTTCAGCGCGATCGGCGGCTTGTCGACCTGGGGCATGATATTCGGGTAGCCCTCGACCAGATAGGCGCCCGGCTGGAGCAGCGACTCGATGATGTACTGCTTCGCGCTCAGGCCGGGTTTCGTCTTCGCCGCTCGGGCCCCGATGCCGGCGAGGTCGGGCGCGCGGGTCCCCTTCTGGCCGATCCGGTGGCAGATCTCGCAGGTGCCCTTCGTCTTGAAGATCTCCTCGCCGGCTTTCACGAGCTGGGCGGGGGTGACGTTGCCGCCCTCGAGCGACAGCTCGGCCGGCGGCTTCGACTGTATCTGGGGAATCGAGTTGGCGTAGTAGGTGTAGGTGCCCATCACGACGAGCGCGAACGCACTGACCTTGACGCCGACCGGAAGGCGCATTCTCTATGGGAGAAGGGGGCTCCGCCCCCCTCTCGACTCCCCTGCGGATGAGCCGTCGCCTCCTCTGCCGCGGTCGCGCCCCCCTCTCGACTCCCCTGCGGATGAGGCGTCGCCTCCTCTGCCGCGGTCGCGCCCCCCTCTCGACTCGGCGGACCCGGCGTCGCTTCCGCCCGCGAGGATCGGCGCATGGGCGTGGCTGGATTCTCCGGCCTTTCCCTTCTCGCCGAGACCACCGAGCCAGAAGATGAACATCACCAGCGCGAAGAACACGATCGTGACGATCGTGATCATGTTGGCCGCGTACCCGATCGCGGGCGTCACCGCGTCGACCGAGTTGTCGCGCATGACGCCGTAGACGTGCCAGTGCTGACGGATGCCCGAGCGGGCAAAGCCCATCAGGCCCATCAGCCAGGTGAACGTGACCGCCAGGAGGATGAGCACATACTGGGAGCGCGGGGCGATCGTCCCCCAGCGGATCGTCCCGGTGGAGCGGGCGCCCTTGAACATCGGGATATCGATCGCCATGACCACCACGATCGCGGCGAGCACCGCCAGCACCTGATAGACGGAGAAGCCGATTCGCACCAGCGACTCGACGAAGTAGCCGTACACGCCGTAGAAGACGACGACCACGGCTGCGAGTCCGAGCGCGGTCCACTGCACCACCATCCCCGTCCCGGCCCACGGCCTGGTCGAGATCCGGTTCGCGCGGCGATAGAGGACGAACGAGACGAACGTGGTAAGGATCATCATGTTCACCGCGGTGTTCTTCGCGGACATGACGCCCAGGAAGCCGAGCACCGGATGATGCGTGCCGCCCATCGCGCGCGCCTCGTCGAGCGTGATGACCATGGAGCGCGGCGTCGCCCAGACCATGAAGCCGAAGGCGAGGATGCCGATCATCATCGGGACGTAGCGGCGGTACCGCTCGGAGCCGGGGATGCGCTCCATGCCGAGCCAGAGGTAGTAGTTCGAGCCCATGAAGAGCACGCCGATCAGGATCGCCTGGATGATCCAGAGCCACGACATGAAGCCGCCCATCATCGTGATGCCCATGGTCTGGTTGAACGCGTAGATCTCGCGGCCCAGGTAGTAGCCCGCGAACGGCAGCACGATGAACGCGGACAGCGCCACGAAGTTCCCGATGTACCCCATCCAATCGTAGCGGGCCCGCTCTTCGTCGGTCTTGGCGCCGAGGAAGCGGAATGCCGCATAGGCCGCCGCGATCGTGCCGCCGAACACGATGTTCGCGATCAGCCGGTGGATGTTGATCGGCATCCAGGTGAAGTTGTTGATGGCCGCCCACACCGATCCCTTGAGTGCGCCCGACTCGTCGATCCCCGCCGGCGAGATCATGAAGGTGACCCACGAGTTCGCCACCAACAGGATGGCGGTGCCGAAGAGATTGCTGAGGACGCCGAGGCCGACGTGGATCCCCTTCCGGGGCCCGCTGAGCCAATCCCACCCGTAGTACCAGACATAGACCGTGAAGGTCTCCGCGAAGAAGAGAAGCGCGTAGACCCAGTAGGTCGGAAAGAAGATCGAGGTCATGTACGTCCAGAACTTCGGATAGTAGCCGACGAAGAGGAACAGGAGGAAGGCGCCCAGCAGCGCCGTGGTCGAGAACGCCGCGAAGGTGAGCTTGACGAACTCGTGCGAGAGCCAGTCGTACCGGGCGTCACCCGTCCGCCAGCCGATGATCTCGATGATCACGGCGAAGATCGGCACGCCGAGGATGAACGCCGCGAAGTTCAGGTGGAGTTGCGCGACCGCCCACACCGCGAGGCGTGAGCCGATCAGAGGAAAGGCCCGATACGCGGGTTCCCGGGCCGCCTCCTGGGCCACCGCCGGGAGCACCGAGAGCAGCGTAAGGAGCGCCACCACCGCCAGAGCCGCCCAGGCGCTCCGGCGAACCGCACGGCACTCCCTCACCTCAACCCCCGGACCAGAAACTCGCAACGGTGTTGGCCGACCCTCGCGAGAGACGAGCTTGTTCTCAGTTTCACAGGAGCGGTCAGCGCCAACTTTTAGGCCAAAGGGCTTGAAGTGTCAAGCGAAAAGAGGCTGCGCGTTTGACACTCCGCGTCCCGGACGCTAGCATGAGCCCGGGGGGAACCGATGAAGCCGCGGCTCAACCAGCGCATCCAGTTCTCGCTGGCCTACGTGCTCGTCGCGGCGCTGGTCCTCCTGCTGCTGCAGGCCTGGCTCCAGGCCCCCCGGACGGTCGAAATCCCGATGTCCAGATTCCTCGAGCTCGTGCGCGCCGACAAGATCGAGAAGGTGGCCCTGACCGAGAGGGAAATCCGGGGCATCGCGAAGCCCGATGCGCTGCCGACGGGGCCGAGCGGGGCGGGTGACCGGCTCCGCCAGTGGCTCACCTCGGACGCCGAAGTGCGCGTGTTCACGGTGACCCGCATCCCGGGCGTGGACGAGGCGCCACTCATCGCCGAGCTCGAGCGGCACAAGGTCGAGTTCACCGGGAGGATCGAGTCGACCTTCGTTCGCGATCTCTTCTTCGGCTGGATCATCCCCCTCGGGGTCATGATCGCCATCTGGATGGTCCTGATGCGTCGGGTCGGGGGCGGGCCCACGCAGGCGCTCTCCTTCGGGCGCTCCAAGCACAAGATCTTCGATCGCAAGGAGCTCAAGACGACGTTCGGCGACGTCGCCGGCGTCGACGAGGCGAAGGCCGAGCTCGTCGAGATCGTCGACTTCCTCAAGAATCCGCGGAAGTACCAGCGGCTCGGCGGCCGTATTCCCAAGGGCGTGCTGCTGGTGGGTCCCCCGGGCACGGGCAAGACCCTGCTGGCGCGAGCCGTCGCGGGCGAGGCGGACGTGCCCTTCTTCACCCTGTCCGGCTCCGAGTTCGTCGAGATGTTCGTCGGCGTCGGCGCGGCGCGCGTCCGTGACTTGTTCGAACAGGCCAAGGACAAGGCCCCGTGCATCATCTTCATCGACGAGCTGGACGCGATCGGCAAGTCGCGTGCAGGTAGCAGCGGGTTCATCGGGGGCCACGACGAGCGCGAGCAAACGCTCAACCAGCTCCTCGCCGAGATGGACGGCTTCGACTCCTCGAAGGGCGTGATCATCATGGCCGCGACCAACCGCCCGGAGGTGCTTGACCAGGCTCTCCTGCGTCCCGGCCGCTTCGATCGGCAGGTCGTCGTCGACAAGCCCGACCTCCGGGGCCGTGAGGCGATCCTGAGACTGCATGCCCGCGCCGTGGTCCTGGCGTCGGGCGTCGACCTCGGCGTCATCGCGGCGCGCACTCCGGGGTTCGCGGGCGCCGATCTCGCCAACATCGTCAACGAGGCGGCGTTGCTCGCCGCGCGCAAGGAGAAGAACGGGGTCGAGATGGCCGACTTCGAGGAGGCCATCGATCGAGTCGTCGCCGGACTCGAAAAGAAGAGTCGAGTCCTCTCTGAAAAGGAGCGCGACATCGTCGCCCATCACGAGATGGGCCACGCGCTGGTGGCCACCTCGGTCGCCCACGCCGATCCCGTTCACAAGGTGACGATCATCCCGCGAGGCATCGCCGCGCTCGGGATGACCTACCAGCTGCCGACCGAGGAGCGCTTCCTGATGACCCGGAGCGAGCTGGAGGATCGAATCGCGGTCCTGCTCGGCGGACGCGTGGCCGAGGAGCTCGTCTACGGCGAGGTCTCGACCGGCGCGCACAACGACCTCGAGCGGGCGACCGAGGTGGCGCGCCTCATGGTGACGAAGTACGGGATGTCGGAGCGGGTGGGGCTCGCGACCTACGGCGAGCGCTCGTCGCTTTTCCTCAAGGGCGCCGGCATCGGCGGCGAGCGCGAGTACAGTGAGGCGACCGCCCGGACGATCGACGAGGAAGTACGGGCGATCCTCGAACGCACCCACGACCGGGTCCGTGGGATGCTGACGACGAAGAAGGCCGTGCTCGTTTCCGCAGCCCAGGCGCTGAAGCGGACGGAGACCCTCGAGGGGGAGCGACTCCGCCGGGCGCTAGCCGGCGAAAGTATGACGGAGGGGACGCGATGACGATGCAGCTCAAGCGAAGGACCTTCCTCGGAACGCTGGTGCTCGCCCTGGTCGTGGGCGTCGCGCTCGGGGCGTTCACGGCGACGCGCGCCGAGCTCCGGCGGCCGATGCTGGCGCAGGCGCCCGCCAGTCCGCTGCCCCTCCTCCCGGTCCAGATGCCTCAGGGCGGGACGTTCGCCGGGGTCGCGGACGCGATCAAGCCCGCCGTGATCAACATCAACACCTTCTCGCGAGGGACCGGCCTCCAGGGCCGCACCCCGTTCGAGGAGTTCTTCGGGGAGGAGTTCTTCCGGCGCTTCTTCGGCGAGGTACCCGAACGCATCCCGCAGCGGAGCCTCGGTTCCGGCGTCATCGTGGATCCCACGGGGATCGCGCTCACGAACGCGCACGTGGTCGAGAAGGCCACGGAGATCGAAGTGGTGACGCTCGATGGCGGAAAGCACAAGGCCAAGGTCATCGGGGTGGACAAGAAGACCGACCTCGCCGTGCTCAAGCTCGACGACGGGAAGGGGACCTTCAAGTACGCGCGCCTGGGTGACTCGGACAGGAGTCAAGTCGGAGACTGGGTCCTCGCGGTCGGGTCCCCGTTCGGCCTTCAGGCTACGGTCACGGCCGGCATCATCAGCGCCAAGGCGCGACAGCTCGACCAGGGCCCGTTCGACGACTTCCTTCAGACGGACGCCGCGATCAATCCGGGCAACTCCGGCGGACCGCTCGTGAACATGCAGGGCGAGGTGATCGGGATCAACACGGCAATCGTCGCCGGAGGCTCGGGCATCGGCTTTGCGATTCCCTCCAACATGGCACGGAAGATCTACACGGAGCTCCGCGACAAGGGCCGCGTGACGCGCGGATGGCTCGGCGTATCGATCCAGCCGCTCACCCCGGAGCTGGCTCGCTCGTTTGGCGCCAAGGACCCGAAGGGCGTGCTCATCAACGAAGTGGTTCCGGACAGCCCGGCCGCAAAGGCCGGACTCAAGCCCGGCGACATCCTGATCGAGTTCGAGGGGCGCCCGATGGAAGGGCCTGGCGACCTGCAGCGCGCCGTCGGCCTCACCTCTCCGGACCGCACGGCGAAGGTCAAGGTCTGGCGTGACCAGGGCGAGAAGACCGTCGAGGTTAGGGTTGGCCAGGCGCCCGACGAGCGCCAGGCCCAGCAGCAGCGGCCAGGCGGGCCAGGCGGTCGCTCCCGCTCGATGCTCGGGCTCGAAGTTCGCCCCGTGACGCCCGAGATCGCGCGCCAGCTCAACCTGCGCTCGGCCGACGGTGTGGTCGTGGTCCGCGTCGAGGATGGTAGCGCGGCCGCAGAGGCAGGCGTCCAGCGCGGCGACGTCATCAAACAGCTCAACAGCCAGACGGTGCGGACGATGGTGGATTTCGAGCGCTTGACCCGTGACATGAAGGAAGGCGATCCCCTCACGGTCTTGCTTCAGCGTGGGCCGATGTCGCTCTACGTCGCATTCCGGGTAGGTCGAGGCTAGGGCGCTCCAAGTAATCAATAGCTTAATGGGCAGCGTCCCGGTGCTCCAATACATAGGCATTAGCGTCTAAGGCTCAACTCATCTGCTATACTTCCTGTGGGATATGTGAACGATGGCCGTCGATTTCAAGGACTACTATCGGATTCTCGGGGTCGACCGAAAGGCCGACGACAAGACGATCAAGTCGGCATATCGGCGACTCGCGAGAAAGCATCACCCCGACGTCGCAAAGACCAAGGACGCCACCGAGCGCTTCAAGGAGATCAGCGAAGCGTACGAAGTCCTGTCCGACCCGGAGAAGCGTCGCCGCTACGACTCGCTCGGACCAGACTGGCAGCGATACAC
This sequence comes from Candidatus Rokuibacteriota bacterium, assembly GCA_003221635.1. Taxonomy (GTDB): domain Bacteria; phylum Methylomirabilota; class Methylomirabilia; order Rokubacteriales; family CSP1-6; genus AR31. The sequence goes on along the minus strand of QHSR01000072.1, from coordinate 1,879 downwards.
CCAGGCTCCGCCCGGTGGTCCCGGGGGCGGCTTCAGAGTGGAGTATGGCGGCGATGACCTCGGAAACCTCGGGGACTTTTCCGAGTTCTTTCGCACCATCTTCGGCGACCCGGGAGCGCAGGCGCGACGCGGGACCCGCGGCGGTGGGATGCGAGTCGAAGACCTCTTCGATCAAGACCGGCGCTCCCGCGGCGGCGATGTGCAGGCGAACGTCGAGATCTCTCTCGACGAGGCTTTCCACGGAGCTCGAAAGACATTTGCGATGGACCTCGAGGAGCCGTGCGGAACCTGTCACGGGGCCGGCAATATCAAGGGAAAGCCGTGCGCCGCGTGCGGAGGCGGAGGCTGGCAGCGTTCGCATCGACAGGTCGATGTGAAAATACCGGCGGGCGTAAAGAGTGGCCAGCGCGTCCGCGTCTCCGGCGAGGGCTCCGGCGCGGCGGGAGTGCGTGGCGACCTCTACCTGAGCGTCACGGTGGCGTCGCACCCGTTCTTCGAGCGCAAGGGCGACGACGTGCACCTGACTCTGCCGATCACCGCGCCCGAGGCCGCGCTGGGAACCACGCTGGAGGTGCCGACCCTGCGCGGCAAGGTATCGATGAAAGTGCCGCCGGCGACGTCGAGCGGGCGCACCTTCAGACTGCCGGGCTACGGGATGCCGCGCCTCAAGGGCGCCGGCGACCAACTGGTGGCGGTCAAGATCGTCATGCCGAGCGACGTGACGCCGGCAGAACGGGAGTTATACGAGAAGTTGCGGGCGCTGCGAAGCGACAACCCCCGCGCCTATCTGGGGTAAGGCGAACCGCAGCCCGGCCGGGGGCCGCGGCCCCCCGGCCGAAGCGAGCCCGTGCACGATAGAGCGCGATAGAGCACGATAGAGCGCGATAGAGAAGGAAGACGAAGGCATGAGAATGGATAAGCTCACCGTGAAGGCGCAGGAAGCGATGCAGGCAGCGCAGTCGCTGGCTGACCAGCACAACCATCAGGTGATCGAGCCCGAGCATCTGCTGGGGGCACTCCTCGAGCAGCGTGAAGGCGTGGTCGGCCCAGTGCTGGCGAAGCTCGGAGGGCGGCCCGACGCGATCCTTCGCGACCTCAAGACGACGCTCGACAAGCTGCCGACGGTGCGGGGAGCCAGCGGCCAGTACCTGGGCGAGCGGACGCGGCAGGCGCTCGAGCGCGCCCAGGCGGAAGCCCAGCGGCTCAAGGACGAGTACGTCTCCACCGAGCACCTCTTGCTGGCGCTCGCGCAGGAGCGCGATGGGGCCGCCGGCCGTCTGCTGGCGGCCAACGGCGTCAGCCCCGAAGCGATCTACAAGGCCCTCGTGGAGATCCGTGGGACACAGCGCGTGACCGATCCGAACCCCGAGGAGAAGTACCAGGCGCTCCAGCGCTATTCCCGCGACCTCACCGACCTCGCGCGCCGGGGCCGGCTCGACCCGGTCATCGGCCGCGATGAGGAGATCCGGCGCGTCATCCAGGTGCTCTCACGCCGCACCAAGAACAACCCGGTCCTCATCGGCGAGCCCGGCGTCGGCAAGACGGCGATCGTCGAGGGGCTTGCCCAGCGGATCGTCGCTGGCGACGTGCCCGAAGGATTGAAGGGCAAGCAGCTCGTCGCGCTCGATATCGGCGCTCTCGTGGCGGGGTCGAAGTACCGCGGCGAGTTCGAGGACCGCCTGAAGGCCGTCCTGAAGGAGATCACCGAGTCCGCCGGCGCCATCATCTGCTTCATCGACGAGCTCCACACGCTCGTGGGCGCGGGCGCCGCCGAAGGCGCGGTGGACGCCGCGAACATGCTCAAGCCCGCGCTGGCGCGGGGCGAGCTGCGCTGCGTCGGCGCGACGACGCTCGACGAGTACCGCAAACACATCGAGAA
>QHSR01000016.1 GCA_003221635.1 Candidatus Rokuibacteriota bacterium | reverse complement strand
GGCAAAGCTTACGCGGCATCCACCAGGCCATCCGGTGACATTCACCAACCCGACCACTGGTGACCCGATCCAGGGGCGGATCGTGGACGAGGTCTGGGCCGTGGAGCCAGACGATTTCGGTACTCTGGCGCCTGACACGAACGACGGCTGGCGCGAGGCCGCCTTCGTCGCGCAACTCATTGAGTGGCCCGAAGCCTATCGATCGGTGCGCTTCACGTACTACCTTCGCCCCCAGGGCGGTGGATCCGGGAGTTGGTACTTCGGAGGTCAGTATGCCGCATCGATGAGTCTGGAAGAGTACCGGTCACGGTTGGGCAAGCTTCAGCAGAAGCGATGGTAGGAGCTTACGTCCGATACTCCCGCCTCTACTGCGAGTGTGTCAGATGGAGACTACAGCTCGGTGATCCGCGCGCCGGGGAGTGGGAAGTCATCGGCCGGCCATACACACGGCAGCCGGCGGCGACTACATCTGCATTTTACGGTGGGGCATGAGGTCCCACACTCGCCAGAACTCTAGCATCTCCTGAGGCTTGCCCAAGGACACTCTGATGTACCTCTTCATAGAAGGAATCGGCGGCGCAACGAGGATGTTGTGTTTCTTCAAGTGGTCGATGGCCTCTTCGGCTGGGCCGCCGGTATTCAGCATGACGAAGTTCGCGTGCGAATCGATTACGCGGAGCATGCGCGCATTGGCCTGGTTGTAGAATTCCTGTCGGTCATTTGCATTCCGCTGCACGCTGAGGCTCACATGATCGCTATCGCGGAGCGCTGTCGCCCCGCACCTTAAAGCGAGGACGTTGACGTCCATCGGCGGCCGAATGGAAGAGAGCTGGCGCGCCGGCCCCGGTGCAGCGATCGCATATCCCAAACGCAATCCCGCGAGCCCATAAACGTTGGATAGAGTGCGCGTCACGATGACGCGGCCGTCGTCCACGGGGCGATCGATAAAGGATGCGTACGCCGATGAGGTGCCGGCGTAGTGGTGATAAGCCTCGTCGACCAGGACGCGGGTCGCCGAGGGGAGTCTGCGAATGAAGGTTTCCAGATCTCTTCGCGGGGTAAGACTTCCGGTGGGATTGTTCGGATTGCAGATATAGACCAATCCCACCGAGGCATCGACGTGAGCCAGCATCGCGTCAAGGTCGTGCGCGTACTGCGTAGTGAGCCGGACCGTCGCGACAGCGGCACCCGCGCGTCGAGCGTACTCGGCGATCGGATCGAACGTCGGTGAAGCCATGATGAGCTTCTTGCTGCGCCCAAGAAATGTCGCAGCGGCCATACGCAGAATCTCAATGGAACCGCAACCCACGACGACCTGCTCGGGCTTGACGGCGTGGAGACTCGCGATCTCTCCGACCAAGGCGTCGGCCGAATCCGGGTAGCGGTTCACGAGGCTCAGGCTTTCTCGCATCGTCGCCTTCACGCTTTCCGACGGACCATAAGCGTTCTCGTTCATGCTCAGACGAATAGGACCACCGTGCTGCTCCGCGCGCGACGACGGTGTCGGAGCGGCGAAAGAGAACTCGCCAATCAACGGAATCGCAGTGGCGGCAACCGCGCCTCCAGCTACTCGGCGAAGGAGATTTCTCCGGGAGATGAGCATCATGCGGCTCAGTACTGGCTACGGTAAGGCAGGCAGTCCCACGATCAGTGTGACGGTAGCGCTGTGGACGAGTCCGCCGCTGTATCCAGTGATGGTGAGCTGGTAGGCGCCCAGGGGCGTGGTGAGGCTGGTGGTGACGTTCATGGTGGTTGGGCCGGAGCCGTTCACGGACGTGGGATTGAAGGTTGCGGTGGCCCCCGACGGAAGCCCGCTGACGCTGAAGCTCACGCTTTCGGTGAACCCCGTCCCCGGGGTTACCGTGGCGGTATAACTCGTGCTCCCTCCCGGCAACACGGTTCGCGAAGCCGGCGTGGCCGACAGAGAAAAGTCGGCGGTGAACGCCGAGAGCTGTACAAAGCTCGCGATCGAAGGCACCCCCGCCGAGTTCAAAATGAATAGCATGTAGTAGCCCGGCGGCGCGGTGTTGCCGTTCGGGGGCGCGGTCACGTTCAGGACACCGCTTCCCGCGGTGTACGACAGCTTCACCAGCCGCTGATCCATATCAAACGCGTGGGTCGGCGCACCGGGCCGCATGAGAACCACCGAAGCAATGTTTGCCGCATCGGGTGCTTGCACCTGGAACGCACCGCCGTAGCCGATCGCACCGGGCACCCCGGTGATCGTGGGGCGCGTGGCAAGGCTGCTGTCTGCGCTGAACAAGTACGCCGGAGAGTAGATCTCCATGCGCTGTTCGTACGTGCCGCGCTGAGGGTTCCCACCAACGACCAAAACCGTGGCATCCGGCAGGAGTAATGCGTTGGAGTGATAAAGGCGTGGAAACGCATTGGCCCCCGCCGAACTGAACGTGTTCGTCTCCGGGTTATACAGATCGGCATTCAAGCTCGCTGTCGTCGCGTCCTCGTCATTCCTTGAGCCGCCGAGTGCCAGCACTTTACCGTTCGGCAGGATCGTCGCATTCATCTCGATCCGCGGCTGCGACATCGGAGGCCCGAACTGCCATTGGGGCGAGGCGGCTGACAGGTCAATAATCTCTGTGCTTACGGTCGCAGGATCGCCGCCGCCGAAGATCATCACACGCGGCTTGTACCCGTCCACGGGAGACAGAGGCAGGAGCACCGAAGAGCCATAGGTGCGCATGCCACTGTAGTTGGTCGGGGCCACCACGGACCAGGTTTTCGTGGTCGTATTAAAGATCATCGTCACTGGCGCGGGGCCGGAGACGAAGACGTTACCGTTGGGCAATAGGTGCATTCGTGGATAAAGGGGAGGGGTCCAACCGGACTGATATTCCTGGCTCCATCCCGAACCGACCGTGTAGATCTCCACCGCTGTATTGGTCGCGCCGACTTCGGACAACCCCGAGAAGGTCATTACGCTGCCATCGCCGAGCGTTGTCACCGTCGGATACCAGCGCCCGTGCGCCATGTTTGCGAGGTCGGTGAATTGACCGGTCGTCGGGTCGTACGCCGAGCTCCGCACCTCGCCGAGAAACGGGTCGTATCGCAAATTGCCACCGTTGATGAATACTCGGCCGTCGGGTAATACCACCATCCCATTGCAGAACATGTCCCATCCCAGAGGTTGCCTGGTGATCGTTCCGGTCCGAGGGTCCCAGACGGCAGCTTCATAGCTGGTGTTCGTCGAGACGAACCCCGATCCCGAAACGATCAGCACCTTGCCGTTGTTCATCAGTGCCATGTGAACAGGATTGATCGGCATCAGATAGGGGAGCGTCTTCCATTGACCCTGTGCTCCCGCCTGCCCCATGGCCAATGAGCAGAGATAGGCCGACATCAAGAGGCTCAGTAAGAGCGTCCTCGCCGCGGTTCGCTTCATGGCTGATCGTACTTGTAAAGCATCCGCGAAGATTCGCCATCGGATGAGTACCGGAATCCGGAAAGGGAAAACCCCGACAGAACCCGAGGGCTTTCCTGGAGCGATGGCTCTGTCAGGAAAAGACGGACGAAAACGCCCAGGGGTTCCGCGTGCTCAGGTAGTTCGAAGACTTACGGCCAACGGCTCTCCGACTTCAAGATCCCTCCAGGTCCTTCGGCAGCGCCCGGGGCGTAGCGCTTTGTCGAGCTCGCGGCGGGCCGGATAGTCGATGGCTTCGAGGCACGCCTGCGAGAGCTTGAGCTTGGCTTCCTGCAAGGCGCGGGTGAGGCGCTTGTTCTCGCGGGCAAGCCACTCGGCCTCGACGGGGAAGCGGCGCCGCCGCCACCGCG
>QHSR01000015.1 GCA_003221635.1 Candidatus Rokuibacteriota bacterium | reverse complement strand
ACACTAGCCGGCCCTCAGAGCTCGGCGACGTCGATGGCCTGGCCACTCGCGGCGCTCCGGGCCACGGCGTCGGTGAACTCCATGTAACAAACGCCTCCTCGAAGGTCGTGCGGGTGACATGGTAGGATCGGAGGCACTATGGCCCACAAGGGAATGAAGTTCGGAATCTTCCTGGCGCCGTTTCACCGGATCGGCGAGAACCCCACGCTGGCCCTCGGCCGCGACATGGAGCTCATCGAGTGGCTCGACTACCTCGGCTATGACGAGGTCTGGGTCGGCGAGCACCACTCGGCGGGATGGGAGCTGATCGCCTCGCCCGAAATCTTCATCGCCGCCGCCGCCGAGCGCACCCGCCACATCATGCTCGGCTCGGGCGTGACGAGCCTGCCATATCACCACCCGCTCCTGGTGGCGCAGCGCTTCGTCCAGCTCGACCACATGACGCGCGGCCGCTCCATGCTCGGCTGTGGCCCGGGTGCGCTCGTGTCCGATGCCTACATGCTCGGCATCGAGCCCGTGACCCAGCGCCCGCGCATGGACGAGGCGCTCGACGCCATCATGCTCCTCCTGCGCTGCGAGGAGCCCGTGACGATGAAGACCGACTGGTTCGAGCTGCGGCAGGCGCGGCTGCACCTGGCGCCCTACACCGAGCCGTGCTTTCCGATCGCCGTCGCGAGCGTCATGACCCCGGCGGGCGTGGTCGCCGCGGGCCGGCACGGCCTCGGCGTGCTCTCCCTGGGGGCGGGGCTCCCCGGCGGGCCCGAGGCGCTGGCCAACCAGTGGAAGCTCGCCGAGGAGACCGCCGCGAAGCACGGCAAGCGCATGGACCGGAAGGAATGGCGACTCGTCGTCAACGTGCACGTGGCCGAGGACGACGACGAGGCGCTGCGCCAGGTCCAGCGCTCGGAGCGGCACGAGACGATCACCTATTTCGAGGAGACGCTCGGCCGACCGCCGGGCCGCTCGGACGATCCGCTGACCGAGGGGGTGAAGATGGGCACCACGCTCGTCGGCTCGGTCGACACGGTGGTGCGCGGCATCGAGCACCTCCAGCGTCTGAGCGACGGCGGCTTCGGCGGATTGCTCTTCCGCGCCCACGAGTGGGCGACGCGGGAGCAGACGTTGCGGTCCTACGAGCTCTTCGCCCGTCACGTCATGCCGCGCTTCCAGTTCTCCACCGAGACGACGCGCGGGTCGAACGAGTGGGCGCGCGACAACCGCAAGACGATCTTCAGCCCGAACGTGGAGGCGATCCGTCGCGCCTTCACCGACGCCGGCCGCCAGGTGCCGGCCGAGTTCAAGCAGCGCACCTCGGGTGCGCGGGACGAGGAGCCGGCGGCCGGCTAGGGCCGATCGCACCGGGCTATCGCACCCTGTTCTCGATCGCCGGGACGGTCTTGATGTACTGAGCGATCGCCGCAGCGTCGGCCTCCGTGAGGTCTTTGTAGCCGGCCGACGTGCCCTTGATGACCACCTGCATGAGCGAGAACGCCGCCTGACCCGAGGGCTTCACGCCCGTTCGCAGGAATCGCGCGATCTGCGCCTCCGTCCAGCGGCCGATCCCCGTGTCGAGGTGAGACGTGATGTTGGCCGGCAGGCTTCCTTCCGGCCCGGGCCCGCCGGCGAGGAATTTCGTCGCGTCCTGCGAGCCGCCGATTCGCCGTGGCGTGTGGCATTCGGCGCAGTGGGCGGCCCCCTTGGCGAGGTACTCGCCGCGTTCCGGCCCGCCTCGCGGCGCCTCTTTCAGCGCGGGACCGACCCGAATCATCGGGATGGGAATCTTCAGGGATCGCGCCGGTACGGGAGCCTTGATCGGTTTCACGCTCTTCAGATAGGCGACCAGCGCACGGGTTTCATCGTCGGCGATACTGGCGAAGTACTCGTACGGGTGGATCGGGAAGAGCCTCGAGCCGTCGGGCCGCTCCCCGCGCCGTATCGCGTCCGTCACCTGCGCGTCGGTCCACCGCCCGATCCCGGTCTCGGGGTCCGGGGTGATATTCCGCGAGTAGACGACGCCGAAGAGGAGCTCGAATTTCATGCCGCCCGCATTCAGCCCGAGCGCGTCGGGCGGCGTGTGGCAGGCGCATCCCCCCGCGGCCCCGAACACGTACTTCCCGCGGGCAACGAGCTCCGGGTCCGCCGCCGAGGCCGGCGCCGAGCAGAGCGTGAGGATGATGGCGGCCATCACCATCACGACGGGCGGGCTTGTCATGGAGCCGCGACGGTGTGGGCCTTCAACGCGGGCAGTTTCATGGCCGACAAGTATGCTACAAGCGCGACCGCGCCGCTCGCCCCCGACCTGCTATCATCCAGGGCTGGGAGAAAGGAGACGGCGCATGGATACCGGGTACACGCTCGACCAGTTCCTCGCCGACACGCGGGCGACCATCAAGACGAAGGGCGTCCCCTCGGGGCTCGCCGAGATCCGTGACCACCTGGAGAAGCTGCTCCGCAATCCCGAGCTGTTGAAGAAGCACATGGGCGACCCGGTGCCGTACAAGGAGCGCACGACGATCGGCCACGATCCGGAGACCGACGTTCACGTGCTCGTCCATGGCCGGGAAAAGGGCGGGAAGTCCGTCCCGCACGACCACGGCCCGTGCTGGGTGATCTACGGCAACTACAAGAATCCGACGCGGATGCGCCGGTGGCGCCGCCTGGACGACGGGAGCAAGCCGGGCCACGCGGAGCTCGAGCTCCAGCGCGACTTCATGAACGACGCCGGCCACGCCGCGGTGTTCGCGGTCGGCGACATCCATTCGATCGAGTACGGCGACGACACCTTCTTCATCCGGGTCACCGGCGGTGACGTCGAGAGCCAGAAGACGCTGCGCTTCGACCTCGACAAGAAGAGCGTCCAGGTCGCCGACCGCGCCCTCGGCCAGCGGTAGTGCGGGCCGAGACGACAACGATCTAGAGAGGACCCGAGAATGTCCTACGACCTGGTGATCAAGAACGGAACGGTGGTCGACGGATCCGGTCTGCCGCGGTATCGGGCCGACGTCGGGGTGCGACATGGTCGCATCGTCACGATCGGCCGCATTCGAGAGCGCGCCCGCGAAGTGGTCGACGCCGAGGGCCAGGTGGTCACTCCCGGCTTCGTGGACGGCCACACCCACATGGACGCGCAGATCTTCTGGGATCCGCTCGGCACCTCGTCCTGCTGGCACGGCATCACCTCGGTCGTGATGGGCAACTGCGGCTTCACCCTCGCCCCGTGCGCCGAGGAGAACAAGCATCTCGTCGTCCGCAATCTCCAGCGCGCCGAAGACATCCCGCCGGCCGCCATGGAGGCGGGCATCGAGTGGCGCTGGACCACGTTCCCCGAGTTTCTCGACTGCCTCGACTCCCTGCCCAAGGGCATCAACTACGGGGGCTACGTCGGCCACTCGGCCATACGCACCTACGTGATGGGCGAGCGGGCGTTCGAGCAGCCGGCCAGCGAGGACGATCTCAGGGCGATGGAGCGCGAGGTGCGCGACGCCGTCCGCGCCGGGGCGATCGGGTTCACGACCTCGCGGTCGCCGGCTCACGAGACTCCCGACGGGCGTTACGTCGCGAGCCGTTTGGCGACGTGGGACGAAGTACGGCGGCTGGTCGGCGTCATGAGCGAGCTGAACGCCGGGCTCTTCGAGATCGCCGGGGAGGGCGTGGACCGGGCGCCGGACGATCC
>QHSR01000014.1 GCA_003221635.1 Candidatus Rokuibacteriota bacterium | reverse complement strand
ACAGGACCACCACCAGCATGATCGGCTTGATCAGGGGCAGGGTCACTCGCCAGAACCGCTGCCAGGCGTTGGCTCCATCGATCTCCGCGGCCTCGTGCAGATCGGGGTTGACGGTCTGCAGCCCGGCCAGGAGGGTGATGGCGAAGAACGGCATGCCGCGCCACACATTGACCAGGATCAGGCAGCCCATCGCCATGGTGCCGTCGCCCAGCCACAGGATCCGCTGCGAGATGAGCCCGACGTTCATGAGGACCCAGTTGAACACGCTGAACGTCGAGTCGAACATCCACTGCCAGGCGAGCGTGCTCAGGACCGTGGGAACGATCCAGGGAAGGAGCATCCCCGCGCGGACGATCCGCTTGAATCGGAAGTGGTGATTCAGGAGGAGGGCCGCCCCCATCCCCAGAGCCAGCTTGAGGACAGTGGCGATGAAGGTGTAGACGAACGTGTTCTGAAAGGCCCGGAGGAAGATCGTGTCGTGCAGGTTCACCCAGAAGTTCTGGAACCCGACGAAGTTGCCCGGCCGCCCGACCACCTTGTCGCTGACCGCCAGCCAGATGCCGAGGACGAACGGGTAGGCGATGAAGAGGGTCAGGATGACGAGCGTGGGCGCGAGGAGGGCGCCCGCCAGGATGTGCTCCTGCTCCAGGAGATGGCCGAGCCGACGCGGACGGCGGAACTTCGGCACCGCCACCACGACGGGAGCAGGGATCGCGGGCGCCCCCGACGTCGCGCTCTTTGCCAGGATGGGCTCGATGCTCTGGTCGGCCATGGCCTCCCCAGGCCGCGCCCGGCCTATGCGTACGCCTTCTTCAGCTCACTCTCGGCCCACTTCACCGCGTCCTCGGGCTTCATGCCCTTGATGGCCTGGGCGTACATGTCCACGAGGATGTACTTGACGAGGGCCTCGGACGCCTTGCGGCTCGGCACCCCGGGGTAGCCGGGCCACCGGCCAAACTTGACCGCCTCCTTGAACGGGACGAGCTTGGGGTCCCGCTCCCACAGGGGATGCTTCTCCCAGTAGGGGGTCGGGCCGACGACGTAGCCGTCGTTTGCCGCCATCCACTTGTCGTATTGCGGCCGGTCCATGAACCAGCGGAGAAACTCCTTCGCCACCTGCTGGTTCTTGGAGTACTTCATGATGGCGCGCCCCTGGCCGGCGATATAGTAGAAGCGGCCCGCCGGCCCCTTTGGCATCTGGCCATGGCTGGTGACCTTGGCAATGTCGGGGAACTGTCGCTTGGCCACGAAGTAGATGCTCGCCCCGTTGATCGTCGCCGAGATCGTCCCGGCCAGGTACGCGCGGTTGTTGCTGCTGTCGTCCCAGGCCAGCCCGCCCTCGTCGAGGCAGTCCTTCCAGACGGCGACCGTGAACTTCACGGCCTCGATCGTCTCCTTGCTGTTGATCACGACCTTCCCGCTCTGGTCGATCTCTGTCCCACCGAAGCCCCAGGTCACCGAATAGGCCCAGTTGTTCGGATCGCCCAGGCTGTGGCCAAAGGCCTGCCCCATGGGCTGCCCCTTCTTCTTGAGCGCGATCCCCACCTTGCGCCACTCGTCCCACGTGTCGGGGAACTTGTTGGCGCCCGCTTCCCTGAACCAATCGTCGCGGTACGCCCAGGTGGCGGGAACCGAGCAGAGCGGCACCGCTTTCCAGCGGTTGCCGACGACGCTGACCTTCTTGTTGTGCTCGTAGTAGGCGCCGTCGCGACTGGCGATCTCCTCGGCCAGGTCGTCGACGTCAGCGAGGCCGTCGGCGTAGAGATGCGGCCAGTTGGAGATCATCATGATGATGTCGGGACCGGCCTTGGTCTCGATGGCCGAGGCGATCCGGGGGTTCAGGTCGTTCATGTTGATCAGGTCCACGGTGACGTCGACCCCGGCCAGCTTGCCGAACTCTGCCGCGAGCCGCTTGAACTCGACGTCGGAGGCCGGGACGAAGCTCACCCATTCCAGGACGTTCAGCTTTGTTCCCTTCGGGAAGCTGGGGGCCTTCTGCGCCGCGACGATATCCGGGATTCCGCCGACAGCGGCGGCCCCGGTCGCCACGCCCGCCACCTTGAGAAAGGTCCGCCGATCGAGTGTCGTCACGCCTGGCTTCGCCATGGATCACCCCCGGCGCACCGGACGGTTTCCGCCTCGGGTCCCGCGAGCGACTGGCCCGCGGCCCGCTACACAACCTCACGCGAGCTCGCCGAAACGGAGGCGATCACAACACCACCCATGGGCAGTGTCAAGCGCTGTTCGGGAACGCGGAGCGAGATGAGTCGTCGCGAGGACGATCGCGCCGCGGGGACCCTCGAGGACCGCCCCGGAGCGCGACGGTGCGCTGCTGAACGCCGACTTCTACTTGAACCGGTACGTGATCCGACCTCGGGTCAGGTCGTAGGGGGATAGCTCCATCGTGACCTTGTCGCCGGGCAGGATCCGGATGCGGTGCATTCGCATCTTGCCGGAGACGTGGGCCAGGACCTTGTGGCCATTGTCCATCTCCACCCGGAACATCGCGTTGGGCAGCGGCTCGACCACCTTGCCCTCCACCTCGATTGCGTCTTCCTTGCTCATGGCTTTTCGGCCTTTCATCGGCGTCTTGGACGGACGCCCAATGTGGATGCGGGCTGAGATGACAACCGGTGCTCCGAACACGATGGCTCTCGCGACCTGGACTCGCCGTCACGAACAGGAAGGAGCCGACACCCGAGAGCATATCACGCATCCGGCGCCTGCCCTCATAGGCTTCTTGGCTGGGAGCGCACCGCCTCATCGCTCGAGGACGACCTTCACGAGCTCGGCCACCTCCTTGTCGCCCTCGTGTTTCGTCTCGACGCTGACGACCCAGCCGGGCTTAAGGTCGGTCAGCGCGAGCGGCTGCTCCACGAAGCCAGTCTTGCCCGGCTCGGTGGCCCTGACGAACTTGACGATCTTGGCCCCGGGCTTGAGGTGCACCACCACCTGGCGGGTCTGGCCCTTGGCCGTGGATTCCAGTGCGATGGTCCGCGCCGCATCCTCCGTGCGCCGGGAAGCGGTCCTCATTGGGCAGCAGCGCCCGCGGCACGCCGGCCGTCGCGCGATAGCGACTGGACGTAGTAGACCAGGTCCCACGTCTGATCAGGCTCTAGCGAGTCGCCGTAGGACGGCATCGGTGTCCCCGCGAGGCCTGTCACCAATGTCCGGTAAACGTCCTCGGGCCGCGAACCGCTCTTGAACCGCTCGGGCCGGGTGAGGTCCGTGGCGGCGATCGGCAGTTCACGGTTGTCTTTCAAGGTCTGGGCCGACGGTCCATCACCGCGCCCCCGCTCGCCGTGACAGGCCAGGCACTCGGCGTCGGCGTAAAGCTGCTTGCCTCGGGCGATGCGCTCAGGAGTTGCTGGCGGCGGCGTAGGAACGCTCACGATCTTGACTTCGCCTCGCTCCCAGAACCTGCGATTCAGGCTCTTCACGTACTCGATGACCTCGAGCCGCTGCGCCTCCGGCATGTGGCGGAAGCTGGGCATGATCCGGTAGCCGCGGAGCCCGATTGTCATGACGCCGCCCGGGCCACGAATCCCCTCCGTCACTGTCCGGAAGAGGTCTGCCGTCGTTGGAAGCTGCCCCGACGGCGTCGAGCGGAGCTTGAACTCCGCGCTGGTGAAGTCACGCGGCTGGGGCGCGCGGCGCGGGGACAGCATCGCAGCGACCGAGCCGTCGCCCTTGCCGTCGACCCCGTGGCAGGGCAGGCAGGCCATCACATATATGTCGCGACCAACCAGGACGCTCTCTGGATGCTCCCAGGGCACGTGTGGGCCTTGATGCCCGGAGAAGGTGTGCTGGTACGCCATGACCGCCCAGCGATCCTGAACCGACAGTTCCCCTTTCCACGGCGGCATGGCCGAGCCCTTCGACGTGAAGGGCGCGGATTGGCCGCCTTC
>QHSR01000013.1 GCA_003221635.1 Candidatus Rokuibacteriota bacterium | reverse complement strand
CGAGGTCGAGGAGCTCGGGCGGGCAACCCCCAAACCAAGGCCGGCGCTGCGGTCGGCCGACTAACTATCTCGAACACGGAGGACAACATGCCGAAGCGTCTGATCGTCGCACTCTCAGTTGGGATCCTGATCATGGGTGGAGCGCTCGCCGGGACCGCCGCTGACATGAAGCCCATTCATATCCAGAAGATGAAGGACGTCACTGTGACATTGCAGAACGAGTCCGGCCAGTGGAAAGAGGGAAAGAACAGCTTCGTGTTGGAGTTCACCGCGGCTCAGGACAAGAAGCCGGTCGACGTCGGCAAGGTTTCCCTGAGTACGAGCATGGGGATGCCGGGGATGGCCCCCATGGTCGCGGGCGCGACGCTGACGCCGGACGGCCCCGGGCGCTATCGCGGCACGATCGAGTTCCCCGATCGTGGGGCGCGGCAGGTGACGGTGACGTGGGACGGCCCGGAGGGCAAGGGGTCGACCAGGTTCTCCGTCCCGGTCCGTTAGGCGCGTCAGCCATGCGAGGCGGCAACGGGCTCGCGCTCCTTCTGATCGGACTCGTCGTGACGGTGCCTCTGCCCGCACGGGCTCAGGCGGTCGGCGAGGTGAGCGTGGACGAGCTGGTGGCTCGCGCGCTCGTCGACAATCCCGATCTCAAGGCGGCGCGACTCGAGGTCGACGCGTCGGCGGGGCGGTTGCAGCAGGCGGGCCTGCGGCCCAACCCCATGCTCGAGCTCGGGGGCCAGAAAGCGCTGAGCCCCGACAACAACCTGACGGTCGGAATATCGCTCCCGCTCGATCTGAACGGCCGGAAGGAAGGGCGCGTCGGGGTGGCGGCGCGGGAGATCGAGACGAGGCGCCGTCAGGTCGCCGAGCGCGAGCGGCAGGTGCGTGCGGAGGTGCGCATGAAGGCGGGTGAGCTGCTGGCGGCCCAGCGGAATCTCCGGGTCACCGACGAGCTCCTGGGCGTGAACCGCAGCGCACTCGACGTGGTAGGGACACGGGTGCGCCATGGGGCCGCACCGTCGCTCGACGAGGGCCTGCTGCTCGTGGAAGTGAATCGCCTGGACGCGAACCGGCAGCTCGCCCAGAGCCGCGTCGAGATCGCCGCGCTGCAGTTGAAGCTGCTCGCCGGCATGGCGCCCGATGCTTCGCTCACACTGAAAGGAGAGCTGGCGCTCCCGCCGTTGGCGCTCGACCTCGTGGGCGCGACCGAGCGTGCGGTCAGCGACCGGCCGGATCTGGCCGTCGCGCGGTCGGAGGCGGCGATGGCGGCCGCGATGGTGAAGAAGGAGGAAGCGGAGGGTCTCACAGCGACCGGCGGCACGCGGCCGATCCAGGACGTCTTTCACTACTTCGGCGGCGGCGTGAGCATCGTGCTCCCCCTCCGGAACCGCAACGAGGGCAACGTGGCGGCAGCGAGGGCGGCGACCCGTGCCGCGGAGCGCCGGGTGGAGTTTGCCGTGCTCACGGTGCAGCAGGAGGTGGGAGCGGCCTTCACCCAGTACGAGGCCGCGCGGCGGTCACTCGACATCTACGAGCGCGGCGTGCGCGACCTGGCGCGGCGGAACCTGGACGTGATCCGTCAGGCCTACCAGCTCGGCCGCGGATCCCTTCTGGACGTGATCGCCGAGCAGCGGCGCCTCATCGACGTCGAGAACGGCTACACGGACGCACTCAAGCAGGTCTACGACGCGGCGGTCGGGATCGAGCGGGCGGTGGGGACCGGAGCTCGATGACGCGCAAGCACGTCGTACAAGGTGTCGGCGCCATCGCGCTGATCGTCGTCGGCGTGGCGGCCGGTGTGACGTGGACCGAGCGTCACGGTCGCGGCCAGCCCGCAGGCGGCGGTACGATTCCGGCAGGGTCGGCGGGTGTGCAGGCCGGCCGAGAAGGCGCGAAGAGTGACGAGATCGAGCGCCTCGCTCACGGTCCCCGGGACAGTGATGTCGAACGCCTACCGCGACACGAAGATGAACGCGCTCGTCGGGGGCGTCGTGCGTCAGGTCGCCGTCGAGCTCGGCGCGTCAGTGACGCGGGGTCAGCCGCTCACCGTGATCTTCAGCGCGGAGCTGGCCGACGCGCAGACGAAGTATGTCGCGGCGCAGGCCATGCTGAGCGCGGACCACCAGAAACTCGAGCGAACGCAGAGCCTCGTGGCGCTCGGCGCGGCGAGCCGTCAGGAGCTGGAAGAGATCACGGCGGTCCACGCCGGCCACGAGACGGAGGTCGCCGCGGCGCGCCAGCGGCTCTTGCTGCTGGGGCTCGGGCCAGACGACGTCTCGCGCCTCACGGAGGCGTCGCGCGTGATCTCGGAGGTCACCGTCAGGGCGCCGGCCGACGGCGTCGTGATCGCGCGGAACGTGAATCCCGGTCAGGTCGTCGGCGCGGGCCAGGAGCTCTTCACGGTGACCGACCTCAGTACCGTCTGGGTGATCGGGGACCTCTACGAGAAGGACTTCGCCGCCGTCCGCGTGGGGAGTGTGGCGACGGTGACAATGCCCGCTGCGCGGGATTCCGTGGTACGCGGGCGCGTCGCCTACATCGACCCGCGCGTGGATCCCGCCACGCGAACCTCAAAGGTGCGCGTGGAAGTGCCGAACAAGAGCGGCGATCTGCGCCTGGGTATGTACGTGGCGCTCAGCTTCGAGGCGGCCTCAGGCCGACAGGTCACGCTCGTGACCCGCGAGGCCGTGCAGGCCGTAGGCGACCGCACCGTCGTCTACGTCCAGGTAGTAGAGGGTGGCGAGGGGCGCTTCGCTGAACGGGTCGTGAAGCTCGGCGCAGCGCTCGGAGACTCGTTCGAAGTGCTCGATGGCCTGAAGCCCGGCGAGCTCGTCGTCACCGCCGGGAGCTTCTTCTTGCGAGCGGAGGCGGGGCGGACGCGCTCGGGTGGATAAAACCGCTTGACCTGGCCCCACGGGGAAGGGTTTAGGCTCGAAGCATGGGACGCGACGGCCTGCTCATCGGCGAGATCTCCGCGCGCAGCGGCGTCAGCCGCAAAGCGCTGCGGCTCTACGAGACCAATGGCATCCTGCCGGCGCCCCGGCGAACCGCCTCCCGGTATCGGATATACGGGCCGGACGCGCTCGCCGTCCTGGCCTTTGTGAGGCAAGCGAAGCGGCTTGGATTCCAGCTGAAGGAAATCAAGGAAATCGTCGCCATTCGGCGGTCCGGGAGTGCGCCGTGCGTACACGTGCGCAGGCTCGTGGAGCGAAAGCAGACCGAGCTCGAGAAGCTTCTGAGCGATGCGAAGCAGGTCCGTGATCGGCTTCGGGGAGTCCTGAAGGATTGGTCATCGAGACCACGAAGCGATGCCGCTGTATGCCCCCACATCGAATCCGTCAACGCTACGACGCCAAGGAGGACGCGATGGAAAGCGTGAAGATGTCCTTGTGCCCTGCGTGCACCGCCTGTCCCGAGGTCGAGATCGCCGGCGACGAGGTCCGCATTGGAGAGGCCGGCAATCTCGCGGTTCTCAAGAGGGAGGAATGGAACGTGCTCGTCGACCTGATCCAGTCGGGTCAGCTCGGACGGGTCTGAGCGACGGCCCGCGCGCTTGACATGGCGCTGGCCGCTCACTAGTCTGACCACAATGAACGGCCGGCGCCTCTCGTCCTGGCTGCTCGTTGGCGTGGCCATCTTCGTCGTCCTCGGCCACATCTGCGCGGCTCCGATTCATGCCCACGCCGGAGCGGTGACGACACACAGCGAGGACCATCCCGAGAGCGGCAGGGACGAGGCCGCTCACGGCGGCTCCTGCGAGGCTCTTCGCGCCGACTCCGATGTCGATGCGCCGGCCCTCCTCCCGGCCGGCATCGTTCTGCCGGTCCTCGGCGACCTCGAGACACTCCGTGCGCACCCAACGTCGGCGCCGGCGCCGACGAGCTCCCCCCCGCTCTTCCTGTTGCACGCCGCGCTGCTGATCTAAGCCCTCTCCCTGACCACGCAGTTTGCTCTTGGCGGTTGCCCGCCACCCGTCCGGTCGGCGTCCGTCCAGGTTCCAGGTGATAGGGAGGGAGGAGCATGCCCAAACAGCTCGCCGTGGTCATTCTTGCGGCGGCAGGTCTGCCCGCGCTGGTTGCAGGGCTGGTCGCATTCGCCAGCCCCTGGCCAGTGGAGGCGGTGCCGGCCTTTGCGCGACAGTACGATCTTCAATGCAACGCTTGCCACACCCGCCCGCCGAGACTGAACCGGTTCGGCGAGCAGTTCCACATGATGGGCTTCCAGATCCCGAGTGCCGCCAGGCCACGAGGAATCGTGAGCAGCGTCAGGGAGGACGGCGCGCTCAAGACGCTGATCGATAGCCTCGCCCTTCGAATCGAGGGAGGGCTCTTCGAGTATACGGCGTCCCCCCGAGAGACCGAGACGAAGTTCGTGGCACCCGATGAGATCACCCTGTTCGTGGCGCGGCCTCTTCTGCCCGAGCTGAGCATCTTCGTCGAGATCGAAGGCGAGCCGAACGCGGTCGCGTTCGAGAACCGGCGCTACTTCACCAGGGGCCAGGTCGGTCTCGGCAAGGAGGCGTTCTTCATGCTCAACCTCGGACGCCTCCTCGGCCTGCTCGGAGCCCCGACCATGGAAATGGGTGGCCAGACGATGGTGGGCAAGCACGGCGGCTTTTCGATGCACGGGCCGATGCTGATGGCCGGGAAGGTCGATCCGAACACGAACTTCTCCTACGCGACCAACCGCCAGCTCATCGCGCTGACGGAGCTCGAGGTCGCGCACGGTGAGGTCGAGCGCTTGCCGATTGTCCCGTACGCGTTCGCCTCGAAGTTCTTCGGGCTGTTCAAGAACCGTGACGAGCGCGAGCCGCAGCTCGTGACGGACCAGGTCATGTACAACACGTCGGGCGCCCCGGGGGCCGACGTTCACGCCATGTTCAACGACGTCGTCCTCGGCCAGATCGGCTTCCTCCGTGAGAACGAGGGGTTCAACACCTACGCGGCTGCACGCTTCGACCTCCTCGACCGCGGCGAGCTCACGTTCAACATCTCCGCCCTCGTGAACTGGGGCTTCGGCGTCGCCCGCGCGCCCGATCCGGAGGACCCCAGCCAGCCAGGTGGTAACCGCCTCGACCGATTGCGCTACGGCATCGCGGCCAATGTCCGATGGAAGCAGCTTGACGTCTACGGCGCGCTCATCTGGGATCGGCTCTACGGCCTGCCCGGCGAGCTGCGAGGGAGCTTCGACCGCACCGCGACTGGACTCACGATTCAAGCCGACTATCTCGTCTACGAGAAGATCATGCTGTCGAGCCGCTTCGACCAGCTCTGGGCCGGCGGCCTCAAGGACGAGAAGCGCGACGGTTCCGTGCTGTCCGTGCAGGCGAAGTTCTATCCCTGGCAGAACATCGCCTTCTTCGTCCGCGACAGCGTGAACCTCCGGAGCTTCGTCGAGGACAGTCCGCTGCGGAACTGGCGCAATCAGCTCTTCATCGGCATCGACTGGGACTTCTGAGGAGAGGCCGACATGCGAGCCAAACTCTTCACATCGTTGGCGATCGGCGTGCTCGGACTGCTCGTTGGTCTCTGGCTCGTCCGCCCGCCGGCCACCCGGGCGAATGGCGACAAGCACGAGGAAAAGGGCGGGCACGCTCACGTGCCCGCACCGCTCGAGTACGCCGACGTCCACGTGCCGCTGAGCGTCTGGACGGACCCCGCCATGATCTCTCGTGGCAAGGACATCTACACCACCCGCTGCGCGGTCTGTCACGGCGACCAGGGAGACGGCAAGGGGCCCGCCGGCGTCGCGCTACCCCTCAAACCCCCCGACTTCCGCGACAAGGACGGCGTCGGGGAGATGCGCGACAACTACTGGTTCTGGCGCGTGAGCGAGGGGGGACAAGTCGAGCCGTTCAAGGGCAAGGGCTCGGCCATGCCCCCATGGAAGAGCGAG
>QHSR01000012.1 GCA_003221635.1 Candidatus Rokuibacteriota bacterium | reverse complement strand
AGGAGTTCCGCCGCTTCTGCATCCCCGGCGGCCGTAGCGTGCCCGGAGGCGAGCTGTCGCTGCGGATCACCGACATCGCCAAGAACCTCGACGAGGACACGACCATCATCGTGAACTGTGCCGGCCGCACGCGCAGCATCATCGGCGCCCGCGTCTTGCAGCGCATGGGGATTCCCCGGGTGTACGGGCTGAAGAACGGCACCTCCGGCTGGGTGCTCGCCGGACACCGGCTCGAGACCGGCGCCGAGCGAACGCAACTCCCCGCGCCGTCCGCCGAGGCGGTCGCGGCCGCCGAAGCCTACGCCGCCAGGCTGGCCGCGGAGGACGGCGTGCGCTACCTGGACATCCGAGCGCTGAAGAGCGCGATGGACCGCCGCGGGGAGGAGCCGATCTATCTCATCGACGTGCGCACGGCGGAGGAATACGCGGCGGGTCACATCCCCGGCTTCCGGTGGTTCCCCGGGGGACAGGCCGTGCAGCGCTCCGACGACGTGGCCGTGGTGAAGCACAGCCGGATCATCTTCACGTGCGATCGCCGGGCGCGCGCCACGCTGATCGCCTCGTGGTACCGGCAGATGGGGTTCCGCGACGTCTTCGCCGTCGACGGCGGCACGACCGCCTGGGCGGCGAGCGGCGGCGCGCTGGAAAAGGGCCTGCCGGAGGAGTCGCCCGCCGGCTATCAGGAGGCGCGCGGCACGGTGAAGTCGATCTCGCCTCAGGAGCTGCAGGCGTCGCCGCCGGCGGCGGTGATCTTCGTCGACACCAGCCAGGACTTCGCGCGCGGGCACGTGCCCGGCGCACGTTGGATCCCGAGAGGGTGGCTCGAATTCTGGATCGGCGAAGTCGTGCCGTCGAAGAGCACGGCGGTCGCGGTGACCTGCGCAGACGGTCGCGGCGCGACGCTCGCCGGCGCGACGCTCAGAGAGCTCGGTTACCAGAATGTGTCGGTCCTCGACGGCGGGATGTCCGCCTGGCAGAAAGCGGGACTGCCCCTCGAGAAAGGGCTGTCCGGGGTGATGGCGCCCCCGACCGACGTCGTACCGGCCGGACCGGATCGGAACTTCGCCGACATGCAGAATTATCTTCGGTGGGAAGAGGCGCTGGGACAGAAGTACCACGCGTGACGGCCGGCATCGCCGGCCGAGGGGAGGGAGCGATGGCTGTCGAGTTCGGCGTGCTGATCCCCACGCGTGAAGCCGTCATGTCCGGCCGTCCGGAGACGGCGCCCCTCCTGGCCATGGCCGAGCGCGCGGAGGCCGCGGGCTTCGACTCCGTGTGGATCGGCGACTCGCTGATCGCCCGGCCGCGACACGAGCCGCTCACGCTGCTGGCCGCGGTGGCCGGCCGCACGCGGCGCGTACGTCTGGGCACGGGCGTGCTCCTGCCGGCGCTGCGCAACCCGGTCGTGCTGGCGCACATCGTCGGCACGCTCGACCGCGTGGCCGACGGGCGCGTCATCCTCGGGGTCGGCTTCGCCGCCGACAACCCGTCGATCCGCAAGGAGTTCGCCGCCGCCGGCGTTCCCTTCGAGCACCGGGTCGGACGATTCCTCGAGACGATCGAGATCTGTCAGGCGCTCTGGCGGCGCGACCACGTGAGCTTCAGCGGCAAGCACTTCACGCTGCAGGACGTCACGATGGAGCCCAAGCCTCCGCGGCCGGGCGGCCCGCCGATCTGGATCGGCGGCAGCGGGCCCACGGCGCTGCGCGTGGCCGCGCGCTTCGACGCGTGGTTTCCCACCGGCCCCAGCGTCGAGTTCTTCGCCGAGCACTTCCCCGGCGTGCAGAAGGAGGCGCGGGCCGCCGGGCGCACGCCGGACGCCGTGGCCGGCGCGGCGTATGTCACGCTGGCGCTCGACTCGAACCGAGCCGCCGCCGAGCAGCGGCTGGCGAACTTCCTCGAAACGTACTACTCGGCGCCGGCGCGGACCATCCTGGCCCGCCAGGCGACCTACGCGGGCCCGATCGAGGGTTGCGCGGAATGGCTCCAGCGCTGGATCGACGCCGGCGCGCGCCATTTCGCGCTGCGCTTCGCGGGCGGCGATCAGCTGGCTCAGGTCGACGAGGCGGCGTCCAAGCTTTTACCGAGGCTCAAGCGCCGCTGAGTCACCTCTCTTGACGGCTCGTCGCGCGATGAGCATCGTGTCGACGTTCCTGCCGTGGGGTCAGGCGAGGAGGAGACGGGCGGGCTGGATCGTCCGGCTGAACGGATTCAGCACGAACCCGAGCATCTCGAGCGTGACGACGCCGAGCAGCGCTTCGTCACCTGGTTCTCCGAGGATCACCGGCGTGTGTCCGTCGCCCTGCGGGAGCGCGATGTGACACTCCGAGACGTCGCGGTCGATCAGCGTGCCGTCGGCGAGCGCGAAGGTCACGCGTCGCTTCGGCGCGAGGCCGATTGCGCGCCAATCAGCGAGCGGCAGCAGGCTGTACTTCGCGCCGCTATCCACCATGAACCGCACTGCGCGAGACGTGCCCGTCGGGCCGGTGACCACGCCCTCGACGTACGTCAGTCCCACCGGATCATGCCTCGCATCGCGCGCATTTCCTCTCGTGATTGTAGTCCGAACGCGCGCCCCTGTCGTGTCTCCACTCGGATACGGCTGTGGCGCTACGCCAGCTCGACCTCGGTCCTGCGGGCTTCCATCCGGGCGCAGCGCGGCCGACGCGACGCGGGGGAGGAAAAGAGCCCGAGCTAGGCGGGTGGCAGCACGTCGCCCGCGCGGAACTCCGATCCGGGTGCCCGAGCGGCGGTCAGCCCTTGTGCTCCTGGAGACACTGGAGCGCCAGCCCGCCGTGACTCCACGCGGCGCCCGCGGCCATCGCCATGGCGACGAATGTCGTCTCCGCGATCTCCGCGTCCGAGGCGCCGGCGAGCGCCGCCTTTTTCGTGTGCGCGTCGATGCACCACGGACATTGCGTGATCTGGGCGATCCCGAGCGCGATGAGCTCCTTGGTCTTGCCCGGGATCGCGCCGTCCTTGAACGCCTTTTGATCGAACTCGAGGAACGCCCGGTAGACCTCCGGCGCGAGCTCGCGCATGCGCTTGAACTGAGTCTTCCCGTCGACGCCGTGAAACTCCATGCCCCCCTCCTACTTCAGGCCGTAGAAGCCCATCGCGCCGCCCGCGAGGATCTGGCGCTTGGTCTCGGCCGACAGCTCCGGCCGATCGGCGATCAGCTTGGGCGCGCCGGGGAAGAAGCCGTCGGGGTGCGGGTAGTCGGTCGCCCACAGGATCTTGTGCGGGCCGATGTAGTCCGCGAGCACGGAGAGGCTGCCTTCGACGGGCTCGAACGAGATCCAGCAGTTGCGCTGGAAGAGCTCGCTCGGGCGCATCGTCAGGCCCGAGTCGTTGAAGCCCTGGTCGTCGAAGTGGCGGTCCATCCGGTCGAGCCATGGCGCGATCCATCCGCCGCCCGACTCCATGAAGCCGATGCGCACCCTGGGATGGCGATCGCAGACGCCTTCCCAGATCACGCTCATCGCGGCCAGCATCATCTCCATCGTGTGGGAGATGATGTGCCGGGCGCCGCGGTTCGTGAAGCGATCGACGCCGACCTGAGGCATGCCGCCACTGGCGCCCTCGTGCAGGCCGATGGCGAAGTCGAGCTCCTCGACCTCTTTCCAGAAGGGCGCATAGTCCGGGTGGTGCAGCATGCGCCCGTTGTACGGATTGGGGCGGAGGAAGCCGCCCCGCATGCCGAGCTCCTTGCGGGCGAAGCGCATCTCCTCGATCGCCAGCGGGATCGACTGCATCGGCAGCATGGCGACGCCGAAGAGGCGGTCGGGATAGGGCCGGCAGTAGTCGGCGAGCCAGCGGTTGTAGGCCCGGCACATCGCCGCGGCGAGCCCGGGATCCTGAACCGCTCCGCTGAAGAGACCGAGGCTCGGGTAGAGGAAGGCGGCGTCGATGCCGTCCAGATCCATGTCCGGAATCCGCGCGTGGGGGTCGAAGCCCCCTTTCCGGCCGTCGACGTATTTCATGGTGACGTCGTCC
>QHSR01000148.1 GCA_003221635.1 Candidatus Rokuibacteriota bacterium | reverse complement strand
GTGTATGAGTCCGGCCACGTTTTCGCCCCTTTTTACGACGTCTTCGGCAACGCCTCCCACGACGAATCAAGGCCGGTCTGAAACACGCATCCTCCGACGACCTGATGTCTTGATATAAGGTATTCGATACCCTATATTTGTCCAGGATGCCCCGTGCAACCCCGATTCTGCGGGAGAAGGTGATCGACGAACAAGGAAACATCCTGGAACTGAACTGGTGATGTGGCGAGTACCTGCGAGTCCGCGCGGGGGACGATAGATGGCCAAGACGCTAACGATTCAAATCAAGTCGGCTGGTGACGCTCTCGACGGGTTCCGCGACACCTTCAAAGCCGTCGAGGCGCGTCGGCGGATCAGTCGACGCGAGGGTGTCTACTTCACCAGCATCGAGGCCGCGCGGAACCTCCTCACTCCTAACCGACTTGCGCTTCTCCGTGCGGTTCGATCCGGCCGCCCAGGCTCGATCTACGAGCTTGCGAAGATGGTGAGGCGAGACTTGAAGAACGTCCAAGACGATCTCCGGCTGTTGGAGAGGTACGGGCTGGTCCGCATGGCCGACGCAACGAGCTCGGGCAAACGTCGAGTTCGAGTACCACGCGCTGTGTTTGACCAGATCGCGTTGAAGATTGCCATTTAGGCGTGCATGGGGCCTGAGGCGTTGTCTCCCTGATGCGGAGGTCCGTGGAATTCTGAGCTTGGTGATGGCGCTCCTGAGCGAAGGGGAGGGGTGATTGTGGGTCACGAGAACGTAGCGCCGGCGCCCCCCTGCCTCGGTAACCGGGCGACTTCCCGTTTCGCAGAAAATCGACGCGACTGAACACGCAGTTTGTTTTACTCCAGCGATACCGCGCAATATTACAAGTATGTGATAGTATGTCTTCAGTCATGGACGCCAAAGGTCTTCGCGCCGTGCGCGTCGAAAAGGGGTGGAGCCAGGTCAAGGCGGCACGTCGCCTTGGTGTGTCCCAGCCCTATCTGGTCATGCTTGAGCGCGGCCAGCGCCGACTCACGTCGGAGCTCACACAGCGTGCCGTCCGGGTCTACGGTGTGCCGCCGACGGCGGTACCGCCGTCGCAATCGGCACTACCCCGTCTCCCGCTCGCTGGTGCGGCATTGGCTCGAGACCTCGCCGGTCTGGGCTACCCTGCGCTCGCATACCTGCGTCCACGACGGTGGAAGCCCAAGAACCCTGGCGAGGTGCTCCTCGCGGCTCTTGCTCAGGATGATCTGGAGCCTCGTCTCGTCGAGGCACTGCCCTGGCTAGTCCTCCGTTATTTGCCGCTCGATTGGGCCTGGGTCGTGTGCGCGGCGAAGGTCCACGATCTGCAGAACCGCCTGGGGTTTGTCGTCAGCCTGGCGCGCGGCCTCGCCGAGCGCGCCGGCGACCGGCGCAAGGTGGAGTCCCTCGCAGATCTCGAGCGCACGCTCGAGCGTAGTCGTCTCGCACGCGAAGACACGCTCTGTCGCGTTTCAATGCCCGAGGCGGAACGACGCTGGCTCACTGTGAATCGACCAGCAGAGGCCAGGCGCTGGAATCTCCTGACCGACTGGACCGCGGAAGTTGTCCGTTACGTCGCGTGAATTGCCGGCACCATGGCGGGCTTTCCTTGCGGATGTTGACCGAGGGCTCATACAGCCAGTTGAGATCCATTGCCTCGGCGGGTTCGTCGCGGCCTTCTACTACGACCTACCCCGCCCGACGAACGACCTCGACTACATCGAGGTAGTTCCGCATGAGGCCACAGCGATGTTGCAACAGCTCGCGGGCCAAGGCTCCGCCCTGGCGGCGAAACACCGCCTGCACTTCCAGCACGTCGGCGTAGCCAGCCTTCCGGACTCGTATGCAGAGCGTTTGGTGGCTCTCGCCGATGGAGTCTTCCGGCGCCTCCAGCTGTCCGCGCTCGACCCTCACGACTTGGCCCTCTCCAAGCTCGTCCGGAATAGTCCGATCGATCGCGAGGACGTGGCTCAGTTGGCCCGGGGCGTTCCGCTTGACCCGGCGCTCCTTCGCGCGCGCTATGAGCGAGAGCTGAGACCTATCCTGATCGGTGATCAGGAACGCACTGACCGGACACTACGACTGTGGATCGAAGCCTACTTCCGATAGGGTGATCGACGAGCTGAGCGCTGTTGTGCTCTCGCTGCGCCCGCCGCCGCAAGCGGTTTTCGCTGAGGAGCCAAGCGATCGGCCAGCGCCTCCGCCTCCTGCCTCAGCGCCTCCCTCATCCCCGCCGGCTCGATCACCTCCGCCTGCACGCCATAGCCGAGAATCCACCGCCGCACCTCGAGCGTATCGGCCACATGCAGGGTCAGCTCGAGCCGCCCGTCCGTCAGGTCGCGGAACTTCTGGCTCGGGTGCCAGAGGCGCTCGCGGATGTACCGCGCGAGCTTCGTGGCGAAGACAATCTTCACGGTGACGAGATCGCCGCTGATGATGCCGAGCGCACCGGCCAGGTACTTCTCGGGGTCGGAAGCCCACGGGCAGCGTGAACCGGCGGCCCAGCACGTCCAGGCCGCGAATGCGTTCCATCGCGAAGACGCGAATGGCGCGCCGCAGGTGGCAGTAGCCGACGAGGTAGAGCCCTCCATTGAAATACGCAGGTGGTACGGATCGACCTCGCGCTTGGTCTCCTCGTCGCGCTGGAAGGAGTAGTACCGGACCCGCAGGCCGCGGTGCTCGACGAGCGCGTCCTGGATGGCCGGCAGATGCTCGGTCGCGGGGAGCCGGACCTTGGCGCCGAAGGCGCGCACGCCGACGGTGTCGCGCATGCGGTCGATCACCTGCAGGGCGTCGCGGCTCAGCACGCCAGTGATCTTGTCAAACGCGCTCGTCACGGCCGGCCCCAGAAGGCTCGCGCCGGCCGGCGCCAGGAGCTGGCGGCTCATCAATAGCGCGGCCAGCTCCGCGAGCGAGAGCTTGAGCGGCAGCCTCTGCTTGAATTCCTCGTGGACTCGCCAGAGCCCCTGCTGACCGTCCGGCGCTTTGTCGTCGTAGATGGGGAACCCGGCGTCCTGGAGCACCCGGAGATCGCGCCAGATAGGCCGTTGAAACCGCGCGGAACCTTCTCACTCCGAATAGCCTCGCGCTTCTTCGGGCGATCCGCACGAAACGTCCTGGTTCGATCTACGAGCTGGCAAAGATCGCGGGCCGCGATCTAAAGAACATTCAGGACGCCCTGCGGCTCCTAGAGAGCGATACGGGCTCGTTCGGATCGGCCACGGACGCAGCGCGGGGAAGCGCAAAGTCAGGATCTCGCAGGCGGTTTTTACGAAATCTCCCTTAGGATTGCGATCTGAGGCAGGCCGTCAAATGACCGTCTGGAAGCTTAGCGCTCCTCGTGAGGAGGGTACACGATACGAGGCCGGGACGGGATGACCTTGTGCGCAGCTACCCTTGTTCCGTCGGCCTGGCTTACCCCTGGGTGCTCTCGCGACGTCTCCATCCGACTTCGCACGAATCGCTCCGTGTCCTTGTCCATGAAGTGCACATAACAACCTCTCATGCCACGGCTGAGCAGTACGCGGTACGTGTTCTTCACCAAGTCGACGAACTGTTCCTTCGATCGCTTGACCACTGAATCCGCGGACTGCTTCTTATCGCCTACCCAGAGCTGACGATCCAGATCGTAACGAAGATCCTTACCCCAAATAACGCCGACATAATCGAGCTCGAAGCCCTGGATGTTGTAGACACATCCGATTTGATTGATGCCATTGGGGTCGGTGGCCCAGAGCGACGCTGGCGGGATCCCGGGCGCGAGACGCCAGTTCCCCGGCTTGGCGTCCCATGGGCGGCGATAGTCACCGATCACAACGTCCTCGACAAGCGTACCGTCAGGTTTCGGCTCGGACCACGGCCAGCAGAACCCTGCGGCCACGCGTGCAGTGAAGCCGCCGTCAGCACGCTCTCGGATCGCGACCTCGAGTTCCCGTGGTGAGTCAACGATGCGGAAGTCGAAGCCATCTGAGCCATCCCAGATGACGTTAGCGGTGCGGCGAACGCCGAGCGTATTGTCGATCCAGTTGACGAAGCCGTCGGAGCCCGCACAACGAAACTGCACTTCGAGCTCGTATTCAGAAACTTCGGCACCAACCTCAGCGGCACGTTTCTGGATGTACGTGGTCGAGCCGATCTCGTTTGGCCGAACGATCTGGCGGTCATCGATGAAGAACACGGCGACCTTCGCCGCGTCGAGAATCTCACGCACCTGAGCCTTGGTGGATCGCAGCCTTTTCTTCACGAAACGGCTATTGCTTGTCTCGCGAATGCGGTGCGACTCATCGCAGATCAGTACATCAACCCCGTTAAACTCTGCGCGACCGTAGCTGTTGAAATACCTGAACGTAGCGCGTGAACGGCTACCGATAATCTCCCACAAGGTCTCGGTGAAGGCCCTGGAACCAGTCGCATAGTGAGCATTGCGCCCCTCGCGCAGCAGTTCCGCCATTAAGTTGATCGCCAGAACCGACTTGCCAGTACCTGGACCACCGCGCACGATCACGACCTGCTTCTGACGACCGAAGAGCCCAGACTTGACGGTGGAACGAATTCGCTCGAAAACCACTAACTGCTCATCGAGCAGGATCCACGGAGAGCGCGACCTGATTGTCTCCGACACGTGGTCCATCAGTTTTCGACTGGGGCGAAAGCGGCTCGCCTCCACGCGCTGCAGAACGACTCGCCCTTTGCCTTGAGCAAGGCGATCTTTGAGGTAGTTAGCCAGCGGCTCGGCGCCGTCAACGTCAAACAGCGGGTTCGCGCGCAATACCTCTCGGAATTTGGGCGCGAGTATCGGGTCGGTGGCCTCTGGCAAATAGTTGTGTAGATAGCTGCAGCTCGATAATCGGATGGGCCTTGGCCCCTCGTAAAACGCCGTGTGCGTATCCTCGAGGTACTGGCGGTATTGGCCCACCTGCACCGACGGGTGGAGCACTTCACGCTGTCGCCCGCCAACCCAGCTACGTACAACCTTCTCCGGTTCCGCAGGTTCGCAGCGCTCCCACTGTTTCAGCTCAACGATGACCGCCTGGTCCGTATCACCCTCATCACGTCCGCACACAATGCAGTCGATGCGTCTCGAGGTCAGCGGCAATTGGTATTCGAGCAGCATACCGTGATCACGAAGTGATGCGATCTCCAGCACGTCCTTCATGGCGCGTAGTGAATTACGCCAGGAATTCACCTCCGCCGGCGGCGGATTGTAACGATAGTAGGCAAAGAAAGCTTCACGAAGTCGCTCAGCCACGTGGTTATGCGTGGTGTCCCGAATGAAGTCCTCAGACATCCCGGAGTAAAGTCGCATTGTCCGTCAAAGCTCCGTGTACTTGCGGCTACTGCCACGCGCTTTGCCGACGGGGTATTTCCTTGCATTCAGCTCAATCTTTCTCTTGGCGGCGTCGAGCAGGTTCACGTCCAGCTTGTCGGCCAAGCGGACGAGATAGAGCAGCACGTCGGCCATTTCCTCATTTACCCCGGAAAGCGTTTCGCTGGACAGCGACTTCGAAGCATCTTCAGTCAGCCACTGGAAATGCTCGAGGAGTTCGGCGGCTTCGACGCAGAGTGCCGCGGCTAGATTCTTGGGGGAGTGGTACTGATCCCAGTCACGCTCCGCGGCGAAGCGACGTAGGGCGTCGCGGAGGAAGGCTAAACCATCGGGGATGCGTGCTGCCCCTTCCATCTACAAAAATGGGTGGTTGAGACAGCACGGCCCTGAGGAGAGAGGTGAAATCCGACCCTCGCTTGACAACACGCTTGTCATCTTAGCCGAAGATATCACCTTTGGTTAACAGATCGCGGCCTGACATGGCGGCTCTCCTTCAGAAAGACAAGCGGATTGGCGCTGGGGCGTCGCCTCGCCTGTACCACGGATGCCACTCGTGATCCGTCCACGTCCGCCAGCGCCCGGGGACCACGCGCACGAGCAGGCGCCGGCGCTGGGCGGTGCGCGCCGCGCAGGCCGGGCCGTTGGGGCCAGATAACGGACCGACAGCCTGTCGGTCAACTCGTGGAGCCGGGGGCTCGCCACCGGTGACTTGCCGAGACTGCTCTCTCTCGACGTGGCCCCTGCGGTGTTTGGCGGCGTCAGCCGAAAGGTCGGTCGAACGGCTCATCGCGAAACGGCGGCTTCGTGTTGTCCGACCTGGTTGTCTTCGGCGCGTGTTCGTGCGCGCGAGCGACGTGGAGAAGTTGACGCGATAAATGAGCGGCCCGAGGGGGCGAATCCCCGGGCCGCGAGAACGAAGACGAAGTCGACAAGTGGGGAGGTTGATCGAGAAGCCTACAGCGGCGGAAGCGATGCTGGTCGGCGACGCG
>QHSR01000071.1:38629-50869 GCA_003221635.1 Candidatus Rokuibacteriota bacterium | reverse complement strand
GTTGGGCGGATCGAGCGCGGACGTGGGCTCGTCCAGGAGGAGCGCGCGCGGGTCGCCGAGCAAGGCCCGCGCGATCGTCACCCGCTGCTTCTCGCCGCCGGACAGGGTGACGGCGTCGCGCTCGAGCAGCTCGCCCTCGAGTCCCACGTCGGCCAGAGCCTGGCCCAGGCGCGCCTCGGACAGATCGCCGTCCACGTCAGCGGGCCGGACGCGGAGGTTGTCGCGCACCGTGCCCTCGAAAACCACCGGCGTCTGCATGACGAGCGCCGCGC
Source organism: Candidatus Rokuibacteriota bacterium (assembly GCA_003221635.1). Classification (GTDB taxonomy): domain Bacteria; phylum Methylomirabilota; class Methylomirabilia; order Rokubacteriales; family CSP1-6; genus AR31. The sequence goes on along the minus strand of QHSR01000071.1, from coordinate 50,597 downwards.
CCCGCCGGAGCCGGCGGGGATCGAGGGCCCGGATGTCGCGGCCGTCGAAGTGAACCGTTCCGGCCGTCGGCTCCTCGAGACGGTTCAGACAACGCAGCAAGCTCGACTTCCCCGACCCCGACGGGCCCACGAGCGTGAGCGCGTGTCCACGCTCGACCGTAAAGGAAACGTCCTTCAGGATCGGGGCCACCCGCTGCCCGCGACGTTCCGGATAGGCGAGCGAAAGACGCTCGACCTCGAAGATGGGATCGTTCATGTCGTGACCCGGTCTCGGCCCGTCAGCCGGTGATCGCCACGCCGATCAGCCTGCCGACGCCGAACGTCAGGCCCGCCGCCGCGAGTCCCAGCAGGAGCTGACGGCCGCCCGACCGCCACACCGGTTTGCCGGTAAAGATCGTGATCGCGGCTCCGATCCCGAAGAGCGCGAGCCCACTGACGACGACGCTCGACGCCACCGCGAGGTTTCCGCGCATGACCATGAACGGGATGATCGGCACCACGGCGCCGATCGCGAACAGGACGAATGACGCGACCGCCGCTTCCCACGCCGAGCCGCCGAGGTCTTTCGGATCGATGCCCAGCTCCTCACGGGCCAACGCATCGATCGCGGTCGCTCGGTCCGCGAGCAGGCGCCGGGCCATCGTGTCCGCCTCACTCGGACTCAACCCCTTGGCCTCGTAGATCAGCTTCAGCTCCTCGCCTTCGCCCTCGGGATCCTCACGCAGCTCGCTCGACTCGATCCGGATCTCACGCTCGGCGAGCTCGCGCGCGCTCGTCACCGACACCCACTCGCCCAGGGCCATCGAGCCCGCGCCCGCCAGGAGACCCGCCAGGCCGGTGACGAGAATACCGTGGCTGTCGACCGCGGCGCCGGCCACGCCCATGACGAGGCTGAGGTTCGAGCACAACCCATCGTTGGCGCCCAGCACCGCCGCCCGCAGCGCATTCCCGCCGACCGAGCGATGCCGACCCTCGAGTCGCCCCAGGAAACTGCCCTCGAGGCCGCGCGGCTGGCTCGTCACGAGCTGCCTGAGCACTTTCGCGTGCCATCGCTCGTGAGCCGGCATCCGGGTATCCGCGGTTTCGGGCTGCTTCGCGTAGGCGTTCTGGTCCACTTCCTCCTTCGCGGCAATGGTGGGGAGGACGAGCTCTGGCCCGAATCGCCGCGCGATCCCTCCGAGCACTCGGCTTCGCCAGGACGGCCGCCGGCGCGGGACCGACGCACCGGCCTTGCGCAATCGATCCTCCCAGAACGCGATGTGGGCCTCCTCCATCGCGGCCAGGTTGGCGTACACCTTGGCGAGCCGGGGATCGGCTTCGGCCGCCGCCATCGCACGATACTCAGCGGCGCTGTCGACCTCGTCCTGCCAGTTCTCGAGGTATCGCGGAATCTCGTCGCGGTCGCCCATGAGGCGTCTCCTCTCAATCAGCCAGAACCCTCACGGAAGACTGTAACGGCGGATGAACCCCTTATCCAGGCCCGCCCCTGGCCCCGCGCGCCCGTATCGAACATTGGACATTTTCATGGATGAGCAGGTAACGGCGCGAGATCACGACGAAGTGGCCTCGGCGTGCTCGGGGGCGGTTGCGTAGAGGTTGCGTCCGGTCGCCTTCACGGGGCGGTTTCGAGAGCTGGCGGTAGCGATCGCGTTGTTGCCGACCTCCACGCTGATCTTGGACGGGGAAGTCGCTGTGTTCGATGAGCACCTCCTGTCCCGTCGCGACTGGCTGCGCCGTCCAGACCCCCGCGCCGTGGTGACGCCACCAATTTTCATCACCTTTGATTGTGCCCACGCCGATGGGCGAGACCTTCGACACTACCCGCTCGGGGCAAGACGCGAAGTCCTCGAGACCGTGCTCGCTGGCCAACGACTCCTCCTCGCGGCGCGCCGCCTTCCCGCCCACGGCCTGGAAGCCTGGGCGGAGGTCCAGCGGCGAGGCTACGAGGGGCTCGTCGCCAAGGACGAAGCCCCGCCTATCTGGGCGGCCGCACCCGGTCCTGGCTCAAGGTCAAGTGTCGCAATGGGGACGGGGCGAGAAGCGCGAACGGAGCAGCCCGCGCAGCCCTACCGCTGGTTTGTGGCGGGTGCCGCAGGGGTGGGCCCGAGCGCGCCGGGCGGCGGCGGCGTCATGACCATGCCGCTGCCTGGTGACGCAGGCGTCATGACCATGCCCGCGCCATGGGGTGTCGACTGCGCACGCCCGCTTCCCGATGGACCAGGGGTCATTTCCGGGGTGCTCGACGCAGGCACCGGGCCGGGTGCAGCAGGACTCGTACCGGGCGCGGCAGGCTTCGACGGCTGAGCGACAGGCCCCGGACTAGGTGGCGCAGCGGGTGCCGCCGCCGGGCTCGATTCCATCGACGAAGCCGGCGACGCAGCCGGACGCAGCGATGCTGGCTCGCGCGCGGCCTGCGCGACTCGCGTGGTCGGCGTTGGCGATACCACCACCACCTGATCGCTGGGACGGATCGGCAGGCTCACCGCGGCGATCAGCACCCCCGCCGCGAGCCAGACCCGGCGTCGGCGGCCGATCCGATTGCCAATGACCCGCATCACCGTGGCATCTCCTTCTACTTGGTGATCACTTTCCAGTTCGTGTCGCTGACCGTGTAGATGTCGCCCGTCGTGCTGGCCGGGCTGCAAATCGCGCAGTCAGGCATGATACTGAGCCCGTTCATCCGCCACAGGTAGTTCTGGCCTGTCGAATCGTTCCTCCACAAAAGGTCGGAGAGGCCGTCGCCGTCATAGTCCCCGGTGCCGACGATCTTCCAGCTCTGATCGGTCACGGTCGGGACGGGACCACTCGACAGGATGGACACGCCGTTCATCATCCAGATCGCGTTCAGGCCGGTCGCGATATTGCGCCAGACGATATCGGCTCTGCCATCGCCGTTGTAATCGCCAACGCCCGCCACACGCCAGTTGAGGTCTGTCAGCGTGAAGGGCGAGCCCGACGCCTTGATGCCGATCTGGCCGGTGTTCGGACCCGACAGCCAGACATAGGTCTGGCCGGTGGTCTGGTGCCACCAGAAGAGGTCGCTGAAGCCATCGCCGTCGAAGTCGCCGATGCCCACGATCCTCCAGTTCAGATCGCTCACCTGAAGGAGCGGGGCGGCTTCCCCGATCGTCGGGCCGTTCATCGTCCAGACATAGACGAGCCCCTGATTGGCGCCCGCGCCTTCGTAGCGCCAGACGATGTCCGCGCGCCCATCACGATCCACGTCGCCCACCGCTGCCACCTTCCAGTTGAGATCGGGTAGCGTTAACAGCGAGCCCTGAGTGTGGATGGTGTTGTTCTCGATCATCCACATGTAATTTTGCCCGGTGGTCGCGTGGCGGAAGAGGAGGTCGCTTCGCCCGTCGCCGTCGAAGTCGCCGGTTCCAACCAGTTGCCAGTCCCCGGGGACGGTGTAGACACTGCCGTGTGACTTGATGCTGCGGCCGTCCATGCGCCAGTCGTACACCTCCCCGGTCAGGTCGTGCCGCCACAGCACGTCGGACAGCCCGTCGCCGTCGAAGTCGGGTCCGTAGAAGGTGGGCCGGTAGCGCCAGTAGCCGGACTGCGTTATTGCCGATCGGATGCGGCCTCCTACCTGGCCCCAGGTGTTGGTGAAGGCCCTGTTCACGCCGCCGCGCGCCTCAGTGAGGATAACTTTGTCATTCACATCGACCCAGTTCCCGGCGACGACGTGGCCCACTTCCGCCGAGTCAATCCAGGATTCGCCGCCGTGCCCGCGCGTTGAAACGAAGAGCGAGGGCGAGGCGGCAGCGCTCGGCCGCTGCCAGCGGATGTTGTTGATCTTGTCGTTGCTGTGCACCGTCTGCCACGTCGTGCCGCCGTCCACCGAGAGGTACACGCCGCTCGTGGGCAGTGCGTACCCGGTCGCACTCTGGTGGAAGGTCGCCACCGCGACCAGATCCTCGTCAGCCGGAGCCACCGCGATGTTGCCGGTGCCCGCGATGTTCAGTCCGCTCACTGAAGTCCAGCTCGCGGCCGCGTTCGTGCTCTTGTAGAGTCCAGCGCTGGTCGAGAGATAAACGGTGTTCGAATTCGAAGGCGCGGGACGCACGTCATTCACGAAGGCATCGAGGGGCAGACCATTGTTCACGGAGCTCCACGTCACACCGCCATTGGTGCTCTTCACGAGCCTCGCGGCATTCGGACCCCGGAAGAACGCGTAGATCGTATCGCCGTTGTTCGAGTCCACGCGGAACTGCATGTTCTTGTCCACAAGGTTGTTGTTGACGAGCGGCAGCAGGCTCGCGTTACTCGACGACCAGTTGAGGCCCCCGTCGGTGCTCACGAAGAAGCCGTTGTTGTACGTGGAGACGTACACCTTGTTCGGCGTGGTCGAGGAAGCGATCAGGGTGCCGAAGATCGTATTCGCATCGATGCCGTTGCCCGACTGCGACCAGGTGTCGCCGGAGTTGGTGGTCCGGTAGACTGTTTCGCTGCTCGCGTACGCGAGTCCGTTCGAAGCGAGATTGACGTCGGAGGCGATGCCGGCGAGATACGGCCGGCCCAGCGAGCCGAGCTGGGTCCACGTCGCGCCGTCGTACTTCCACATCCCGGCAAAGGTCGCGACGTAGATGACGTTGTTGCAGCTCACCGTGGCGGTCGGATCGGGGATGAGGTTCCGAATGTGTTTCGGCGCCCCGACGACTTCCGTCCACCCGGAACCCGGCGAGGTGGACTTGTGGAGGCCCAGGCCGTCAATGGGCAGGTAGAATGCGTTGCAAGGCCCTCCGGTGAAAAACAGGCCGGTGAGGCTGCGCACGAACGGTGCCGCCACCGGCAGGCCGCTGTTCGCCGGCAGGTAGGAATTGACCCCGCCGTCGGCCGTCGTCGTCACCATGACGCCCATGCCCTGCACGACCGCGTAGTCGTTCGAGCCGACCGCGATAATATTGTTGTGGTTGTTGGGTCCGCTGGGCGCGGTTCCGTTGCCGCCCAGGTCGTTCGGCGCGACGCCGTTGCGCAGCGTCCAGGTGTTGCCCGTCGTCGCGTTGTTCGTGGTCCAGCGGCCGGTGAAGGTCGCGGCGTGGATGTTGACGCCGTCGGGCGTGCCGTCGATGGCGTTGAGCATGAGCCCCGCGCCCGCATTCGCCGGCCCGGAGACGAGCGACCATGTATCGGTCGCGGTATCGAGCTTGTACACCCCGCTCTGTGAACCGGAACAATACGTACCCGCGTAAATCACCCGCTGAGTCTCGGGCGTGTTGAAGATGGTTCTGAGCGTGCGAACGTCCGTGCAGGCGAGGCCGTTGTTCACCGGGGTCCAGAGGCCGCCCTGGTCCGTGGTTCTGAAGACGCCCCCCTCGGTGGCGATGTAGATGTGCGCGGAAGCGAGCGTCGCCGAAGAGCGCCCGATCGCCCGGATCCGGTAGTCCTTGATGCCGTTGCTCGCATCGGTCCAGCTCACGCCCGCATCCACGCTCTTCTTCACCCCGCCGCCGTAGACGCCAGCGAAGAGCGTCGCCGGGCTCGTGTTGAAACCGACAATACTGCGCACGTACGCGCCACTGCCGGGGCCGGGATCGAGCGGGAAGTACCAGTCCTGCGCGCCATGGACCGTGGTTGCGGCGAGCGCACCGGCGAGGGCAAAGACGAGCGTGCGGAAAACAAAAAGGGCGGTGCTGCGGCTCATGGCATCTCCTTCTCGATTCGAGCACCGTGAGCAGCTTTGAAATCCGCGCGAGACTATCACCCTAGGGCTGTAAACCCCAAGCTTTTCTCGCGGCAGGCGCCCGACTCGCCATCCCGGATCCCTGGCCCACCTCCGGCCCTGAGGCTACTGCAGGGGTTCCGGGAGCTCTCGGCACGTACTCTGGAACAACCGTCTCGCTCTACTGAGTCCGGCCGCGCATCGAGGCCGGCTGGCCGTTGATGCGCAGCTGGCGGTCGGGGCCGCGGCGCGGGTTACCGCTAATGCCGGGCTGGAACGGCGTCAGGGTACCGCCGTTGCGGCCGGGAATGGTCTGAGGCGATCCCCGCCGTCTCCACACTCTTTTCACACTCAATCGCCCCCCCGGAGATTCTGTGGAGGCTTCAGGGCGGCGACGGGCGTCGGCCTGCTTCCGGGGCTTGCGCGCCGCAGCCTGCGACACTCTGTCGCCACGTGGTGGTCGCCCCGCAGCCTCGCGCTTTGCGGTTTTGTCCGCCATCAGGCCGTTTCCCCAAGGAGGCGTGGGAAGATCACCGCTGGCCGTCGATGACCGCCAACGTGGAACCGCCGAGAACTCATCGGCGCGGCTCCTGCCCGTTGGCGCCCACCGCCGACGCGACCGGAATGCAACCCGTGGCGACCCGTTGCTCGCGCCCTTGCCCGACACGGCGGGCTCCACGCGCCGCACGCGAGAGGCACAAGGCGGTTGCGCCTGGGTTGCGGGCGGCGCAGCGACCTGCCGCGATCTGCAACGTCGTGACCCGCATCATTGCGCGACGTAAGACACCGTATCCGACATTGGACATTTTCAGCGGCCGCCGGCTCGTCCACGATCCGAGGCATGGGCGACCCCCGTCACCTCCTCGGGCGCGCGGCGGAAGAAGCCGCGGCGCGCCTCCTCGAGCGTTCCGGCCTGCGCATCGTCGCGCGGAACGTCAAGCTCCGGCACGGTGAGATCGACCTCGTCTGCCGCGACCGCGACGTGTGGGTCTTCGTCGAGGTGAAGTGCCGGCAGGAACGCTGGGACGACGGGCCCGCCGCCGCCGTGTCGTGGTGGAAGCGCCGCCGGCTCATCCGCCTGGCCCAGCACTACCTCAAGTGGATGCGCGTCGCGGAAGCGCACTGCAGGTTCGACGTCGTCGCGGTCACTCCGCGCGGCGACGGCCGCTTCGAGATCCGCCATATCCCGGCCGCCTTCGACGCGACCGGGATCGTCTGACGCCTCCGCACCAATTCAGCCGCCCGAAGCCTTCGGCCCTCGGATTTCGGGTACAATCACGTTCCCGTGACGATTCTCTGGGACACGTACCGCAGCGCGCTCGGGTCCATCGCTCAGGCGGTCGGGCGCACGCCGCTCGTCACGCTCAACCGCGTGACGGCGGGAGTCACGCCGCCGATCCATGTGAAACTCGAGTGGTACGGCGCGACCGGAAGCCTCAAGGACCGCATCTACCTGCACATGTTCGACCGCGCGGAGGCTCGGGGCGACCTCCGCCTGGGCATGCGCGTGCTCGAGTGCTCGACCGGCAACGCCGGGATCGCCTGCGCCTTCGTCGCGGCCGTCAAGGGCTACCGCTGCACGATCGTTATGCCCGAGAGAATGAGCGACGAGCGCAAAAAGATCATGCGCGCCTACGGCGCCGACCTCGTCTTCACGCCCGGGGGCGAGAGCGACGTCGATCTCTCGCTCCGGCGCCTAACGGAGATCAGGGCGGGCGACCCGACGGGCTACTGGGTGCCCGGTCAATTCGACAACGCCGACAACATCGAGGCCCATTACAAGACGACCGGCCCCGAGATCTGGGAGCAGTGCGGCGGCATCGTCGGTGCGTTCGTCGCCTCGCAGGGCAGCGGAGGCACGCTCACGGGCGTGGGTCGCTTCCTGCGCGAGCGCGACGCGCGGGTACGTCTCTATGCCGTCGAGCCCGACGAGTGCGCGCTGCTGGCGCGCCGCGAGTGGGGACCACACGGCATCGAAGGCATCGGCGACGGATTCATTCCCGAGAACCTCGACGTCACCCTCCTCTCGGGCGTCATCACCACCACGACGGCGGAAAGCCTGGCCATGGCGCGCCGGCTCGCCGCCGAGGAAGGCATCTTCTGTGGCATCTCCACCGGCTGCAACGTCGCGGCCGCGCTCAAGCTGGCGCAGCGCCGCCCGGATCTACCAGCGATCGTGACGATGGCGAACGACACGGGCCAGCGCTACTTCACGACGGCGCTCTGCGGCGAGGACAAGCACGTGGAGGTCCCGGAGCGCGAGCATCCGATGGACCCGCACACGCGGCGCGAGCTCGATCGTTACCAGCCGACGTGGGAGATCCTGACGTGAATCCCGCCGAGTACGACTTCATCGCGGCGCGCCGGCGCATCGAGGGCAAGAAGAAGTCGGCGGGCGAGAAGCTCACGAGCCTCGATGACGCCGTCGCCCGCGTGAGGGACGGCGATCAGCTGAGCGTCGGCGGCTGCCTCTTCTCGCGCACGCCGATGGCGCTCGTGCGCGAGGTGCTCCGTCACCGCCGTCGCGCGCTCACGCTCTCGCGCAACCTCACCTGCACCGAGGGCGAGTTCCTCATGGCGGCCGGGGCGGTGACCCGCGTCGTGACGGCGTGGATGTCGATCGGGCTGCCGTGGGGCGTGTCGAAGATCCTCCGTCACTATGTGGAATCGGGCGCGGTCGCGCTCGAAGAATGGAGCCACCTGGCGCTCGGGCTTCGCTTCCGCGCCGGCGCTATGGGCGTTCCATTCCTGCCTGCGCTGACGATGCTCGGCTCGGACCTGGTCGGGGTGGGCGGCCTGAAGACGGTGCAAGACCCCTACACGGGCGAGACGCTCGCGGCGGTGCCGGCGCTCTTTCCCGACGTGGCGCTCCTGCACGTCCACCGCGCCGACCGGTTCGGCAACTGCCAGATCGACGGCTACCCCCACATGGACGCCGACATCGCGCGCGCGGCGACGACCGTTCTCGTGACGACCGAGGAGATCGTCTCCGAGGAGGAGACGCGGCGCTACCCGGATCGCACGGTCATCCCCGGGTTCGTCGTCGACGCGCTCGTGCTGGCGCCGTTCGGCTCGTTCCCCCACGAGTGCTACGGCCTGTACGAGGCGGACTATGATCACTTCGCGGAGTACACGGCGGCCATCGACGCGCGCGGCCCCGCGGCCGTCGGCGAGTATCTCGAGCGCTACGTCTACGGGCCGCCGACGTGGAACGACTACCTCGATCTCTTCGGTGGTGAGCGCCTGGCGCGGCAGGCCAAGCGCGCAGCGGAGCTGACGGGCGCCTCTCTCGGGCCACCCTCGGTCAGAGCCGCCCTCGCGTGACCGACACGTGACCTTCAACGCCGCCGAGCTCCTGGCCGTGATCGCCGCGCGCCAGCTCCGCGATGACACGACGGTCTTCGCGGGCGTCGGCGTGCCGCTCCTGGCCGCGGCGCTCGCCAAACGACGCCACGCGCCCCGCCTGACGATGGTCATCGAGGGCGGCATCATCGGGCCCGAGATCGCCCCCGGGCGGCTGCCGGTCTCGACGAACGAGATGCGCGCGGGCCACCGGGCCACGATGTTACCCGGCATCACCGACGCCTTCCTCTTCGCCCATCAGTACGGCAATATCAACACCAGCGTGCTCGGCCCCGATTACTGGCATCCGAAAGTCCGTCTGCCCGGGACGGGCGGGGCCAACGACATCGCCTCGCTCTGTCGCGAGGTCATCATCGTCACGCCGCACGAGAAGCGGCGCTTCATCGAGCGCGTCGATTTCGTCACCAGTCCCGCGTGGCTCAGGGGCGACGGCTCTCGCCGCGCCGCCGGGCTCCTCTTCGGCGGCGTCTCGCGCGTCGTCACCACGCTCGGCATCCTCGGGTTCGATCCCGACGGCAAGCGCATGCGGATCGAGGCGACGCACCCGGGCGTCTCGGCAGACACGCTGCGCCTGAACACCGGCTTCCCCTTGCTCGACGCCCCGAGGATCGAGGTCACCGAGCCGCCGTCCGACGAGGAGCTCGAGATGCTGCGGGCCCTCGACCCCGAGCGTCGGTTCCTGGGCTGACCGATGCCGGCGATTGGGCTGGCGCTCAAGAACTTCGTGGGACCGGCCGAGACACCCGACATCGACGCGCTCTACACCTACGCCGCGCGGGCCGAGGCGCTGGGCTTCGAGTCACTCTGGGCGTGGGACCACGTGATCCTCGGCGTCGAGCCGGCCTTCCCGATCCTCGACGCCGTCGGCACGCTGACCGCGATCGCGGCGCGGACGAGCCGCATCAAGCTCGGCACCGGGGTCCTCGTCCTCCCGCTGCGGAACCCGACGGTCGCGGCGAAGGCGCTCGGCACGCTCGACGTGGTCTCGAAGGGCCGCCTCATCCTCGGCGTGGCCGCCGGCTGGTACGCGCGGGAGTTCGACGCGGTCGGCGTGCCGTTCAAGCGGCGCGGACGGCTCTTCGAGCGGAACCTCGAGATCCTCACGCGCCTCTGGACGGAAGATCGCGTCAGCCTCCAGGTCGACGAGTTCAACCTGCGCGAGGCCGTGATGCGGCCGCGGCCTGCCCAGCACCCGCGCCCGCCCATCCTGATCGGCGGCTACGTGGACGCGGTCCTCAAACGTGTCGCCACGCGCGGCGACGGGTGGCTCACCTATTTCTACACGCCGGAGAGCTATCGACGCTCGTGGGAGAAGATCGTCGGCTTCGCGCGGGAAGCCGGGCGGGACCCGAAGACCCTCACCGGCACGAACCAGCTCGCGATCTACGTCGGGCGCTCCCGCGAGGCGACCGAGGCGCCGATGCGCCGCTGGCTCGAGACCGAGTGGGACGTCGCCGCGTGGAGTGAATCCACGGTCGAGCACGCGATCCGCGGCAGCGCGGACGAGTGCGTCGACCAGCTCCGCGCCCACGCCGAGTCGGGCGTGGACCGGATCATCCTCATTCCGTATCGCTACGAGCCGGAGCAGGTCGAGTTGATCGCCCGCGAAATCCTCCCGCGCCTCTCCCAGACCAACGCGTCGGACGCGAATCGCGGGCGCCGCTAGTGCTCTCTGCGCGAAGTCCTGCTATCGATCTCGCAACGCCGGCGGCGGGCAGGTGCTCGACGGGCGGGCGGCGGCAGGCGCGGCCGGCTGCCGGGAACGGGTCGAGCGACCCGTTCCCTCCAAGCGACGACGGGCGCGCGGCGCCCGGATGGAGCCCAGTCACGACGGGGCAGCGAACGCGTGCCGCGTGGTCGAGCGATCCCTTCCCGGCAGCCGGCCGCGCCTGCCGCCGCCCGCCCGTCGCCGCCAAGCGATCGTCGATATGAGCCCGCCGAGGGAAAGCTAGATGGCCGACCGGCGTGAGCCGTTCGAGCGCGCGCTGACGCCCGAGCCCGGGCGGACGGCGCTCGTCGTGGTGGACATGCAACGCGGCTTCCTCGACCCGGGCGAGGCGATGGAGGTCCCGCCGGCGCGCGAGATCGTGCCCGTGATCCACGCGCTCCTCGACCTCTTCCGGGCCAAGGATCTCCCGGTGGTGTTCAGCGAGTTCGTGTACTCCGAGAGCGCGCCGGTCCTCATCGGAACCCTCCACCTCGAGCACCAGCCCGCGCCGCCGGGAGCGCCGCGCGGCTTCGGGCATCCCTCCTCCGCGTGCCTGGAGGGAACCGCGAGCGCCGACACCGTGTCCGACCTGGCGCCCCGGCCGGACGAGCTGGTCGTCCGCAAGCGCGGCTACGACGCGTTCGCCGGCACGCCGCTCGACGGCGCGCTGCGGGCGCGGAACGTGACTTCGCTCGTGGTCACCGGTACGATGACGGACATCTGCGTGCTGGCGACGGTGATCGGCGCGCTCCACCGGGAGTACCGGGTCACCGTGGTCGAGGACGGCGTGGCGACGCTCTGGCCCGAGATCCAACGGGCGACCCTCGACATCATCGGGCGCGCCTACGGCCGCGTCGTGACCGGCAAGGAGGTCGCCGACCAGATCTCGGGCTGGTAGGCGCGGTTGTGATGAGGAGGGAGCGATGAGTCAACCCCTGCGCTTCTCGGGCGTCATGCCCGCCAACCTGCTTCCCTTCACGTCAGATCTCGCGATCGACGAGCCCGCGTATCGCCGGCACCTCCGGTGGCTCGCCGACACGCGGGGCGTCACCGGCATCGTCGCCAACGGGCACGCCTCGGAGGTCTCCTCGCTCACCCGTGAGGAGTGCAAGCGCTCGCTGGCGATCGCGCTGGACGAGGTCGGCGGGGCCTGCCCGATCATCGCCGGCATCTACTCCGACGGCACGCAGGAAGCCGTCGACCTCGCGCGCGACGCCCGGGCCGCAGGC
>QHSR01000071.1:0-38617 GCA_003221635.1 Candidatus Rokuibacteriota bacterium | reverse complement strand
GACATGGTGCGGCGGCATTTTTCCGAGATCGCAGCCGGCGCCGATCTGCCGATCGTCGTGTTCGAGTATCCGCCCGCCTCGGGGATCGGCTACTCACCGGAGACCCTCGCGACGCTCGCCGAGATCCCACAGGTCGCGGCCGTGAAGGACTGGTCGAACGAGATCGTCGCCTTCGAGGCGAATCTCCGGGCGCTGCGCGCGAGCGGTCGCCCGGTGGCGATGCTCTCGGCCTTCACGATGTCGCTGATGGCGACCTTCCTGCTCGGCGCCGACGGCGCGATCTCCGGAATGGGCAGCGTCACCGCCGACCTGCAGGCCGAGCTGTTCGAGGCGTGCGGCAAGGGCGACCTGGACGGCGCCCGGCGGATCAACGACCGTCTGGCGCCGCTGGTGTCCGTCTTCTACGCGCCCCCCTTCGTCGACATGCACAACCGGATGAAGGAAGCGCTCGTCCTCCTCGGGCGGATCCCGGCCGCCCACGTCCGACCCCCGCTGACGCCGGTCGGCGGCGCGGAGCGGGAGGCGATCCGGCGGGCGCTCGCCGCATCGGGCCTCGTCGCGGAGCGGCGCTAGGCTCTCCCAACATCTGAGAGGAGCGAGGCGACCATGGATCTCGGAATCAGGGGAAAGAACGCGATCGTCTGCGCCGCCAGCAAGGGGCTCGGCAAGGGCTGCGCCATGTCCCTGGCCCGCGAGGGCGTGAACATCACGATGAACGCGCGCACGAAGGACACGCTCGAGGCCGCCGCGAAGGAGATCCGTGACGCTACCGGCGTGCGCGTGACGACCGTCGCCGGCGACATCACGACCGACGCGGTGCGGGCGGCGCTGCTCCAGGCATGCCCGGCGCCCGACATCCTGGTGAACAACGCGGGTGGCCCGCCCCCGGGCGACTTCCGCGAGTGGGACCGCGAGGTGTGGCTGCGCGCGCTCGACGCGAACATGCTCACGCCCATTTTTCTGATCAAGGCGAGCGTGGACGGCATGATCGCGCGGCGCTTCGGCCGCATCGTCAACATCACCTCGGTCTCGGTGAAATCGCCCATCGAGAGCCTCGGCCTGTCCAACGGCGCCCGCGCCGGCCTCACCGGCTTCATCGCCGGCCTGTCCAGGAAGACCGTCGCGCACAACGTCACGATCAACAACATCTTGCCCGGCCCCTTCGACACCGACCGGCTGCGCTCCAACATCGCGGCCCAGGCCAAGGCCAGTGGTAAGCCGGTGGAGCAGGTCGCCCGGGAGCGCCAGGCCCAGAACCCCGCCGGACGCTTCGGCACCGCGGCCGAGTTCGGCGAGGTGTGCGCGTTCGTCTGCAGCGCCCAGGCCGGCTACATCACCGGGCAGAACTTCGTCCTCGATGGTGGCGCGTACCCGGGCACGCTTTGACGCGTACCCGGCTTCGCTGGAACGGGAACCGCTTGCGCGGCCTGACCGGTTAGTGTAACTAGGAGCGACTCTCTTACCGGCTACCCCGGTGCCTACGCCGTGGGCTCTCGCCTGAGGCGCGGCGCGCACTGCAAGGAGGATTCCCTGATGGCGGAACGCTGGCACGACGAAGCCTGGGCGCAGGACATGTGGTGGAGCGGCAAGACGACGCGGCGTCGATTCCTGGCGCTTTCGTCGGCGGCGGCCGGCGCCCTCGGCGCCACCGTGCTCGTCCCGGCGCCGTGGCGAGAGGCGTTCGGGCAGGCCAAGCCGTACAAGGTCGGCGTCCTCCAGCCGCTGTCCGGCGCGGGCGCGGCCGGCGGGAAGACCGCGCTGGTCGGCACCGAGATGGCTGTCGAGCGGATCAACAAGTCCGGCGGCGTCAACGGTCGGCCCATCGAGCTGGTGGTTGCCGACTACGAGTCGAAACCCGACGTGGGTCGCCGTAAGGCCGAGAAGCTCGTGCTCGAGGACAAGGTCGACATCGCCGAGGGCGGCTACCTCTCGAACGTCTGTCTGGCCTGCATGCCGGTCTTCGAGGAGCACCGGACCGTCTGGATGATCGGCGTCTGCCTGGACACGACGATCACCACGACGAAGTGCAGCCGCTTCGTCTTCCGGCCCTTCGACTACGCTCCGGCCCAGGCGGTCGCGATCTCTCCGTATCTTGTGAAGAAGATGGGGAAGAAGTGGCACATCGCTTTCCTCGATTACGCGTGGGGCCAGTCCACACGCGACGCGTACATCGATGAGATCAAGAAGAATGGCGGCGAGGTCGTCGGCACCACGGGTGTCCCGCTGGGCACGGCCGACATGGCGCCGTTCGTCTCGAAGATCAGCGGAAATTTCGACGGCCTCTTCGGCATCTTCTTCGGCGCGAACGCGGTCAACTTCACCAGCGCGATCTACGACCTCGGGCTCACCAAGAAGTACAAGTACGCGGGCGACGGCGCCATCGCGGAGTCCACCCACCTGCCGGCGCTGGGTCAGAAGGTCGAGGGATTCGTCGGCATCAATCGCTACGTCCCGGTGATGGATCCGCCGCTGAACACGCCGCATCACAAGAAGTTCTTCGACCAGGCCGTCGTGGCCCTCAAGAAGATCGATCCGTCCGGCCCGCTGCCGGACCGCTACGTCCAGTCGAACTTCGAGGCCATGAACTTCCTGAAGCTCGGGATCCAGAAGTCCGGATTCCGCGGCCGGGAAGACACGATGAAGCTGATCGAGGCCCTGGAGGGCATGGAAGTCAAGGAGGGCGACGACTTCCCGCAGGGCGACAAGACGCTGCGGAAGGAAGACCATCAGGCATTCCTGCGAGAGTTCATCTTCACGATCCAGAACAACAAGCACAAGATCCTGGAGGTCGTGCCCAAGGACAAGACGATCGTCCCGCCGGCATGCAAGTTCGCCTAGGGACATGGGGGGCCCCGAGATAGCCCTCCTAGCGACATGGGGGGGCCCGAGCTGGCCCCCCATACCGCGCGGCGTTCGGAGCGCCCCGGGACACCCGGGGCGCTCCGCGCTTCCGTCGCGCGCGTGTCCACCCTGACAGCCCAACCGCCGATTCTCAGGACGGAGGGGCTGACGGTCCGCTTCGGCGGGCTGGCGGCCCTCAGCAATGTGTCCCTCGGCGTGCCCGCCGGAGAGATCCGCGCGATCATCGGTCCCAACGGCGCGGGAAAGTCGACCTTCTTCAACTGCCTCACGGGCGTGCTCCGGCCGACGAGTGGCCGGATCGTGTTCAACGGCGAGGACATCGCGGGGCTGCCGTCCCACACCATCTCCCGGAAGGCGATCGCACGCTCCTACCAGATCACCAACATCCTGCCGGGCGCCACCGTGCTCGAGAACGTCAGGATCGCCAGCCAGTCGCGGCGCCACAACTGGAGCATGCTGCGTCACCACCGGGCGTACACCGACGTGATCGCCAGCGCGCGCACCGCCCTCGCCGACGTCGGCCTCGCCGGCAAGGAGGACGAGCTCGCGGCGAATCTCTCGCACGGCGAGCAGCGCAATCTCGAGATCGGCATCGCGCTCGCCACGGTCCCGAAGCTGCTCTGCCTCGACGAGCCGACGGCCGGGATGAGCGTGGCCGAGACCCACGCGACGGTGGAGCTGGTCCGCCGGATCGCCCGGAATCTCACGATTCTCATCGTGGAGCACGACATGGAGGTCGTGATGGGCCTCGCCCACACGATCACGGTCCTGAACTACGGCGAGGTGCTGGCCGAGGGCCGGCCGGCGGAGATCCAGGCCAACCCGCGAGTCCAAGAGGTCTACCTCAAGACCTGATGCTCGTCCTCGAGAACGTCGACGCCCTCTACGGCAAGTCACACGTCCTGCACGGCGTGTCAATCGAGGTGCGCGCGGGCGAGGTGGTCGGCCTGCTCGGCCGCAACGGCGTGGGCAAGACCACGACGCTCAAGGCGATCATGGGAATGGTGCGCCGGACGAGCGGGCGGATCACGTTCGACGGACGGGACCTGGCCGGCGTGCCGCCCCACGGGCTGGCCGGCCTGGGCATCGCGTGGGTGCCGGAGGAGCGTCGGATCTTCCGCCTGCTGACGGTGCTCGAGAATCTCCGCACGGGTCTCGACCGGCCCGGAATCGCGCCGGCGCGCCGCGAGCAACTGCTCGAGAAGGTCTACAGCTACTTCCCGATCCTGAGAGAGCGGCGCAGTCAGGGGGGCGGGACGCTGTCGGGCGGCGAGCAGCAGATGCTCGCCATCGCGCGCGCGATGATGCTCGAGCCGAAGATCATCCTGCTCGACGAGCCCACCGAAGGGCTCATGCCCCGCATGGTCGCCCAGATCCAGGAGATCGTGCACGCGCTTCACCGGGACGGCGTGGCCATTCTCCTCGTGGAGCAGAACGTCCCGCTGACGCTCGACGCGGCCGGGCGCGTCTACATCATGGAAAAGGGCGCCGTGCGGCACCACGCCTCCGCGGCCGAGCTGCGCGCCGACCAGCGCGTCATTCACGAATACCTGGGGGTCTGAGCATGGACCAGATCATCATCCAGACGCTCCACGGCCTGGTCAATGGGATGGTCCTCGCGATGGTCGCCTCGGGCCTCACGCTCATCTTCGGGATCATGGACATCGTCAACTTCGCCCACGGTGACCTCCTCATGCTCGGCGCGTTCGTGGGCGCCTCCGTGGTGGGCGTGACTGGGAATTACTGGCTGGCCCTGGTCGTCGCGGCGATCGTCATCGCCATGCTCGGCGCCCTGCTACAGATCACGACGCTGCGGCCCCTCATCGGACGCGACCCGCTGACGACGATCCTCGCGACGTTCGGCGTCTCTCTCGTGATCCAGAAGTACGCGCTCTGGCAGTGGGGCCCGTCGGTGCGCTCTTCCATCTCCAGTATCCCTGGTACCGCGTCGCCACGGCGGTGCTGGCCGGCCTGATCATCGGCGGCCTGTGGCTGTTCCTGAAATACGGCAAGTACGGCATCTGGATCCGCGCCACGACCCAGGACCGCGTGATGGCGCAGGCCATGGGAATCCCGGTGCCGCTGGTCTACACCGCGGTGTTCGCCATCGGCTCGGCGATGGCGGCGGCGAGCGGCGTTCTCTTCGGTCCGTTCGCCGGGGTCACCCAGACCATGGGCTTCGACTTCACGCTCCGCGCGTTCATCGTGGTCGTCGTCGGCGGCATGGGCAACCTCGGCGGCTCGATCCTGGCCTCGATCTTCGTCAGCCTCCTCGAGAGCTACGCCTCGATCGTCGTGAGCCCGGCCCAGGCGGTGATCGTCTCGTTCGTCGTGCTGGTCATGACGATGCTCTTCCGGCCCACCGGGCTCTTCGTTCCGACGCCGAAATGACCGCGACGCCCGCCGCGCGGCCGAGGCCGCCCGCCGTCGGCTACTGGATCGGATTCGCGGTCGTGGTCGCGCTCCTGATCGTCGCCCCGCTCGTGCTTCCACCGTTCTGGCAGCGCTTCGCCACGGAGATCCTGATCTGGGGGCTCCTGGCGATGTCCTCCGACATCCTGATCGGCTACACCGGCATGGTCTCGTTCGGGCACTCGGCGTTTTTCGGCCTCGGCATGTACGGCGCCGCCGCCGCGCTCCTCACGGTGAAGCCGCCGAGCCTCTGGCTCGGCCTGCTCTACGGCCTGGTCACCGCCGGCGGCGCGGCCGTCTTCGTCGCCTACTTCGCGACCCGGCTGCGCGATATCTACTTCGCGATCTCGACTCTCGTGTTCTCGCAGATCTTCTACGTCATCATCTTCACCTGGACGGAGGTCACGGGCGGCGAGAACGGCCTCACCTTCAGCCAGCCGCGACTGACGATCCCCGGCCTGTGGAGCGACCGCTTCACGCCCGTGACCTTTCACTGGTTCGTGCTGGCGGTGGTGCTGCTCTCCTACCTGCTGGTCCGGCGGATCACCCAGTCGCCGTTCGGCATGGTGCTCCAGTCGATCCGCGAGAACGAGCCGCGCACGCGCGCGATCGGCTATCACGTCGAGCGCTACAAGATCGTGGCGGTGATGCTGTCCGGCCTCTTCGCGGGGCTGTCGGGCGTTCTCTACGCCCTCCAGAACAAGTTCGCCGCGCCCGACTTCGTCTTCTTCGTCGTGTCGGGCGAGGTCGTGATCTTCAACGTGATGGGCGGGATGGGCACACTGGTGGGGCCGTTCGCGGGCGCAGCGTTCTTCCTGCTCCTGCGCGAGGGGCTCTCGCGCTTCCTCACCGAGTACTACCTGATCCCCCTCGGCGTCATCTTCATCATCATGATCATCTTCCTGCCGCAGGGGCTGCTCGGCTTCCTGCGCCGACGGCTGAACGCGTAGACCGGCGACGAGCCATCGGCGGTTCGACGCCGCGGGTCAGACAGAGCGCAGCGTACGAGCGCCACGGCCGAAGGGCCTCCTGCGTCCTTCGCCTCTCCCACCAGGCCCGCAGGCGGTCCGGAAGACCCAACCAGGCCGCGACATCGGCATCAGGCTCTCCGAGCGTTCGCATGCCGATCCACTCGGCCGCGCCGCGGTCCAGCCCGGTTTCGGCGACGAGGCGTTCGACGAGGTCGGGGAACGCGACGCCGGGATCGAACGTGATCCGGCCACGCGCGACGGAGCGGGCGAGACGCCGGATCGCCGCCGCGAGCCGCGGGGGCAGGCCGCCCCACCCCGGCGACGCTCCACTCAGCGCGCGAGGGCTCGGGAACAGACGGCGCAAACCCGGAGGGCCCGTCCCGGAGATCGGTCGCCCGAAGTGCTCCACCAGAGAGCTCATGACCCGCTGCGTGTCGGCTCGGCCCACGTATCGGGTGACGACGGCTCTGACCGCGACCTCGAAGCCATCCCAGGCGCCAGGAATGCGCGGACCATCCCACCGCGCCCGCGCACTCCCGTTCGGGAGCACGGCGGTGAGCGCACGCCGAATACTGACCGGATCGGCCCTCAGGTCGAACATCGTGTGAAGGCGATCGATCGCCGTCCTCAGTCTGGAAAAGTCGGCGAGATGCAGACTCACGTGAAGGCCGTGCTCGTGACCAGCCCGCCGCACCACCAGCCACCCATGGGTCCCGTCCAGCGCAATCGTCCGGCGGTACTCGTGCTCCAGAACGCATTCCACTCCGGGAAGCGCTTCGGCGGAGAGAACGCGCAGCATCGCCGGCCAGTCGTAGGGAGGTCGATAGTAGAGGCGTAATGCGATCGTGCCGCTCCGCTCGGCCGCGCCGACCCTGAGCCGACGGACGTGCGACGGGGATCGGCCGTAGGTGGTCCGGAACGCGCTGTTGAAGCGACGGAGGCTGGAGAACCCGGCGGCGAGCGCGATCTCCGTCACCGGCAGTGCCGTCTCATCGAGGAGCCGCTTGGCGACCTGGACGCGACGCGTTCGAGCCATCGTCCCCGGCGGCGCTCCGCAGTGGCGCACGAACAGACGCGTGAGGTGACGCGAGCCCATGCCCAGGGCGGCGGCGAGCTCGTGGAGGTCGTGCCCGTCGAGGAATCCTCGATCGATCAAGGCGAGACCTCGTGACACGGTCGCGGCCGACCCGCGCCATGCCGGCGATCCGGGCGCAGCTTCGGGGCGGCAGCGCAGACACGGGCGGAATCCGGCAAGCTCCGCGGCCGCAGCCGTCGGAAAGAATCGAACGTTTTCCGAGCGCGCCGGTCTCACCGGACAGATCGGCCGGCAATAGATCCGCGTGGTTCGAACGCCGGTGAAGAAGCGCCCGTCGAACCGCCGGTCGCGGGCGAGCCGGGCTCGATCGCAGACTTCGGGAGCAAGCACGGACCGATTGTACGGCGCCCCCGAAGGCCGGGGGATCGGCGGTGACGACCAGGTCCGAAAACGGCGAGATCAGCGCGCGGGCGTGCGCGACCCTCTCGAGTCGAGCCGATGTTCTACGGTTGGTACGTCGTCGCGTGCGCTTTTCTCGTCGCCATGTGCGGCTTCGGCTTCGGGTTCTACGGCCCGGGCCTCTACGTGGCGTCGCTCCATGCCATCCACGGCTGGCCGATCGGTCTCCTCTCCTCGGCGGTGACGGCCTACTATCTCGCCGCCGCGGTCTGGACGGCCTTCATCGGGGATGCCATCCGGCGATTCGGGCCGCGATGGGTCGTCGTCGCGGGTTGTCACGCGTTGGTCCTGGGAGGAGCCGCGCTCACGTTGGTGCGGTCGCCGTGGCAGGTCTACGTCGCCTTCGTCGGGATGTCAGTCGGTTGGGCGGCGATGAACGGCGCGGCGATCAGCGCGATCGTGGCACCGTGGTTCGACAAGCAGCGCGGGCTCGCGATCAGCCTGGCCCTGAACGGCGGGAGTTGCGGCGGGGTCGTCGTGACGCCGCTGCTGGTGTTCCTGATCGCCCGGTACGGCTTCGGGAAAGGAATGGCGCTCGCCCTGGCGGCGATGGTGGCGGTGCTGATCCCGGCGGCGCTCCTGGTGCTGCGGCGCAGCCCCATCGGATGCCCTCCCGACGGCGCAGAGCCCGGGAGCGCCGCCCCCGCGGTGGTGGTGGTCTCGACGTCGTGGAGCCGGCGGGGCGCCTTTCACGATCCGGCCTTTCTGACGATCTCGACCGCCTTCGCGCTCGGATTCCTGGCGCAGGTCGGGTTCCTCACGCACCAGATCTCGTACCTCCTCCCGCTCGTCGGCGCGCACGGGGCCGCCTTGGTGGTCAGCATGACGACGCTCGCCGCGATCGTCGGCCGGACCGTCACCGGGAGCTTCGTCGACACGGTCGATCGGCGTCTCGTAGCCTGTGCGAACTTCGCGATGCAGGCGGCGGCGATCGTGGTCTTGCTGGCCGTCGAGTCACGCTCAGCGATCTATGTCGGCTGTGTGCTGTTCGGCCTGGGCGTGGGGAACATGAATACGCTGCCGGCCTTGATCGTCCAGCGCGAGTTTCCGCCCGAGCACTTCGGCCGAGTGGTGTCGCTCGTCGTGAGCGTCAACCACATCGCGTTCGCTCTCGGACCCGCGATCCTCGGCGCGCTTCACGACTGGTCGAGTGACTATCGAACGTCGTTCACCCTGTGCATGAGCGTCGAAATCGCCGCGGCCGTGGTGGTGCTCCTGGGTCGGCGGCGCGTCTAGAGGGTGCCGCCCGGCCCTCGTCTACGTGACCGAAAGACGAGCCCGGGCGTCGCGGCAGGCGACCACGGCGGCCGCATAGCCCACCAGCAGGGGATGGGGACTGGCCGGCGTCGAACGGGCCTGCGGGAGGAACAGGGTGGCCACGAAGAACGGGTGCTCGGGAATCTCGACGATCCTGATCTCGCCCTCGTCGCCCACCCCGCTCACCCGAAGACCGCAGGCCTCGAACCGCAGGCGGTAGTCGGGGTTTACCCCGTAGTTACAGTAGTAGCCCTCGGTGGCGTAGGCCGACCCGTAGAGCCGGGCGGCCCGAGTGCGGGGCACCAGAACGATCCGCTGCCGCTGACCGACCAGCGAGCAGGCCAGCGGCGTGATGACGAGTCGCTCGGCGTTGGGGTTCGTCTCGGCGTGGTCGGCGTCTCGGAACCCGAGAACGTTGCGCGCGAACTCGACGATCGCGTGCTGGAAGCCGCCTCAGGTGCCGACCAGAGGAACGCCCCGCTCGCGCGCGTAGCGGATGGCCGTGAGGGCGCCGTCCATGCTGCGGTACGGGCTCGCGGGCGCGATCCAGATTCCGTCGTACCCGGACAGCCGCTCGTCCCAGTCGCCGCCCGCGTCCGTCGGCACCCACTCGAAGCGAAGCCCGACGTGCTCGAGCGCCTCGTTCGTGAACCGGTGGGTGCGATTGGCGGGGTCGAAGTCACCCACGACGCCGATCAGCCGGCTCACCCTGGTCATCGCGCCGGCCAAAATCCTATCACGGCCGAGGGCGATGAGAGAGAAGCCGATGCGTCATACGCCGCCGGTCTGTCGGATCACCTCGCCGAAGCGTTCCATCCGCTCGAGACTTTCGGCGAGGCTCTCGCTGCGGAAATCGAAGACGAGCTCACTCACCCCGAGGCGACCGTAGGTCGCGATGTCGTCCGCGATCTGCGGTCCGCTCCACGAGAACGGCTGTCGCTCGCCGCCCGACCGGAGCTGCTGCTGGTTCACGTCGTAGACCGGCGCTTTGTAAGAGATGGTCAGCGACCTGGGATCACGCCCCTCGGCCTCGGTCAGACGATAGAGCTCGTCGAGGAGCAGGCGTAGCTCCGACGGCGGGAGCGGGACCGCAGCGTTGGCGCCCACCGGGTGCCAGCCGTCACCGAGTCGCGCCGCCCGACGCAGCGCCGCCTTGCTATGCCCGCCCACCCAGATCGGCGGATGTGGCTTCTGGACCGGCTGCGGCTGGCAGCGCAACGCCTCGAAGCGGTAGAACCGGCCGGAGAACGACGCGGGGCTTTCCGTCCACAGCATCTTGAAGATCCGGAGGTACTCGTCGGTCACCGCGCCGCGGCGATCGAACTCCGGCGCGATCGTCGCCAGCGCCTTCGCCGTCACCACCGGATTGCGATACGGCACGATCATCACGCTCGTGACCAGGCGCAGCGTCGACGTCTTCGCGGCGATGAACGCCATCAGCGAGAGCTGATCGAGGGCGTCGCCGTGCCCCGGAAAGACGCCCGAAACCGTGTACGGGTACTTGGACTTGATCGTGACCGGAAACACGAGGTGGTCGGCGATCATGACGGAGGCGAAGCCCAGGGTCTCGCCACGCTTCACCAGCGTCTCGAGCGCCTCCGGCGTCGCCGTCTGACCGCGGGTCGGAAGATAGAAGCCGTAGCGCATGGGCCACACCATACATCATTATTATTTTCGAATCGCGCCTCGGCCGGCGGGGCCTGTTCGGATCGCTCGCCTCGGGCCTGGGGGCCCCAGCCCCCGGGCGGCCCTGCGGCTCGCACTGCGACCCCGCGACGGCCTGCGGCGCGGAGCTCCCTGGTGGTCGCCGGTTGGACGCGCTATCCTGACCGCCGCATCCGATGAACTTCGACTTCAGCGAGGCAGAACAGGCGTTCGCCGAGGAGGTCCGCCGATTCCTCCGCGCGAACCCACTCGAGACATTCCCGGTCGACGGCATGGACGCGGGATACGGCTCGGGGGCGAACTCGCGAGCTTTTTTGAAGGCGCTCGGCGCGCAAGGCTGGCTCAGCATGTGCTGGCCGACGACGTACGGCGGCCGAGAGCAGCCGATGTTCATGAAGCTCGTCCTGATGGAAGAGCTGGCGCTCGCCGGTGCGCCCTTCGGGCCGCTCGCCGGCTGCTGGCAAACCGCCGACGCGATCATCGAGTACGGCACCGAGCGCTTGCGGCGTGAGGTGCTGCCGGCGATCGCCCGCGGCGAGGCGACGTTCTGGCAGGGCTACAGCGAGCCGGACGCGGGCTCGGATCTCCTGGCGCTCAAGACCGAGGCCCGGCGCGACGGCGACCACTATCTGCTCAGCGGTCACAAGATCTGGTCGAGCCATGCCGGCATCGCCACCTGTGGCCTCGTGTTCGCGCGGACGAGCCGCGAGTCACGCCGCAGCCGCGGCTTCAGCATGTTCGTCGTGCCGAACGGGACGCCCGGCATGGACATCCGCCCCATCCGAAGCCTGACCGGCGAGGTCTACCACCACGAGGTGTTCCTGGACGACGTGCGCGTGCCCGTGGACCTCATGCTCGGGCCCGAGGGCGAGGGCTTCCAGGCGCTCCTGAACGGCCTGGACGCCGATCGGTTCTGGGGGCGCTTTTACAAGGCCCCGGCGCTCGCGCGGGTCCTTCGGCAGCTGGTGGACTACGCCAACACGACCGGCGGCAGCGCGCCGCTGTCCCGCGATCCGGTCGTGCGGCGGCGGCTCGCCGCGATCGCCGCCGATATCGCGGCGCTGCGCCTCATCTTCTACCGCACGGGATGCCTCATCCGCGACGGCGCGCCCCTCACCTACGAGACGGCGATGGCGAAGGTCTACGCCGACGAGACCGGGCAGAAGCTGGCGCGCCTCGGCATGGATCTGCTGGGCGTCTGGGGACCGCTGCGCGAGAGCTCGCGGTGGGCCAAGCTCGGTGGACAGATCTCGCATCTCTATCTGACGACCCTCGGCCACACCATCGCGGGCGGCACGGCGGAGATCCTCCGCACCTCGATCGCCGTGCGCGGCCTCGGCCTCCCAGCGGAGCCGAGGGCGGCCGCCGAGCCGAAGGCGCGCTGACGTGGACTTCCGCCCCTCGCCGGCTCAGCAGATCCTGATCTCGACGGCCCGCGCGTTCCTCCGCCAGCACTGCCCGCCCGAGCTGGCGCAGCGCCTGGCCGCCGACGAGCGCGGTTTCGACGAGACGCTGTGGCGCCGCATGGCCGAGCTAGGGTGGCCAGGGCTCCTGATCCCACCCGAGCTCGGCGGCAGCGGCGGCTCGGTGCTCGACGTCATCCTGCTCGTCGAGGAGATGGGTCGCGCCGGGCTTCCCGGGCCGTTCGTGACGAGCGCGGTGGTGGCGACGTCGCTCTTGCTCGCTGCCGGGAGCGCGGCTCAGCAGAAGCGGCTGCTCCCCTCGCTGGCCGCGGGCGAGCGCGTCGCGAGCCTCGCGATCGTGGAAGAGAGCGGCTCGTTCGATCTCGACGCCGTCGCGCTCGAGTGCGCGATTCCCGGCCGGCTCAGGGGCCGGAAGCTCTTCGTCAAGGATGCGCACGTCGCCGACGACCTCCTCGTCGCCGTGCGTGTAGGCGCCGCCGCGAGCCTGATCCTCGTGCCCACGGACCGGCCCGGCGTCGCGCGGCTCCCGCTCGACGCGATCAGTGGCGAGAAGCTCTTCGAGGTGACCTTCGACGGCGTCGAGGTGCGCCCGGATGATCGGCTGGGCTCGAGCGGCAGCGTACGGGAAGTCCTCGCGTCGGCCCTGCGAGCCGGAGCACTGGCGCGGACGGCCGAGATGGTCGGCGGGGCGCAGCGCGTGCTCGAGCTGGCCGTCGAGCACGCGAAGACACGCGTCCAGGGCGGACGGCCCATCGGCGGCTACCAAGCCATCCAGCACTCGTGCGCGGATCTCGTGCGTGACGTGGACGCCTCGCGCGCGCTCCTCTACGCGGCGGCCTGGAAGCTGGCCGAGGGGCTGCCCGCCGAGGCCGACGCGGCCCTCGCCAAGGCCTACGCGGGCGAGGCGTGCCTGGCGGTGGCGCGCCGCGGCCATCAGATCCTCGGCGCCATCAGCTACTGCGAGGAGCACCCGCTCCATCTCATCCACAAGCGCATTCAGGCAGCGAGCCTCGAATTCGGAGATGGGCAACTCCATCTGGAGACGGTCGCCCGCGCGATCGGCCTGGTGAGCGAGGCCTCGTTCCCGCCGAGCGAGGCGATGACCTTTCCCCCCGGCACGCCCTAGTTGACACGCGTCAGGCAAACTTATAAACTCGCGACCCGTGGAAGCTCTTCCGAGCAATCCCCCAGCATTCCGTCTCGCCGGTCGCGGCGTCTTCTGACACCAGCCCCCTGACCCGTTCCCGGTAGCAACCCCGAAGCACGCGGGATCCATATAGGAGCTCGCGGAAATTGCCGATCATGTCGCCGCGCCGCTGACGAGCGCGCTCGTCGGCCGTCGCGGTCGGTACCTGGGGAGGGAGTGGCGTGCGGCTGGCTTCGAAAATCTTTCTGACTTCAGCCCTCGTGATCGTCGTGCTCGCAGGCGTCGGAATCCTGAGTCTCCGGGCGGTCGAACGTCTCGTGTCGGTCAACCGCGACATCGCGACCCGTACCGTCCCCGCTCTGCGCCTCACCGCGTCCACCCGGGAGGCGCTCGTGCCGCTCGCGCGACTCGAGACGCACGCCGTGGTTCTGGGCGATCCACGCTACGCGACGGCGTGGACCGAGCGGTCGGCGCAAGTTGCCGCGGATCTCGTGCGACTCGCCACGTACGCGCAGAGCCCGGAGGAGACGCTGCACATCCGCGAGACGAGCCGGGCGTTCGAGGCGTACCGCCGCCTCGTCGCCGAGGAGCACGCCCTCCTGCTGCGCGGTGACCACGCGGGCGCCGTGCGCCTGACCGACACCGACGCACGCGAGCTCGTCGAGCAGGTCCAGGAGAGCCTGGATGCGCTGATGGCGTCGACGCACACGCGGGTCCTCGCGGTGCAGGCCGAGACCGCGCGCCTCGAAGCGCGCACGTGGACAGCGATGCTGGTCGCGCTGGGCGCGGCGGCCGGACTGGCGCTGCTCGGTACCGCCATCATCGCCCACCGGATGACGCGCTCCCTCGAGCTACTGTCGTCGGCGACAGCCGAGGTCGCGGCGGGTGCGTTCCGCGAGCCCATTTCGGTCACGAGTCACGACGAGATCGGGTCACTGGCGCGGTCCTTCAACTCGATGGGGAGCCAGCTTCGGCGGATGGAGGAGACGCGGCAGGAGTTCTTCGCGACCGTCTCGCACGAGCTCCGGTCACCGCTCACGTCGATTCGCGGCGCCGCCGAGCTCCTTCACGAAGGCGTCCTCGGGCCCCTCACGGACAGGCAGGGACGCCTCGTCAACATCGTCACACTGAGCTCCGGACGCTTGCTCGGGCTCGTCAACGAGATCCTCGAGATGTCACGCCTTCGCGCGGGCCTCGTGGAGCTCGATCGCAAGCCGCTCGATCTTGAGCGGCTCGTCAGCCGCGCCGTCGAGGAGCTCTACCCCCGGGCCGTGGAGGCGGGCGTGACCCTCGAGTGCGAGCGCCTCGGCGCGAACTTCACGTACTGCGGCGACGAGGAACGGCTTTACCAGCTGGTCATCAACCTCGGCGCCAACGCGATCCGGTTCACCCTGGGCGGCGGACGCGTGATCGTGCGTGTGATCGAAGCGGGCCCCGAGTTCGAGCTGCAGGTCGAAGACACGGGCGTCGGCATTCCCGCGGACGCGCTACCGCACATTTTCGACGCCTACC
Organism: Candidatus Rokuibacteriota bacterium; assembly: GCA_003221635.1. Taxonomy (GTDB): domain Bacteria; phylum Methylomirabilota; class Methylomirabilia; order Rokubacteriales; family CSP1-6; genus AR31. The sequence goes on along the minus strand of QHSR01000071.1, from coordinate 23,872 downwards.
GCCAGGCTCACGGCCAGCGAGGTGGTACGGGCCTGGGCCTGGCAATCGTCCGCGGCGTCGCGGACGCCCACGGAGGTCGCGTGACCGCCGAGTCGCAGGAGGGAAAAGGGAGCCGCTTCACGGTCCTCCTGCCGCACACCTGAGATTGCCGTCGTCGTGGAGTCTTCACCGCTTCGAGGTCGGGGCGTCACACGATCTGTTTACGATCGTCGGTAAGGCCCCAGTGGTAACGAAACGTCCAGCTGATCGCCCAGTTTTTAACCGCTGGCCCGTTTCTCATCCCCAGCCTGATCCGTAAGTACGTAGATTTCCGGACTTCATTGACTAGCACTCGATTTGCATACAGTTTCCGCCCAATGACCGCACGGAGGTTTGACCCGTGAATACTGATCACGCGCCGCTTCTGGACGGCAGCCCGAAAATGCGGGTCATCCTGGCGATCATCGAGAACGTCGCCGACACCGACGCGACGGTGTTGATCCGAGGTGAGAGCGGCGTGGGCAAGGATCTGGTCGCCCGGGCCATCCATGCCCAGTCGGCCCGCAAGGCCGGGCCGTTCGTGAAGGTCAACTGCGCGGCGATCCCGTCGGGGCTGCTCGAGTCCGAGCTGTTCGGCCACGAGAAGGGGGCCTTCACCGGTGCGCACCGGCGCAAGCCCGGGCAGTTCGAGTACGCGCACGGGGGCACGCTCTATCTGGACGAGATCGCGGAGCTGCCGCTGACCCTTCAGGCCAAGCTGCTACACGTGCTGCAGGACTTCCGGTTCACCCGCGTGGGTGGCCAGGGGGAGCTCGCAGTCGAGGCGCGGGTGATCGCCGCCACGAACCGGGATCTAGAACAGTCGCTGACCCGCGGGGAGTTCCGCGAGGACCTCTACTACCGCCTCAACGTGGTGGAGCTGCGGATTCCGCCGCTGCGGGAGAGGCGCGAGGAGATCCCGCAGCTGGCGCATTGGTTTCTCGCCCGCTTCAACGCGCAGTACGGGCGGCAGAAGCAGCTGACGCCGGAGACGCTGGCCCGGCTCACCGAGCACCCGTGGTCGGGCAATGTGCGCGAGCTGGAGAACGCGGTGCGCCGCATGGTGGTGCTCACGGACGGCGAGCAGGCGTTCGAGGCCCTGGTCGCCCATGGGCGCAACGGACGCAACGGGCACAACGGACACGCCGCGGCCGCGGGGCCCGCGCGGCCGGTCACCGAGAGCTTGCGTGAGATCGCCCGCCGGGGCGCCCGCGATGCCGAGCGCAAGGCCCTGGCGGAGGTGCTGGAGCGCGTGCGGTGGAATCGCGCGGAGGCGTCGCGGATTCTCAAAGTCAGCTACAAGACGCTGCTCAACAAAATCACCGAGTGTGAGCTGACAGCGCCCGCCCGGCGCCTCGTCTAGGATTCGATCCACTCTCCCTACTTGACAAGCTCTCGACGCGTGCCTAAGGTCGCAACGTCATGGACGACCTGACGCCCCTGGCCGCCGCGCTCGGAACGCTCCTGAAGGACCGGAAGGAGACGATCGCCGTCGCGGAGTCGTCGGCGGGCGGATTGATCTCGGCCGCGCTGCTCGCCGTGCCCGGCGCCTCGGCGTACTTCCTGGGCGGCGGCGTGATCTACACGCAGGCCGCGCGGCGCGGACTGTTGCGCGTGCCCGACGAGGGAGTCAAGGGCATCCGGTCGAGCACCGAAGCGTACGCGCTCCTCAAGGCGCGGACGATCCGCGAGCTTCTGGGCGCCACGTGGGGACTCGCCGAGACCGGCGCCAGCGGGCCGACAGGCAACCGTTATGGCGACGCAGCGGGCCACGCGTGCTTCGCCGTGGCGGGGCCGGTAGAACGGGCCACCACGCTCGAGACGGGCCACGGCGACCGGGAGAAGAACATGCGGGCATTCGCGAAGCGGGCCCTGGAGCTGCTGGAGACATCGCTGGGCAAGCGGTAGGGTCTCGGGCCTCGATGCGAATCGTCTTCTGGAACATCCGGGCCGGCGGCGGCGTTCGGGTCGGGAGAATCGCCGCCCAGATGGCGCGCTGGGCCCCGGATGCGGTCGCCCTCTGTGAGTTCCGCGCGACTCCGCCGAGCCTCGAGCTCGCGCGTGCGCTCGCCGCACTCGGCCTCGGCCACCAGTGCACGACCGCCCATCCCGCCCAGCCGAGTGCGAACCGCCTGTTCATCGCCGCTCGCTGGCCGCTCACGCGGATCCGCCTGCGCGCGCGATGCGACGACGCCGTCAGGCTGCTGCTGCTCGCCTCGATCGAGGCTCCCCGCCCGCTGACGCTGGGCACGATGCATGTCCCGAACCGGGTGACCGGCCGGAAGGACCTGTTCTACGCGGCGGTGCTTGCGATGCTCAGCCGCTGGCGGCGCGGCCCAACCGTGCTTCTCGGGGACACCAACTCCGGCCGACCGGGAATCGACGAAGAGACGCCGGTATTCGGTCCGAGGGAGGACGCATGGCTGACGGGGCTCGAGCGGTCGGGCTGGCTCGACGCTTTCCGCCTCCGGCACGGGATGGCGCGCGCCTACACCTGGTATTCCCCCAACGGACACAACGGCTTTCGGATCGATCAAGCTTTCGTCAATCGCGAGCTTCGGTCCCGTCTCCTGGATGTCCGCCACGACTGGGGACGCCGCGCCGGGCCCCGGCCACCGAGCGACCACGCCGCCCTGCTGATCGATCTGCACAGCTAGATGATGTAAAGTCTGGGTTGGTCTGCTCTGCTGGATGAACTTCGGCGGTCTGCCGCAGGACCGCGTGCGGCGCTCCATGGAGCTCTTCGCCCGCGAGGTCATTCCGCGATTCCGCTGACGCGGAGCGCCGCGTCCGCCCGACCCGGCGCCTCGCGGGCGTCACGAGCAATTGCCGGGTCTCCCCTCCCGCTCGGCGGCGAGACCCCGTCCAGGAGGTGGACTCACTTCGGCCGGTTCAGCACCATGCCAATCGCCGTCGTGAAGGCTCCAACCGTGAAAGGCTTTTGGAGCAGCAGGCCAAGTTTCGGCGCGTCGGTCGAGCCGGGCTCGGAGAGATGTCCCGAGACGTAGAGCACCTTGATCTCCGGCCGGGCGGCCCTCACACGCGTGACCCACTCATCGGCAAACGACGGCGGGAACCCGACGTCGACGACCATCAGATCGATCTGGCCGGGGTGCTGGCCGCTGAGGGCCAGCGCCTCGTCCCGGTCGCTGGCCTCGAGGACCACGTGGTTCTGCAGCTGCAGGATCTCCCGGATCAGGTCGCGCACCTCTCGCTCGTCCTCGACCACGAGCACGGTCTTGCTGTCGACTGCCGCGGCGGCGGGGACTGGCGAGACCGCCGGCGCCTCGCCCAGCGACGCCGCCTCCGCGGCGCGTGGCAGGTAGATCTTGAACGTCGAGCCGGCTCCGGCGTCGCTCATCACGCTGATCTGCCCGCCGAATTGGGTGACGACGTCGTAGACCGTCGCGAGGCCGAGCCCGCTGCCGCGCCCGGGCTCCTTGGTCGTGAAGTATGGCTCGAACAGCCGCGCGCGGGTCTCGTTGTCCATGCCGGATCCGCTATCACTCACCGCCAGCATCACCACCTGGCCCACGTTGGCGGTTTCGATGGTGAGGCGCCCGCCCTGCGGCATCGCGTCGCGCGCGTTGACCACGAGATTCATGATGACCTGCCCGATCTGGTGCGGATTGGCGCTGACGCGCCCCAGGCCGGAATCGAGCCGGGTCAGGAGCTCGATGTTGTCGCCGAGCAGGGGCTGGAGCACGCGCGTCACGTTCCCGACGAGCTGGTTCAGATCGACCGGCGTGGGGGCCGGCGGCGGCCGGCGGCTTCCGGCGAGGATTTGCTGGGCTAGGGCCGCGCCCCATTCCGTGGCCCGCTTGATGGCCTCCGCGTTCCGCCGCAGTGGATCGTCCGGACGAAGGCGCCGCAGCATCATTTCCGTATAGCCGGTGATGACCGACAGCAGATTGTTGAAGTCGTGAGCGACGCTGCTCGCGTGCCGGCGGAGGCTCGCGTTGTCGGCCAGCGCTTCCTCGAGCCGGGCGCTCGGATCGCGGGCCGACACCGCCCCGCCCTCCTGCGTCATCGAGGGTCCTCGTCGTCGAGGGCGGCGGGCGGTTCGGCGATGAGTGGCAGCACGATCGTGAAGGTCGTTCCGCGACCGGGCGCGCTCGTGAAGGTGATCCTCCCTCCGTGGTCCTGGACGATCTTGTGCGCGAGGGCGAGGCCGAGCCCTGTTCCGGTGTCCCGCGTCGTGTAGAAGGGGTTGAAGATCCGGTCGGTCTCGGAGGGCTCGATGCCGGTCCCGGTGTCCTCGACCTCCACCCGCACCCGATTCCCGGTCCGCCGGCGCGCGGGGGGCAGCGGGTCCCCGCTCACCACCCAGCCGGCGCGCACCGTGAGCCGGCCACCGCGAGGCATCGCGTCGAACGCGTTGGCGACGAGATTGACGAACACCCGGTAGAGGGCCTCCTTGTCCGCCTGGATGGGCGGCACGTCGCGCGCGTATTCGCGCGCGACCTCGATCCGTTTCTCGTCGAGCTGGTCGGCGTAGAGATCGACGGCGCGCTCGAGGAGCTCCGGCAGCCGCACGAGCGCGAAGCTCATCCGCGCGGGACGCGCCAGCTCGAGCAGGCGCTCGACGATGCCGTTGATCCGTTCCAGCTCGCGCGGCACGACGCTCCCGAATCGCTCGCGGAAATTGGGGTCGTCGAACTTCCGGTCGAGGTGCCGGCTGAAGGTGAGGAGCGAGGTCAACGGGTTCTTGATCTCGTGCGCCAGCCCGGCGGCCAGGGTGCCGAGCGCGGCCAACCGGTCCGATCGGCGCAGGTCGCTCTCGAGCTGGCGCAGGAGCGTCAGATCGCGGAAGACACCGATGACGCCGAGGTCCTTCCCCTCGCCGCCCTTGAGCGGCGCCGTGCTGAACTCGATCGGAAGCGAGCTGCCGTTCCGGCGCCGGAGCGTGAGCGGAATGCTCGCGATCGGCGCGCGGCTCGCGAGCGTCTCCGTCAGGAGGTCGCTGAGCTCGGGCGTGTGGGCGAAGAGCTCGGTGCAGTACCGCCCCGCGGCTTCGCCGCGGAAGAACCCGGTGAGCAGTTCCGCGGCGGGATTGAGCGTGACGACGCGGCCGTCGAGATCGATCGTCACGATGCCGCTCGTGAGGGACCCGAGGATGTTGTCGGTGTAGCCCTTGAGATCGGCCAGCTCCTCGAACTGCCGACGTAGCCCCGCGTGCGCCTCCTCCAGCGCCGTCCGCTGGTGGAAGAGCTGCGCGGCCATGTGGTTGAAGGCCACGGCGAGCCGACCGATCTCGTCCGCGGTCGAGGGCTCGATGCGCTGGTTCAGCTCGCCGCGCGAGATCGCCGCGGCTCCGTCGGCGAGCTGCTGGACCGGCCGCGCGATCCGCCGGGCCACCAGCGCCGCCGCCACGCTCCCCAGCAGGAGCGTGACGAGCGTCAGGGCGCCGAGCTCGAGGCGCGTCCGCCGGATCTCGGCCTCCATTTGCTGCTTGGAGAGGCCGAGCCGCACCGTCCCCCACTTCCGGCCGTCGACGAAAACGGGGACGGCGAAGTCGTAGACGGCCTCGCCGGCGCTCGTGACCATCCCCTGGGTCAGAGGTTCGGTGGCGCCCGCCGCCCGCTCCTGCACCCTTCCCCGGAGCGGCAGGCCCACCCGCTCGGGATACCGGCTGTGGGCCGCGACCTTGCTGTCGGCGTCGAGCACGACAGCATAGACGACGCCCGGCTCGGCGGCGACGCGCACGACGTTCTGCTCGAGCGCGGTAAAGTTGTAGAGCAGGAGCGGACCGTAGGAGATCGCGGCGAGGTTACGCGCCAACGCCTCACCGCGTCGCTGGACCTCGTCGATGATCGCCACGCGCAAGCGGTGTTCGACCATCACGATGACAGCCGTCATCACGAGAACGATCACTAGGAACGTGCCCAGGAGCAGCTTCGCCCGGAGCGACCCGGGCCTCACCGCGTCCGCTCCAGCCAGATCTTCCTAAAAGGAATGTAGGGATCGCCGAGCCCATTGACCTCGATGCTCCTGACGTAAGGCTGGAAGAGCCGCTCGTAGGTGTGGTGAAAGACAGGGATGAGCGGCGCGTCGTCGAGGATCAGCTGCTCGGCCTTCCGGTACAGCTCGACGAGCCGCTGGGCATCTCGCGTGCGCCGCGCGCTCGCGAGGAGATCGTCGACGACCGGATTTGAGTAACCGAAGAAGTTGCGCGAGCTCCTCGAGCGGAAGAGCTTCGTAAGGAAGTTGTCTGGGTCGGGGACGTCCGCGTACCAAGCGTAGAGGAAGACCGGTAGTTTTCCCTCGTCGAGCATCTTCGAGAACGCCGGCCAGTTGGTGAGGTAGTGGACCTCCGCAGCGATGCCCACCGCCGCGAGCGATTTCTTGATCTCCCCGTGTTCGCGGACGATGTCGTCCCGTTTTGTGCCAGACCAAAGGGTAGCCGGCCTCTGCGAGCAGCTCGCGGGCCTTCTGCCGATCGTACGGGTATCCGGCGAGCGTCGGATTGAAGCCGACCATCCCCGGTGGGAGAATTCCGCGCGCGAAGGTGTATTGCCCGAAGAACACGTCTTGAACGATCGCCTCGCGGTCGATGGCATGGACGATCGCGCGGCGCACGCGTCGGTCGTCGAGCGGCCTCGTGCGCGTGTTGAAGCCGTAGAAGCGCAGGCTGATCATCGGCCGCTTAACGTAGACATGCCTTCCACCGGTGGCAAGCGCCCGCCGGTCCGCACGGGGCGGCACCGGCGCATCCTCGAGATTTCTTTTCAGAAACTCGTCATGCATCGTGTCTCGCTGATCTCCCGGGAAAACGCGAAAGACGAGGCGCGAAAGCTTGGGGGCTCCGTCGAAATACTCCGAGTTTGCGCCCAGAACGATCTCTTTGCCGCGCTCCCAGCGGAGAAATCTGAACGGTCCGGTGCCGACGGGCTGCGTGCCGAACGTCGCGCCCTGAGCCTCGACAAGGTCTCGCGGCACGATCTTGGCGTGACCGATTGCGATGACAGCGACAAACGGCACGACGGTTTCGCTGAGTGTCACCTGAACGATGTGCCGGTCGAGCGCGACGAGGCCCGATACCGTCTTCGCGCGCCCTTCTCTGAAGTCGGGCGCGCCTCTGATGTTCAGGAAGAGTTCCGCGGCGCCGGAATGTGTCATCGGGTCGAGGATGCGAGTGAACGAGTAGACGACATCGTCCGCAGTGACCTCGCGCCCGTGGTGGAACTTCACGCCTTTCCGGAGATCGAACGTCCACGTGAGCCCATCCCGCGAGGCTCGCCAGAACTCAGCCAGTGCCGGTTTGACCGCCAGGGTCTGGTCGAACTGGACCAGGCCATCGAAGATCTGCTGTGACACGGTTCGGCCGTAGGTGTCACTGATCCGTGCGGGATCGAGCGTCTCGGGGTCCTGCCCCAGCGGCCGCCTGTAGATACTGCCGGCGGCGTCGTCTCCGTCCTGGGCCGACACAGGCAACAACCTGGCGCAGAGCAGCGAGCCCAGCAGCAGGACGAGGAGGAAGGGGGGCAACCCGCCCCCCTTCGAACTCAGAACGTTCCTAGTCCGAGCCACCATCCGCCGTGCCAACCGCCTGGAAAAGCTGCGTCGAGCTCGAAGTCGCCGATTCAATCACCGGCGCCACCAGCAGGAACGATCCGACGACCGCGGCCACTATCAGGATGCCAGCCCATGCCTTCGCCATCGCTCTCCTCCTCCTCGGTTGAGAAGCCCTCCCCATGAGGGCTCCAGCAGCACAACCGGTAAGAAGTAGAGCAATTCCACCGCCACGTAGAGCCGGAGGCGGGAGACCGATTCAAGTGTCCGTTTCTCGACGGCGAACTCGCTGTCACGTGCGAGCCGCGTCAACGCGCACCGCACAGTGACTGTGCGGTGCGCCCAGTGACTGGGCGCTCAGCGCTCGCCGCCCGGCGCTCGAACAGCCCAGCGTGCGAGCTTCACGCGGAGCGAGTTGCGATGGATCGCGAGAATCCGTCCGGCCTCGGTGAGATTCCACCCCACTCGCTCGAGCACTCGCAGCACGATCTGGCGCTCGAACTGATCCGTCGCCTCGTTGAGCGGGAGGGCCTCGGCCGCCCGGACCTTCGTGGCCTGCTGAGGCAGCAGCACGTCCAGCGGAAGATCGTTGAGCTGGATGACAGGCCCCTCGGCCAGCACCACGCACCGCTCGATGACGTTCTCGAGCTCGCGCACATTCCCCGGCCACCGATACGCTTGCAGCGCCGCGAGCGCCTCGGGTGAAAGCCCGCCGAGACGCTTGTTGAACCGACGGTTGTGGCGCCGGCTGAAATGGTCGACGAGCACGGGTACATCCTGGATGCGCTCGCGCAGCGGCGGGACCACCACGTGGACGACGTTGAGCCGGTAATAGAGGTCCTCGCGAAAGGCGCCGTGGCCCACGGCCTCTTTGAGGTTGGAGTTGGTCGCGGCGATGAACCGGACGTCGATCTTCACCGGCCGCGTGCCGCCTACCCGCTCGATCTCGCGCTCCTGGAGCACCCGCAGGAGCTTCGCCTGGAGCTCGGCGCGGAGCGTGCCGATCTCGTCGAGAAAGAAGGTGCCTCCCTGCGCCAGCTCGAACTTACCAAGCTTTCTCTGATGGGCGCCGGTGAACGCGCCCTTCTCATGGCCGAAGAGCTCGGACTCGATGAGTGATTCGGCGATGGCCGCCGGATTGACGGCGACGAAAGGCGCCTCGCGCCGCGCCCCCTGGCGATGGATGGCCCGCGCGACGAGCTCTTTGCCGGTGCCGCTCTCGCCGGTGATGAGCACCGTCGTAGACGTGCGCGCGACCTGCGCGATGAGCCCGTGGAGCTTCTCCATCGCGGGGTGCTGGCCGACGATCTCGTCGAGATCGTGCGTCCGGGCCAGCTCGGAGCGGAGGAACGCGACCTCTCGCTCGAGCGCCCGCCGTTCGAGCGCCCGGCGCGAGAGGGACAGGAGCTCGTCCTCCTCGAAGGGCTTGGTCAGGTAGTCGAAGGCCCCGAGCTTCATGGCCGCCACCGCCGTCCGCACCGTCTTCACGGCCGTGACGAGGATCACCTCGATCCCTTCGTCGATGGCCTTGATGCGCTCGAGCACTTCGATTCCGTCCATCCCGGTCAATCGGATGTCGAGCAGCACGAGGTCCACCTGGGAGGCATGGACGACATCGAGCGCGCTGGGGCCGTCCGGAACGTCGACGACGTCGTAGTGGTCCTCGAGGATCAGCCGGAACGATTCCCGGATACCGGGGTCGTCGTCGACGACGAGAACCGCAGGCCGCCGCGCCATTCTCGGGACTCTAGCACCAATTGCGCCTGCGCAGGCGGGGCTGGGATCCGCCTCGAACGTCGACGAGGTTCCGGCGCTCGATGACACCGGGGGCGGGAGCTCTGGCACCGTCTGGGAATCGCGACATTGACGCGCACCACCGGCCATCGAAGAATCACCTCGTGCTCGCCCGGATCCTGTCCGCAGCCCTCGTCGGCGTCGAAGCCGCCCTCGTGCGCGTGGAGGTGGACGTCACCCCGGGCCTGCCCGCATTCACGACGGTCGGGCTTCCTGACTCGGCGGTGCGCGAGAGCCGCGAGCGCGTACGGACCGCGATCCGCAACGCCGGCTTTCCCTTTCCGGCCGACCGGATCACGGTGAACCTGGCCCCGGCCGACCTCCGGAAAGAGGGCGCCTCGTTCGACCTGCCGATCGCGCTCGCCATCCTTGCCGCCACGGGCGCGGTCACCAATGGACAGATCGGCCCCTTCGCCGTGGTCGGCGAGCTGGCGCTGGACGGCCAGATTCAGGCGGTCCGCGGAGCGCTCGCCGTCGGGCTCACGTGCCGGCGCCAGGGCATCGGCACGCTCGTCGTGCCGGTCGCGAACCGCACGGAGGCGCGGGCGGTCGACGGTCTTCGAGTACTCGCCGCTCCGACGCTACGTGATGCGGTATCGCTGCTCAATGGCGACACTGCCGAGGCCGCCCCCCCGGCGCCGGACCCGCCCGCATCACCATCACCATCAACGGACGACCTGGATTTCGCCGACGTGCGGGGCCAGACGTACGCCAAGCGCGCGCTCGAGATCGCAGCCGGTGGAGCCCACAACCTGCTGCTCGTCGGCCCGCCCGGCGGCGGGAAGACGATGCTGGCACGCCGGCTGGCGGGCATCCTGCCCCCGCTCACCCGCGATGAGGTGATCGAAGCGTCGACGATCTGGTCTGTCGCGGGGCTCTTGCCGCGTCACGGAGAGCTGATGAGCCGGCGCCCATTCCGTGCTCCCCACCACACCATCTCGGTGTCGGGTCTCATTGGCGGCGGCACACCTCCGCACCCCGGCGAGGTGACCCTCGCCCATCTCGGCGTCCTCTTCCTGGACGAGCTACCCGAGTTCCAGCAGCACGTGCTCGAGTCGTTGCGCCAGCCGCTCGAAGACGGCCGCGTCACGATCGCGCGAGCGAGTGGCGTCAGCGATTTCCCGGCTCGATTCCAGCTCGTCGCGGCCGCCAATCCGTGCCGGCGCGGTTGCGCGTCCCTCGACCATTGCATCTGCACTCCGGCCGAGCGGGCCAGATACCTCGGCCGTCTCTCGCGCCCGCTCCTGGACCGCATCGACCTGCACGTCGAGCTCCCCGCGCTTGCTCCCGCAGACTTTCGGCCCGCTGTGGCAGGCGACGCGACCGAGACGATCCGCCTGCGCGTGGGCGCGGCGCGCCAGCGACAGCGCGAGCGCTTCCGCGGGACGGGAATCCGCGTCAACGCCGCGATGAGCCCCCGCCAGGTCCGGCGCTTTTGCGCGGTTCCCGCCGAGGCCGAGCGCCTCCTCGCCGCCGCCATGACGGGCCTCGGGCTCTCCGCCCGCGGTCACGACCGTGTGCTCAAGGTGGCGCGCACGATCGCCGATCTGGTCGGCGCCGAAACACTGGCGGCCGAGCACTGCGCGGAAGCCATCCAATACCGCGGTCTCGATCGGCAGTGGCGGGCGTGAGCCAGGCCGGGCGAAGAGGAGGAGAGCTTGGGGCGGGAGCCAGCTACCACTCATGGAATCGACCGGCTCACAGCTTCTGCACGACGACCCTGCCCTGGGAGTTTACGAAGACACGGTAGCGGCTTCCATCCTGGCACGACGCGATGTAGTCGTTCTCGCCCTGCCGGACGGCGGTGACCACCTGGCCACACGGCTGGCCCTGCAGGGCGATCACCGCCGTCAAGTCCTTGAGGACATCCGGGGCGTCCGCAGCGGATGACGGTCGGGCGAAGAGCACTGTGTTCAAGACGACTAGCGCCCAGACTTTCATTCGCCTGCTCATCGCTCTCTCCTCCGGTCGAATTAGAGGTTCGCAAACTTGGCGGGATCCGCCAGAAGATCCCAGAGCGCCTCGCGCGATGCGGAGATGTCGCGCGCGAGCGCTGGGTCTTTGTCCTGTAAGAGTGACAACACTTTGAGGAGCAGAAGATCGTAGGCCTCCCGGAGTTTTGCGCGAGTAACGTCGCCTCGCCCCTGGTGAAACGCCGCGAATTGCTCCAGCAGGTCATCGACCTGATTCTTGAGCGAGAGCTTGGTGAACACACCGATCGCTGTGGTCTCGCGAAGTCGCTTCTCGAAAGACGTCAGATCGAGGGCTGGAGATCCCTTCGGTGTCCCAGGCGGTGGAACCGTGGGCCCAGACGGCGCTGTCGGCGAAGGAGCCACGGCATTCGGCAGACTCTCGGCCCGTGGTGGCTCGGTCGCCGGGGCCGGGCGACCTGCCGTATCACTTGTGGATGGCGGCGACCGACGGACCGGTCCTGATTTCACCACCCCGTCCGGTGGGGGACACATCAGCGGAGCGCAGTCGCTTGCCTGGATGAGCAAGACCAGGCAACTCACGACCAATATCCCTGCGGCACCTCGGACCGTCACCGCTCTCCAGTCTCCATTTTCGACCATGCCTGGCGCTCGGGCGGGGCTGTCCTGTTGGACCACCCGCGCGCCTGTTGTCATTCACGCCGGGCTTTGGCCCCGAGTCTGGCTCTAGAATATCGTTCGATGCCAGACCCGGTCTCGACCCGACGCCCGCGAACGCCCATCCTGGAAGTGCACAGCCACGTGGTTGGCGGTGAGGCGCGGTCCCCACTGATCCTCGTGCACGGCGCAGCGAACTCGGCGCGGGTCTGGACGTTCTGGCAGGACGAGCTCGCTCACCACGGATGGTCCTCGCACGCCCTCGACCTCCGTGGTCATGGGCACGGTGCGTCGGTCGACGTCGGTACCCTGCGAATGGGCGACTATGCCGACGACGTGGTGGCCGTTGCGCGTACGCTGCGGCATCCCCCCATCCTCCTGGGCTGGAGCATGGGCGGACTGGTGGCGATGATGGCGGCCGCGGCCTGCGACGCGCGAGCCTTCGTGGGCCTCGCGCCGAGCACGCCGGCTCGGGTACGTGACGCCTCGGTCGCGCTCCGCTCGGGCGCATTCGGCGCCGAGGCATATGGGATCGTCGGCCGCGACCCAGACCGTCAGCCCGCGATGGCGGATCTCGATCGAGCCGAGCGCGTGATCGCCCTGGACTCGCTCGGTCCGGAGTCCCGCCTCGCGCGAGACGAACGCCAGGCGGGGATCGTCATCGACGATCTCGCGTGTCCTCTTCTCATCGTCACCGGGACGGCGGACACCCAGTGGCCCCGGCGACGGTATGACGACTTCCCCTTCCCGGCCGATCATGTCAGCGTCGAGGGCGCTTCGCACTGGGGGCTCGTCCTGAACCGGCGGGTGGTGCCAGGGATCGTGTCCGCGTTGATCGGCTGGCTCGAGAAAAACGCCTCGCGCGGGAGGCCCTGAAAAGACTGCTTCGCGACCTGACAAAGCTGCTGAAGAAGCGGTCGATTTCTGATTCGCCGTCGTCGGAGCACGCCCGACGGACGACGCCAGAACCTAGCGGCGGCCGCGCGGCGGGATGTTCGTGTAGATGATGGTGCCGTCGTCCCCGACCGCTCGATAGACCGCGGTGGGCGCGCCGGCCAGGCCGTTGGTGCTGCCGTCGTAGTGATAGAGCACGCGCGTCACGTAGTCGCGCGTCTCGGTAAATGGCGGGATCCCCCTGTAGGCGACCACCGCTTTCTCGCCGGCGTTGTAGGCAGCCAGCGCCATCGGCAGGTCGTTCCCGAACCGATCGATCAGACCCCGGAGGTGCCGCACGCCGCCATCGATGTTCTGCTGGGGATCGAAACTGTTGCGGACGCCAAGCATCGAGGCCGTCTGCGGCATGAGCTGCATCAGCCCTTGGGCGCCTTTCACGGAAACCGCGTGCGGGTTGAACGCAGATTCGACGCGGATGACGGCCTGGACCAGACGCTCCGGCACGCCGTAGCGCTCGGATGCGTCCCTGATCTCGGCCGCATAGCGCTCGGTGTCTGCGCGCGCCAGTCGCAGCCAGCCCGCGGCGGTGCCAGACGAGTATCCGAGGCCACGATAGCGGGGGTCGGTCGGCGCGTTGGTGAAGTGGACGGTCCCGTCGCTCGTCGCGAGCCGATAGACCTCGGCGCCAGCCGGCGCGGCGGCCACCATGGTGGCCGCCACCATATACAGGACAAACCCGGAACGGAGCATGCCGCTATGTTAACGGACCGGGTGTTTCCCCTTCAAGGACAGAAGACGGGTTCCGGAAAAGTCCGAAAGACCCCGGAAATCAGGAAGATAACGCCAGTGACTCGATCTCGGGCCAGGCTGGCGCATCCTCGAGAGCGAGCCTCAGGACATCGGGCACCGAATCGACCAAGTGTATCGTCATCTCGTCCCGCACCCGAGGGGGTACGTCCTCGATGAGATTCTTTGCGTTTCGCTTGGGCAGTAGCACTGTCCGAATCCCGGCGCGGTGCGCGGCCAGGACCTTCTCCTTGATCCCGCCGACCGGCAGCACGCGCCCGGCGAGACTAACCTCGCCGGTCATGGCGAGCCCGGAGCGCACGCGACGGCCGCTGAGCAATGACACGAGCGCCGTCGTCATCGTGACGCCCGCCGAGGGTCCGTCCTTGGGAATCGCCCCGGCGGGGACGTGCACGTGGATGTCCGACATCTCCCAGAACTCGGGTGCGATGTGGAGCTCCTCCGCGTGAGACCGCACCCACGAGAGCGCCGCCTGGACCGACTCCTTCATGACATCGCCGAGCTGACCGGTCAGCGTCAGCGTGCGCGCCCCCTTCATCCGAGTCGCCTCGATGAACAGGATGTCGCCGCCAGCCGGCGTCCATGCGAGGCCGATCGCGACACCGGGGACGCGCGTCCGCTCTTCGACCTCCTCGAGCTCGAAGCGTGGCACGCCGAGGAACGACGTGACCAGGTCGGGCGTGATCCGCACCGATTCGGTGTGCCCTTCCGCGCGCCGGCGGGCCACCTTTCGGCAGACGCTGGCGATCTCGCGCTCGAGATTGCGCACGCCGGCCTCACGCGTATAGCCGCGGGCCAGCAGGCGCAACGACTCCGGCGTGAACTCGATGTCCGCAGCTGCATCGAGGCCGTGCGCCCGCGCCTGCCTGGGCACGAGGTGCCTCTCGGCGATGGCGATCTTCTCTTCCTCCGTGTATCCGGCGAGCGGGATGATCTCCATCCGATCGCGCAGCGCCGGGGGCACCGTGTCGATCACGTTCGCGGTCGTGATGAACAGCACGCGCGACAGGTCGAAGGCGACATCCAGGTAGTGATCGCGGAACGAGCCGTTTTGCTCCGGATCGAGCACCTCCAGGAGCGCCGAGGCCGGATCGCCCCGGAAGTCCATCCCCAGCTTGTCGATCTCGTCGAGCATGAAGACGGGGTTCTTCGTCCCGGCGCGCCGGAGCCCCTGGATGATCTGGCCCGGCAGCGCGCCGATGTAGGTCCGGCGGTGGCCGCGGATCTCGGCCTCGTCCCGCATACCGCCCAGCGAGATGCGGTGAAACTTCCGGCCGAGGGCGCGCGCGATCGACCGCCCGAGTGACGTCTTGCCGACGCCCGGGGGACCGACGAAGCAGAGGATCGGGTCCTTGCCGGACGGCCGGATCTTCTTCACCGCCAGGTATTCGAGGATCCGCTCCTTGATCTTCTCGACCCCCTCGTGGTCCTCGTCGAGGATCGCGTGGGCCCCGGCAATGTCCACGTTGTCGGCGGTCTCCTGCTGCCACGGCATCGAGACGAGCCAGTCGATGTAGGTCCGCGCGACCGTGTACTCGGCCGCCGCAGGCGGCATCCTCGCCAGCCGGTCCAGCTCGCGCAGCGCCTCCTTGTTCGCCTCTTCCGTCATGCCGGCCGCCTCGATCTTCCGGCGAAGCGCCTCGGCCTCCTGCGTACGGTCGTCGGTCTCGCCCAGCTCCTTCTGGATGGCCTTCATCTGCTCACGCAGGTAGTACTCGCGCTGAGTCTTCGACATCTCGGACTGGACTTCCGACTGGATCTTCGACCCGAGCTCCAGAACCTCGGCCTCCTTCGTGAGAGCGGCCACGAGCCTCTGCAGGCGCTCGGCGATTCCGACGGTCTCGAGCAACTCCTGCCGCAGGGCCGTCGGAAGTGTCGGCAGCGACCCGGCGATCAAGTCCGCGAGCGCGCCCGGCCCTTCCGCGGCGCCGAGGATGCTCGCGAGCTCGTCGGGCAGCGTCGGGGAGAGCGCGACGACCTTCTGGAAGAGGCCGGCGGCCGTCCGCGCGAGCGCTTCGACCTCGAGGGTCGCCGAGGGCGCCTCGTCGGTAAGACGCTGAATCCGCGCCCGGAGAAACGGGGTCTCCTGGACGGTGTCGGTGATACGGAACCGCACAAGCCCCTGAACGACGAGGCGCAAGGTGCCGTCGGGCTGCTTCAGCGCCTTCTCGATGACGGTCGCGGTCCCGATCGCGTGAAGCCCCTGAGCACGGGGCGCGTCCTCCGACGGATCGCGCTGCATGACGGCGCCGATGATTCGGCTGCCCTGGAGCGCCTCCTGGATGAGCCGGACCGACGCGGGCCGGCCGACCGCGAGCGGCATCACCGCCTGCGGAAAGATCACCGTCCCGCGCAACGGCAGAATTGCGAGGGCATCCGGAATAATGAGCTCGCTATCGTCGCGCTCGCCAGCCATGATTCCCCTTTCTCGTCGTACTAAAACAGATCGACCGGCTTGAGGTGGCCGGAGGCGGCCCGGACCAGGGCCTCCCGCGGTTCCTGCGGCCGGGAGTGACTCGCGGCCTCGCCGCCCTCCTCGCGGAGGTAGGCGACCAGATCCTCAATCTGTTTCTGCATCTCGATCATTCGACGTCTCATCTTTAGGATGACCTCGATGCCGGCGAGATTCACCCCGAGATCCCGCGTGAGCCGCAGCAGACGGGCCAGCTCATCGACGTCTCCCGTGGAATACATGCGCGTCCGGCCGACGGTCCGGCTCGGACGCACGAGCCCCTTCTTCTCGTAGAAGCGAAGCGTCTGCGGGTGGACGTTCAGCATGTCGGCGACCACCCCGATCATGTAGAGCGGCTTGCCGCGGTCGGTCACTGCGCGCCTCCCCGATAACGCTCGAACGCGGTCCGGGTTTCGATCGGCATCAACCGCTCGAGCTGGCGCACGAGCTCGTGCGTCCGCGCGTCGAGCCCGGTCGGGACCTCGACCCGAACCGTCACGTAGAGGTCCCCGGTCGACTCACCGGTCAGCTTGGGCAGCCCCTGCCCGCGCAGCCGGAACACCTGGCCGCCCGTCGTACCCGGCGGAACGACGAGCGCCGCTTCCCCCGATGGCGTCGGGACGCGGATGCGGGCACCGAGGAGCGCCT
This sequence comes from Candidatus Rokuibacteriota bacterium, assembly GCA_003221635.1. Classification (GTDB taxonomy): domain Bacteria; phylum Methylomirabilota; class Methylomirabilia; order Rokubacteriales; family CSP1-6; genus AR31. The sequence continues at coordinate 7,159 of QHSR01000071.1, read as the reverse complement.
CCCACACGCTGATCGGCACCTCGCAGTGCACGCTGTCCCCCTTCCGACGGAAAAAGGGGTGCTCCCCGACCCGCGTGCTCACGATCAAATCGCCGCGCGGCCCGCCGAACGGCCCTGCATTTCCCTCGTCGGTCACGCGGATCTGTGCTCCGGAATCCACTCCGGCGGGAACCGCGACGTCCACCGGCTCGACGACCCGGCGTACGCCACGACCGAGGCACATCGCACAGCGCCCCCCCTGGGCGGCGCCACTCGCCGCACAAGCAGTGCAGGGCGAGAACCGCGGGACTTCCATCTGCACCCTCGCCCCTCGTGCCACTTCGGCGAAGGACAGCTCGACGACCGCATGGACGTCGTCGCCACGCCGGCCGGCGCCGAGCGCGTCGTCGACACCGGCCGCGGGCCCGATCCGATCGTACATCTGCCGCGCGGCAGGATCGCCGAGCACTCGGAAGGCCTCGGCGATTTCGTTGAAGAGCTCGCGGGCCCGCTCGTCCCAGAAGTTGACGTCGGGCGAGTACTGCCGCGCGAGCCGCTGATACGCGCGGCGAACCTCGCGCGGCCCGGCCGTCGCCGCGATGCCCAGCACCGCGTAGTAATCGCGACGCATCGGACGGTTACTTCTTCTTGTCGCCCAGATCCTCGAAGTCGGCGTCGACGACCTCGCCTTCCTTCGGGCCAGTCGAGCCCTGGCTCGGCCCGCCGGGCGCGCCGGCCGGCTGACCTTGCGTCTGGGCCTCGCGGTACATGATCTCCGCGAGCTTGTGCGACGCGCGGGTCAGGTTCTCCTGGGCGCGCTTCATCCGCTCGAGGTCCTCGCCCTTCAGCGCTTCGCGCGCCTCCGCCAGGGCGTCGTCGATCGCCTTACGATCGGCTTCTCCCAGCTTGGCGCCGTGCTCCCCGAGCGTCCGCTCCGTGGAGTACACGAGCGAGTCCGTCTGGTTGCGGACTTCGATTTCCTGCTTCCGCTTCGAGTCTTCCGCGGCGTTCGTCTCCGCTTCCTTCACCATTCGGTCGATCTCGTCCTTGGTCAGCCCGGACGAGGCGGTGATCGTGATGTTCTGCTGCTTGCCCGTGGCCTTGTCCTGCGCTGCGACGTTCAAGATGCCGTTCGCGTCGATGTCGAACGTCACCTCGACCTGCGGCACCTGACGCGGCGCGGGCGGGATACCGACCAGGTGGAACTTCCCCAGAGTCCGGTTGTCGCGCGCCATGGGCCGCTCGCCCTGGAGCACGTGGACTTCGACCGAGGTCTGGTTGTCCGCCGCGGTCGTGAAGACCTCGCTCTTCTTGGTCGGAATCGTCGTGTTCCGGGAGATGAGCGGAGTCATCACGCCGCCGAGCGTCTCGATCCCGAGCGAGAGCGGAGTGACGTCGAGCAGAAGGAGGTCCTTCACCTCACCCGTGAGCACCGCCCCCTGTACGGCGGCGCCAACCGCCACGACTTCGTCCGGGTTGACGCCCTTGTGCGGCTCCTTCCCGAAGAGCTGCTTCACGGCCTCCTGCACCTTCGGCATGCGCGTCTGGCCGCCCACGAGGATGACCTCGTTGATGTCCTTCTGGCTCACGCCGGCGTCCTGCATGGCCTGCCGGCACGGGCCGAGGGTGCGCTCCACGAGATCCGCCACGAGCGCCTCGAGCTTGGCCCGCGTTAGCGTGAGCACGAGGTGCTTGGGACCGCTCGCGTCCGCCGTGATGAAGGGCAGGTTGATCTCGGTCTGCAGCGTCGTTGACAGCTCGCACTTCGCCTTCTCGGCCGCCTCCTTCAACCGCTGGAGCGCCATGCGGTCCTTCAGAAGGTCGATCCCGTGCTCCTTCTTGAACTCCCCCGAGATCCAGTCCATGACGCGCTGGTCGAAGTCGTCGCCACCCAGGTGGGTGTCGCCGTTGGTCGCCTTGACCTCGAAGACGCCCTCACCGATTTCGAGAATCGAGATATCGAAGGTGCCGCCGCCGAGGTCGTAGACAGCGATCGTCTCCTCCTTCTTCTTGTCGAGCCCATAGGCGAGCGCGGCGGCGGTGGGCTCGTTGATGATCCGCAACACCTCGAGACCGGCCACGCGCCCGGCGTCCTTGGTCGCTTGCCGCTGGCTGTCGTTGAAGTAGGCGGGCACGGTGATGACGGCCTGCGTGACTTTCTCGCCCAGGTACGCCTCGGCCGCTTCCTTCAGTTTTCTCAGAATCATGGCCGAGATCTCGGGCGGCGAGTACTGCTTGCCCCTCACCTCGACACGGGCGTCGCCGTTGCTGGCCTTGACCACCTTATACGGGACGAGCTTGATCTCCTGGAGCACCTCGTCGTAGCGGCGTCCCATGAACCGCTTGATCGAGAACACAGTGTTCTCGGGATTCGTGATCGCCTGCCGCTTGGCCACCTGACCGACGAGGATTTCTCCGTCTTTGGTGAACCCCGCGACCGAGGGCGTCAGCCGGCTGCCCTCCTGGTTCGCGATCACCGTGGGGTTGCCACCCTCGACGACCGCCACCACCGAGTTGGTCGTCCCGAGGTCAATACCGATCACCTTCGCCATGTCGAGTCTCCCTTTCCTTGGTCTCGTGGCGACGGAACGGGTCGCCGTTCCGTCGCCTTACGCCTTCGAACGATGCGAACGACTCATGCGAACGACTCAGACGATATCGATCTTGATTTCCTTCGGCTTGACCTCGTCCGCCTTCGGAAGCGTGACCTCGAGCATCCCGTCGCGGTACGTGGCCTTCACCTTGTCGGCCTGGACAGGCATAGGAAGCTGGACGCTCCGCTCGAACTTCCCGTAAACACGCTCGACGTGGCGATAGCTCTCGTCCGTGACGTCGCGGTCGAACCCGCGCTCGCCTTTCACGGTCAGCAGATCGCCGGTGATCGACACGGATACGTCCTTCTCGCGGACCCCTGGAAGCTCAAAATTCAGAACGAGATCGTCCTTGGTCTCGTGCATGTCGAGGACCGGTGCCCACATCCGTGCGGCCGAGCCGGTCGCGACGGCCGTGGGCCGTCCAGCGAAGCTGTTGAAGAGGCGGTTGACCTCTCCCTGTATCTCGGCAATGTTCCGAAATGGATCCCACCTCTCGATTTCCCCGAACGGACGCCAACGCGCGATCGTCATCGCAAAGCCCTCCTTATCGCAAGGCCCGGACAAGTATGAGTACACCAGACACATATCATCTTAGTATTATCATGTCAAGTATGGTCTGGACGCCGCCGCCGTCCCGGATCCTGAAAGGCTCTGAGCTCCGAATGATAGGGTGGGGGCGATGCGGTTAGGGTGCATGGCCCTCGTGGCGGCCTTCGCGGTGATAGGCGGGCTGGCCATCGGATCGGCCTGGATGGGATCTCGAATGCTCCAGGAGCCGGAAGTCCTCGCGACCGCGGGGAAAGCCGAGGACGGCGTCCGAGCTCAGCAGAAGATTTACGACGTCCTCCGCGGCGGGGCGCGGCGAGCCAGAGGACGTGCCCATCAGGTCATCCTGTCGGAAGCCGAGTTGAACGCGTTTCTCGCACGCCATCTGGCCGAGGCGGCCAAGGTCCCCTTGAGGCTCGGGGCCGTGAGGCTGGTTGGCGACGGAATTGTCGAGATCAAGGGAGACCTTCCGCTGGGTCAGCTTCTGTCGTTCGCCGAACTCCTGCCCGCCCATTGGCTCGAGCGGCCGGTCTGGCTTCACTTCGGGGCGCGCGCAAGTCTGGAGGTGGGAGCAGATCGTGGTCAGCGTCGCTATCTACGCCTCGACATTGAACGGCTCGCGCTCGGCCGCCAGCCGCTGCCCGTCATGTTTCTGAGACTTCTGCTGAACCCGGCGATTCTGAGTCAGCTTCGGTGGCGGCTACCCGAGACGGTGGAATCGATCACGATCGAGACACAGATGGTCGTGATCAGGACTGCCTCGTGACTTGCACATAGCGGACCTGCAGGTCGTAGATGAGCTCGTCGAGGATCCGGCTCTCGTCGCCCGACCGGTGTCCTTCCGTTTTCTCTCGCAGCAGGACGAGCAGGTCGATCGCATCCGCGGCCTGGACCAGATCGGTCTGACGCTGGCCCGTGAGGGGATCGGGGGCATGCCCCAGCGCGATCACCGCCGAGCTCGCGAGCATCATGAAGAGCCCGGCCAGGCTGCGCTCGCCCGGGGGGGCCGAGCCGTGTGGCACTGGCGGTCGCGACTCGTCGCTAGAGAGGGGCGGCCGGGGCGGATCCTCGGCGCCCAGACGTCTGCGCCTGTCGGTGACCTTGAAAACATCCTCGGAATCGCCCGTCGGCATCGTCTGAGCCTAGCACAGGCGAAAACCCTTGTTGTATAATCGGTTAGCCTCAGGAACGGACATGACCGAGTCCCCCGGCGTTCTTTTTGAACGGCTCCTGGACGTCATGATGCGCTTGCGTGCACCCCGCGGCTGCCCGTGGGATCGTGAGCAGACGCGGACATCCCTGAAGCCATACCTGATCGAGGAAGCGTACGAAGTCCTGGAAGCGATCGAGTCCGGACGCAGCGCTCCCCTGCGGGAGGAACTGGGCGACCTTCTCTTCCAGGTCGTCTTCCACGCCCGGCTTGCCGAGGAACTAGGCGAGTTCACCATGCGCGATCTGCTCCGGCAGCTCATCGACAAGATGGTGCGCCGTCACCCGCACGTATTCGGTGACGCGTCGGTCGGCACGGCGACCGAAGCCCTCGCTCAGTGGGAGGCCATCAAGCAGCGCGAAGCCGACGAGCGAGGACTGCGCCGATCGCTCCTCGACGGCGTCCCCCGCGCGCTGCCGGCGCTGTTGCGGGCGCAGCGCGTCCAAAGCAAGGCGGCGCGAGTGAACTTCGACTGGCCCAGCGCGCGCGCGGCGTGGACCAAGGTCGAGGAGGAGATCCGTGAGGCCGCCGAGGCGCTCGCCTCCGGCGACGCCCACCGCATTCAGGAGGAGCTCGGCGATGCGCTCTTTTCGCTCGTGAACGTGGCGCGTCTCGCGACGCTCGACGCCGAAGAGGCGCTGCACGGCGCGATCGAGAAGTTTCGCAGACGCTTCGCCGACATGGAGGCCGAGCTGGTCGCGCGCGGTACGTCGGTCTCCGCGGTGGCGCCCGACGAGCTCGAGCGCGCGTGGGAAGCAGCGAAAGCTGATGAGCGCGGTGAGGCACGGCCATGAGGCTCCGGATCGGTCAGTCGTCCATTGCGATCGAGCGGGGCGACATCACTGACTGGGAGGTCGACGCCATCGTCAATGCGGCGAACTCGACGCTCGCCATGGGCACCGGCGTCGCCGGGGCCATCAAGCGGAAGGGCGGGGTCATCATCGAGGAAGAGGCGATGCGGCAAGGGCCCGTGGAGGTCGGCGAGGCCGTGCTGACCACCGGCGGCAATCTCGCCGCCACCCATGTCATCCACGCCGCGGTCATGGGCTCAGACCTCAAGACCGACGGCGAGAAGATCACGACCACCACTCGAGCGGTCCTGGCCCTTGCGGCGAAACACCGAATCACGTCCCTTGCCCTCCCCGCGCTCGGAACCGGCGTCGGGCGCGTCCCGCCGGCGGTGTCGGCCGACGCCATGCTCAACGCCGTGCTCGCCCACCTGAAAGGGGGTCCCGCCGGCCTGAAACGGGTCGTTTTCGTGCTCTACCAGGACGACGCCTACAAGGCCTTTACCGATACGTTGAAGCGCCTGGGTGGGGTACAGTAAAAGATTACAATGGCCCAGCCGGTCAAGCTCGGGCAGCCTGTCAACCGACGCCTCGGGGACCTCCTCGTCGCCGATGGTCTGCTCTCCGCCGAGCAACTCAAGAAGGCGCTCGCGGAGCAGAAGGGCTCCCCGGAGAAGATCGGCTCGGTCCTCATCCGGCTGAACTTCGTCAACGAAGACCAGCTCATTGGATTCCTCTCTCGGCAGTACGGCGTGCCATCGATCACGCTCGCCCAGCTGGACATCGACTCGGACGTGCTGAAGCTGGTGCCGGCGCCCATCGCGAGGAAGTACGAAGTGATCCCGGTCAGGAAGATGGGAAACTCGTTGGCGTTGGCGATGGCGGATCCCACGAATGTCTTCGCGCTGGACGACATCTCGTTCATGACGAATCTCCAGGTATTGCCGCTGGTTGCGTCGCAGACGGCGATCAAGAAGGCGATCGACCGCAACTACGAGTCGAAGACCGAGGCCATCTCCACCGTCCTGTCGGATATGCAGACCGACCTCAGCAACCTCGAGGTCTTGGCGGAGGGCGAGGAAGGCTCCAAGGTCGACGTCTTCGAGCTGAAGGAATCAGCCGACGAAGCGCCGGTCGTGAAATTGGTCAACATGGTGCTCGTCGATGCGATCCAGAAAGGCGCCTCCGACATCCACTTCGAGTCCTACGAGAAGATCTTCCGCATCCGCTTTCGGATTGATGGCGTGCTCCACGAGATGCTGGCGCCGCCGAAGCGGTTGGAGTCGGCGATCCTCTCGCGGCTGAAGATCATGTCCAGCCTCGACATCGCGGAACGTCGGCTGCCGCAGGACGGCCGCATCAAGCTCCGGTATAACACCCGCGAAATCGACTTCCGCGTCTCGACGCTCCCGACGATCTTCGGCGAAAAGGCGGTCCTCCGCATCCTCGACAAGGAAGCGCTGAAGCTCGACATGACGCAGCTCGGCTTCGACGAGTGGAGCCTCGAGAAGTTCAGCGCCGCGATTCACCAGCCCTACGGCATGGTCTTGATCACGGGGCCGACCGGGTCCGGGAAGACAACCACGCTCTACTCGGCGATCCACACGATCAATTCTCCGGACGTCAACATCATGACCGCCGAGGACCCCGTCGAGTACAACCTGAAGGGCGTGAACCAGGTGCAGGTCAATGAGGGCGTCGGCCGGACGTTCGCCGCCGCGCTCCGCTCCTTCCTCCGCCAGGACCCGGACGTGATCCTCGTGGGTGAGACGCGCGACCTCGAGACGGCGCAGATCAGCATTCGCGCCGCGCTGACCGGCCACCTGGTGTTCTCCACGCTCCACACGAATGACTGTCCCTCGACCATCGCGCGGCTTCTCGACATGGGGATCCCGCCGTTCCTGGTGGCGTCGTCGCTCCTCCTCGTCCTGGCCCAGCGGCTCGGCCGGAAGGTGTGTCGAGCGTGCCGAGAGCCGTACGACGCCGACGAGGAGAGCCTCGTCCCGTACGGCCACGTTCCCTCGGGGAAGGGGAAAGTCCAG